>CABRLN010000015.1 GCA_902471875.1 uncultured Clostridium sp.
AACCCACAAGGGTTTCACCCTTGACCCATAAACTTTTGAAAAAGTTTAATCAAAACTTTTAAGTGTGTTGCAAACAGTTAGTTCGCTAAATCATAATTTATCTTACAATAATTTAATATATAAAAAATTATTTTCATATGTAATTAATATAAATTAAACTAAAAACTCTCTTGTTGAAAAAAACAAAAATATAAAATCAACAAGAGAGTTTTTATTATTCTTAAATTTTAAATATCAATTCTTATGGATTTATACCTCAGCAATTACTTCTACCTCTACAAGAACACCCTTTGGCAATTCTTTTACAGCTACACATGAGCGTGCAGGCTTGCTTGAAAAATACTTGCCATAAATTTCGTTAAATACGCCAAAGTCACTCATATTTGCTAAGAAACAGGTTGTTTTTACAGCCTTATCATAGCTTGAGCCCGCCGCCTCAAGTACCTCGCCAAGATTTTTCATAACCTGCTCTGTCTGGTCTGCTATTGTTAATGCCTCAACATTACCTGTTGCAGGGTTAATAGCAATTTGACCTGATGTAAATACCATACCGCTGCTTACAACTGCCTGTGAATAAGGTCCTATTGCATTAGGTGCATTTTTGGTATAAATTTTTTCTGCCATAATAATTACCTCCGATATATGTAAAATATTAAACTATTCTATAGCCATTTTTAATTAGCTCCGCCTTAATTTCATCAACATGGTTTTGGTTTCGTGTTTCCATACTAATACGTAAATAGCAGGCATTAATATCAGAATTTAGCTCTGCCCTGTCGTGACTGACAGAAACAACATTTCCTCCTAAATTAGAAATTATTTCTGATACACCCTGCAATTGTCCAGGCTTGTCAAGAAGCTCTAAAGTAAAGTCGGCAAGTCTGCCGCTCATTTGCAAACCGCGGTTGATTACTCTTGAAAGAATTGTAACATCAATATTACCGCCTGAAAGCAAGCAGCATACTCTTTTGCCCTTAAGGTCAGGAATTTTATTAAATAAAACTGATGCAAACGCATTTGCTCCTGCACCCTCGGTTACAAGCTTTTGACGCTCTAAAAGCGTTAATATAGCCGCTGCACATTCATCGTCAGTTATTGTTATAAAATCGTCAACATATTTACTGGCAATTTCGTAAGTTAACGTGCCAGGTGTTTTTACTGCAATACCATCCTGGAAGGTGTGTACAGAATCAAGTGTTTCAATTTGACCATGCTTTACACTTTGCACCATAGACGGTGCACCGGACGCCTGAACACCATATACTTTAACATTTGGGTTAAGCGACTTAATAGCAAAGGCTACACCGGCAATCAGTCCGCCGCCGCCAACAGGTACTACAACCGCATCGATATTAGGCTTAGCGTCTATAATTTCAAGACCAATTGTACCCTGACCGGCTATAACAAGCTCGTCATCAAACGGGTGAATAAATGCGGCACCGCTTTCTTTTTGCAATTCCACCGCCTTTGCATAAGCGTCGTCATAGGTTCCTTTCACAAGACAAACCTCTGCCCCCAAACGCTTTGTGGCCTCAATTTTGCTTATTGGTGCACCGTCAGGAATACATATCAATGACTTAATACCATTTTTAGTTGCGGCACGGGCTACGCCCTGTGCATGGTTTCCTGCTGAGCAAGCAATAACGCCCTTGGCTTTTTCTTCTTCGGTAAGCTGTGAAATTTTATAGTAAGCACCTCTAACCTTAAATGAACCAGTTACCTGCAAATTTTCAGTCTTTAAATAAACTGAAGTTCCCGGTATAACATCAGCCGAGCATTTAATTAAATCAGTTGGTCTGATAGCGTCTTTAAGTACATAAGCCGCATGATAAATTCTGTCTAATGTCAGCATTAAAAACATCTCCTAATATTCTTGCTAATTGAAGTAAAACTGTATGTGTTCTTATAAAATAATTTTGTCACAGCCTGTTACAGTTCAACTTGAATTAGTTCTTAAAAATAACAAAATAAAAAGTCTTTCGCCCAAATAAAAGGACGAAAGACGAAATTCCGCGGTACCACCTTAATTGTCTGCATATTACAGACCGCTTTACAGCATCTTACAATGCTATTCTCTATAACGGGAGAACCCGTACTATCTTACTATAATTTTCAGATGTCAGCTTAAAGGGGATAGATTTACACATATTCTTGTTGACTTACACCAACCGTCAACTCTCTTAAAATAGAATAATTATGCTCCGTGTCCTTGTCATAGCCTTTAATTATATTTATTACAATACCATTTATACGCTTTTTTAAAACAAATGTCAAGTATAAATAAGATTTTTATTTTTCTGCATTAAAATTCATCCTTAACTGAACGTAAAAATAGTGAAGATAATGTTTCTTTTGGGTCTTTGTTGTAAGTAATTACTTGGTTCACTGCGTTTACTATAGGTAAATCTACATTATATTTTTCGCTTAATTTTACAAGTGCTCTGGTAGTAGAAACACCCTCGGCAAGCTTTGAGAAGCTTTCACCTTTTATAAGCATTTCACCAAATCTTCTGTTATGACTGAACTGTGAAAACAAAGTCGCCTCATAGTCACCTAAATGGCACAGACCAAAGGCTGACATTTCGTTACCACCCATAGCTTTTATTAACCTAGAAATTTCTCGTGTTCCTCTTGCCATTAAAGCACCCTTTAACGAGGTGTATCCCATTCCGTCAAGCATACCTGCGGCAATTCCTACTACATTTTTTGCAGCTGCACCAACCTCTGTACCTATTAAATCTTGACCAAAATAAAAACGGATTAATTCGCTGGAAAATTCGTTTACAAGCTTTTTCTTAAGTTCTTCATTATCAGAGTCTATTACCATACAGTTTGGTATTCCACGAACAAAGTCCTGTGGGTGACCCGGTCCAACCCAAACAGCAACAGGTGTCTTTTTTGTGTCAACATAATCCCCTACAATTTCTGTAAGACGTCTGCCTGTAGTTTCTTCTATACCTTTCATGCAAAGAACAATCGCTTTACCGTCTAAATTTTCTTTTGACAAACTTTGCATAAAACCGCTTAACGCCTGTGAGCTTATTGAAATAACCATAACATCTGCATGCTGTACAGCCTGTGTCAGGTCTGATGTAATTGTTATTTTATCGCTAAACTCTACATAGTCGTTCCTACGGTCTCTTTTAAGGTTCTGAAAAACCTCCTCGCTTTCCAATCCCCAAGAATAAACATTATGCCCTATTTTGTCAAGATACCATGCGATAAACGATCCCCATCTGCCACAGCCCAGTAAAGATATATTCATATATTAATCCTCCACATCGTCTTTATAATTTTTGCACTTTAAGTATTATATCATATGAGAATATGAATTTCCATTATATAACGATCTGTTTTTTAAATATTAACAATTGACTTTAGTAAAACTGTAAAATTATTTATTTTCACTTTTACTTTCTTTTTGCTTCTTTTTTTGTTTAGAAATAATTTTGCTTCTTCGTTTTTGACTTTCTATACTGTCTAAAAGCTGTTGCCTTGTTTCTACAGCAAACTTCATTATGCTGTCATCAACCTTTGGAAATTCCGGATTCATTTGATGCAGTGTATTTCTTACAATTTCAGAAACAATATAACGTGCATACCATTTATGGTCCGCAGGTACAACATACCACGGTGCAATTTCAGTTGATGTATTGTTAACCATATCTTCAAAGGCTTTTTGGTAGTCATCCCAATATTCTCTTTCTTTAATATCAGCCTGAGACACCTTCCAGTTTTTTTCCTTTTCGTCAATTCGTGAAATAAATCTTTCTGCCTGTTCATCTTTTGAAACATTAAGGAATATTTTTATTACCCTTATTGAATTTTCATAAAGGTATTTTTCAATATTTTTAATTTGCTCGTATCTGTTTTCTATAACCGTTTTATTTTTTATTCTGTCAGCCTTTTTTTGCATTTTATATAACTGATGCACTTTACCTATAATAACCTCTTCGTAATAGCTGCGGTTAAACAGTGCTATGTCACCCTTTGCCGGTAAATGAGGCCATACTCTCCACATATAGTCATGTGCAAGTTCGGTTGAAGACGGGGCTTTAAAACAATGCTCTTGCACCCCGTGAGGACTTAAAATACTAAATACCGTACGAATTACACCATCTTTGCCTGCTGCATCGGTAGCTTGAAAAATAATAACCAAACCCTCTTGCTTTTGGGCATACAGTTTTTCTTGAAGCTCACGAATCTCATTTACATTTTCTGTAAACAACGGTGAATCATCAAGCTTGTTTGTAAATTTACCTGAATATTCTGTAGTAACATCTTTAATATTAAATTTCTTTTTACCATCATATTTAAATTTGTTTATATTCATATCTTACCTCCATTACAAACTTATTATTTGCAGAATTGTCTACATAATAAGTTGAAAATTCTATATAATACAGATAAACAAAAGAGGACATAGCATTAAATGTGCTATGCCCCACTATTAATCAGTTAAAAAGATAAACAATTATTGATACTCAATAACATCTACCCATTTCATAAGAAATTCTTTTTCTTCCTCAACACCCTTTACCATTTGAGATGCTGCAACAATAGGCAGCCAATGCTGTACATATTGCTTAGCTGTATTACTTTTAGCACAGAATAATTGTAGGTATTTATCTGCAAGCTCAGGCTGCTTTAGTGAAAAAATTAAGTATGTTCTTGCAGCATCTGCCGACGCATTACCTTGTGTGGCATGTGACCAGTCAAGTATATGTGCCTTTCCCTCACTATCTATTATAATATTACTTGGATTAAAATCTCCATGGCAAACCTTTGTATGCTTTGGCATAGACTCAAGACGAGTGTGCAATTCATAGCGAGTGGTTGCATCTACATCCTTTAAGCTGGATATTTTTCTGTTCATCTTATCTTTAAGCTTATTAAGCAAAGGTGCCCTTTTACTGTGAACCTCTAATTGAAGATCAACAAACAAATCAAGATATTCGTCAACTTTATCAGGATTTTCATTCATAAGCTCCTGTAGGGTTTTGCCCTCTACATAATCAATAGTAATTGCCCACTTGCCGTCAATAATTGATACTGACTTCAGATCAGG
Source organism: uncultured Clostridium sp. (assembly GCA_902471875.1). Taxonomy (GTDB): domain Bacteria; phylum Bacillota; class Clostridia; order Oscillospirales; family Acutalibacteraceae; genus CAG-964. The sequence continues at coordinate 5,069 of CABRLN010000015.1, forward strand.
AATATTAAGACCGGTTTCCTCTACTCTAGCCTGGTTTAAAGCTTCATTAAGAACATCTGACTTTGGATAATATTCTGTGTCAAATACCTTAACTACACTTTCACCTATCTTATAAACAGCTTTACCTTTACATTCAGATAATATTTTGTCGTATGTCATATAAATCCACCTTTCTTTTAATAATTAACTATGCAATATAGCTAACTATTTAATATGGCTATATTATATCACTTCATTTTTAAAAAGTATAGTTAAATAACTACAAAAATTTTTGTTATTTTTTTGGTTATTCATACAAAACTAATAACAATTTGTAGATATTGTGTGAATATTTTTTTAATTTAAACATTTTTTATATCAGTCTGAATTAAAAAATTGTTAAGTAATAATTTACTCCGATTTTACTACTAATATAAAAATAACCGTCAACGAGCTATAATAAGCAATCGAAGGCGGTTATTTTTAATAATTAAATTTACATAAATAATTATAAAATTAAAAAATGTTTGTCAAGCGTTTTTTCATAGCAAGTATCCAATCCTTTGGAATCTTACCCGGCTTCAATATAGTTATTGCATAAGCAATTTCTGTAAGCAAATCGCAGTTAAAAGAAAGCATGCTTGAATATCTTATTTTATTGCTTGCAACACTGTTTGGCGAGCTGTTACTTATATGCTCAACCAATAAATGCTGCAAAAGCATAAATTCGCACAAATAGTTTTCTATACCTTTGTCGGGACGTGTTTCTTCAAGCAAGCGAATTGCTGTCCAGTCAAATTGTATTAAATCACTTATATGCAGCTTATAAATTCTATTGGCGGGTGTATTAAAAATCCACCGTACAAGCAGCCAACTGCATATACAGCCCACGCCTACAAATACAAATTTTAAAAGTACGTCCGGACTTGTCACTGACGCAGGATAAAGCACACCTGAAAGTATTTGCGTTGCAAAAGCAAGCTGAGGAAACTCTCTTTTGGCGGTAGCCAAACCAAGCATTGAACATACAATAACCATAGGAATACGCCATGCAAACGGTACACAACCTAAAATCAGCATATAAACTACAGCAAGAACTAATACAGACACAGCACCAGGTATGGTATGTTTCAGCTTAACCTTTGGGTAAACTGACAGTACAGCAAGTGCTATTATAGGAATTAAAAAAGCTTCAGCTACAGGCAAAAGCTGTGCCAATGCACCGCATAAAGTAACAATTATAGCAAGCTGCAAAGCATTGCGCATGTTATATGATGCCAAATTAAATCTTTTCTTCAGTATTGAAATATTAAATTTGGCTGACTCTTTTATACTTGTTTTAACTACACGTTTACTTTTATATTTCAGATATTCCGAAAGTGTTAATATGTATTTTTTCCACAATGACGAAAGCTGTGGGTTGCTTAATGAATATTCATCTACAAATGAGTTTAAGTTAAGAGACAAACGTTTAAGTGTTTTTATATTTGCAAAAATACTTTGAAGCTCTTGTAAATACTCTCTGTCTTTGTCGGTAAGAGTACCAAGCTTTGCTGCCGTATCATAAATGAGATCACTCATTTGCTCCATTGTCATAAGTGCTAAAAAATCATGCTTTGTAGATTCGTCTAACATATTACCCTGATTTTTCATAATTTCATAGTTGCTTTTGCAAAAGTCAGTGGTAAGCTCAAAAAGATCAGTTTTGTCATTGCCCCCTTCGTCAACAAGAACGTTAAGCTTGTTTGCAATAACCTTACAGCCACGTAAAACATAAACATTTTCTTTATACTTTCTAAAAACATTGTTAAAGAAAATTAAGAACACGCCGCTTACAGCAACACAAAAAACAAAACAAAGCAAACGTGGTAAAATTTCAGAAATATGTACACATCCGGGGTATTCCATAAGCAAAAGCTGTAGTCCCATTGTAAAATAGCTCCCCAGCTTAAAATTACTGCCATGCGCAAAAACAAGGTAAAACAGCACAGCAAAATTAATAACAATTCCAAGCAAAACATGCAGGCTTGCCAGTGTACCAAGCACCACTGCTGCAAGTAAATACAAAGCACAGCGTAAATAGTTTGATGCTTTAAAGGTGGTTTTGTAAAGATCTTTTACAGTAAACACTGTTACCACACCCACTACTATTACATCTGCACCAAAAATAGCATTTATACTAAAGCAAAGTACAATACCAAGCAAAGCAACAGGCAAATAACACAAAAAGTTGTTTCCAACATTTTTTATAAAGGCACTGACTTTACTTTTTAATTCTTCTGTCATAAAAATTTACCTCTTTAATTCAACATTAAATTTAATTTTCTTTTATTTCATTACATTAATCGCTATATTTTGATAATAACTTTCATATATACCTTAATTAATCATACTATTTAAAGTACAACACTGATATACATATATTGTGTATATGTATATATCGTATAATTATTTATAATTATATACCACATAATTTACATCGTCAAGATTTGCAACATTTATTTATAAAAAGTTGTTTTTATAAAAATTTATAAATAATTACTCAATTAAGGAAGATTAACACCTTTTTATGCGGAAAATGCGGTGCTGTGTAAAATTAGTTAATAATATTTCCTGCTTTTTAAATTAGTATTAGGTTTTAATCTTTTATATATATGCACTAAAATATATGCAGTCACTTACAAGAATATATCATATTTTATAAATGTCTTTAATATCATAATTGTTAATTCTATCTTTAAAACTTTTATATTTTCTAAGGCAGATTTATTTAGTACCTTTATTATAAAATTTAAATTATATAACCAACATAACCAAAAACGGAAGTATCTTAAAAATAAAGAAACTTCCGTTTTATAATTATAAATAAATAATAACCCAAATTCTATTTACTGCTGTTTACTGAAAAAACATCTACAACCTCGCTAATGGTAATATAAGCTGTTGGGTCAATTTCGTGTACAATATTTTTCATTTTAGTTACCTGAAAACGGTTAACAATGAAGTATATCATCGTTTTATCGGTGTTAGAGTAACCACCCTTTGCTTTAAGTCTTGTTGTACCGCTTTCAAAGGTTTCTGAAAGTGCCTTGCAAATTTCATTTGGCTGTACCGTAATAATAATGGCACATTTTGCACGGTCAAAACCGTCAACAATAAAATCGACGGTTTTAAGTGCAGCGGCATAGGTTACTATAGAGTACAAAGGTAAAATCCAGCTTTGAATTACAAAGCCGCATATTATGTACAGTACAATATTATATATCATTACAAAAGTTCCTACAGTAATTCCTAGACGCTTTGAAAAAATTACTGCCATAACCTCAATTCCATCCATAGCACCGCCAAATCGAATTGCAAGACCACTGCCAACGCCTGAAATTACACCACCAAACAATGCACACAACAAAAGGTCGGTACCAGCCAAAGGTGAAGCTATACTTACATCAACAGGCAAAATATCGGTAATAAGCCATGCAGTAAGAGAATAAACTGCAACGGTGTAAATAGCATAGCAGGTAAACACTACGCCTTGTTTTTTTAAACCATACAAAAACAACGGAACATTAAGTACTAAAAGGAAAATTGACAGCGACAAATATTCAGGTGTTATTTGTGACAAAAGCATAGATGTTCCTGAAATTCCGCTGTCATATAGCTTTACCGGTGCAAGAAACAGTGTAATACCAAAAGCATTTACAATACCTGCAATGGTAAGCATAAGCATATTAAGCGGTTTAATTTCTTTTAATTTTTTCATAGTATTCACCCTTTCGCAATATACTAATCTAATCAACTAAAGCTAAGCCTACTTAATTACAATTAGTATTAATCATTTATATTTCCTATTGCTATTAGTATAACATAAAGATTTCTTAATGGCAAACTGCGATGGTAAATATAAAATTAATTTATAATCTGTTAATAACCTGTTAAAATTTTAGCTGAAAAATTAAAATAACCGTCTAGTGCTACTAATACAAATAATTTCACTTAAGAATTCCAAAATAGAGCCATGCTTCTCTGATTTACCTTAAAATTCATGTTTCATTATATTTCAATTCGTGAAAGCACTTGACCTACCGGGTCGTTTATTATTAAGTCTGCCCTGCTGTCAGCTTGAGTTTGGCTTTTGTTAATAAGCACAAGGTATATGCCTTTAAAATACCGTATTAATCCTGCTGCAGGATACACTGTAAGACTTGTGCCTGCAATAATAAGACAGTCAGCATTTAATATTGCTTTTATGCTCTGCTCAATGGTCTTGTCATCTAAGCCTTCTTCGTAAAGTACAACATCAGGTTTTATTATTCCGTTGCACTTTTCACAGCGAGGAATTCCTACTGACTTTTCAATATATCTGCCATCATAAAAAGCGCCGCATGACAAACAGTAATTTCTATGCACACTGCCGTGAAGCTCATAAACCTTTTTACTGCCTGCATGCTGATGTAAACCGTCTATATTTTGTGTTATAACCGCACTAAGCTTACCGGCTTTTTCAAGCTCGCTTAAAAAAATATGAGCCTTATTAGGCTTAGCTGTAAAACAAAGCATTTTATCTTTATAAAAATCGTAAAATTCATCTGTATGATGTACAAAAAAGGTATGGCTAAGTATTTCTTCAGGAGGATATTTATAGGTTTGATTATATAAACCATCAACACTTCTAAAATCGGGTATGCCTGACTCTGTACTAACACCTGCACCACCAAAGAATACTATATTATTACAATTATCTATAATATGCTGCAGCTTTTTTATTTTATTGCATTCTTCCATTTTTAACACTCCATATAATTAATTGTGTTTTTTAAACAAGCTTAAAATAGGCAGTTTAAACTCTTTGTCATCAGGCACCTGTATTCTACTAGCAATATAATTTGCCAACACAAACACTGCAACAGCAATAGCTGCAAATAAAGCAAAGTATAGTAAAAAGTTAAGGTTCATATCTACCATGCCAAAAAGGTTATCAATGTGCATAAGATCATGCAATAAATATTTTGAACAGGTTACACCCAATGTAATACCGCTAACTGATATTGCAAACATTGCTGTGCGAATAGCATTAAACGGAAGACTGGTTTTATAAATTACCATTAGTCCTATAAATGCTGTTACAGCTACTGCAAGAGTTGAAATAAGTGCAGAATCAAGATTTAATATATTACCCACAATGGTAATTAAAACCACCAAAATTGTTATAGTAACACCACCCGGTATTGCTCTTTTAAGTATATTAAGCAGAAAATTACCGGTAATTCTGTTTTCGTTTGGTTCAAGTGCAAGCACAAATGACGGAAAGCCTATGCAAAAAGCGCTTATAAGTGTCATTTGTATAGGCATAAACGGGTAAAGCTGCCCAAGAAAAACAAATATAATTGAAAGTAAAGTTGAAAAAACGGTTTTTACTAAAAACAAAGATGCTGAACGCTGAATGTTATTAATTGAGCGTCTGCCCTCTGCAACAACCTTTGGCATTGAAGCAAAATTAGAATCTAAAAGTACCAACTGTGAAACACACCGTGCCGCCTCGCTGCCGCTTGCCATTGCTACAGAACAATCAGCCTCTTTTAATGCTAGAACATCATTAACTCCGTCACCTGTCATAGCAACAGTGTGACCATGCTTTTTAAGAGCCTTAACCATTTGCAGCTTCTGCTCAGGAGTTACCCGGCCAAATACTGAATATTTTTCAACTGCTGTGTAAATATCTTCTTCGGTTTTAAGGGTTGTTGCATCAACAATTTTGTCTGCCTTTTTCAATCCTGCTTCTTTTGCAATGGCGGAAACTGTGTGCACATTGTCACCTGATATTACCTTAAGCTCAACACCCTGTTTGTCAAAATACTCAAGGGTTGCTTTTGCTTCTTTACGGATTTTATCTTTAAGCACAACAATACCTACCGGCTGAAGATTGTCCGGCAGCTCTCTTTGTTTAAAATCATTTTTTGAAAATGCTATGGTTAATACTCTGTATCCCTTAGGAACATTTTGAATAAGATTTTGAATTTGGTCATTTTTACCGCCAAAAACAAATTCCTCTGCACCCATAATATAAGTTCCGTCCTTGCCAAAGTTAATTCCTGACCACTTTTTCTCTGACGAAAAAGCTACGGTGTGGTCTGCAAGTAAGGTTGTTAAACAGCTTGAATATCTGTCCTTTATGGCATTAATGGTTGGGTTATTATCCGGCGAAAATTTTGCAAATGCCGCCAAAATATTTTTAAATTCATTTTGGCTCAAGGTAACTGCTTGGCTTCTTGTAACCTCCATGCAGCCCTCTGTAATTGTACCTGTTTTATCAAGACACAATACATCTACCCTTGCCAAGGTTTCAATACAATACATTTCATTTACCAAAACCTTATGCTTTGAAAGTCGGATAACACCAATAGCAAGCACCGTGCTTGTTAAAAGTATAAGTCCCTCAGGAATCATACCAATTAGTGCGGCTACTGTATTAACAACCGCCTCGGCAATATCTGAATAGCCTGTAGCCATAAACTGACGCCAAAACAATAATAAACCTACAGGTATAATTACTATACTCATAAGCTTTATAATAAAATTGAGTGTATTTAAAATTTGAGAATCAATCTTCTTTACATATTTTGCACCGCTTGATATATTAGAGGCGTAATTGTCCTGACCCACCTTGTCAGCCTTTACAACACAAGTACCGCTTACAATAAAGCTGCCCGAAATAAGGTGGCTGTTCTTTTCTTTAAAAACCGCATCAGACTCACCTGTAAGCAACGACTCATTAACCTCGCAGCTGCCGTCAACTAAAATACAGTCAGTGGGCACCTGTTGACCTTGATTTAAATAAAAAATATCATCAAGTACAATGTCGTTTACGCTTATTTCACATTTCTTACCGTTACGCAGTACCTTAACCTTTTCTTGATCAACTATAGATAATTTATCAATAGTTTTTTTGGCCCTTATTTCCTGAAACGTTCCTATAAGAGCATTTATAATAATTATTATCATAAAAAGAGCATTTTTATATGAGCCTACCAAAAAAACTGCTATTGCTAACAGAACATTCATAAGATTAAAAAGTGTGCAAATATTATCTCTTAAAATTCTGCTTATTGGCTTTGATTTTAAAGAGCTTTCTTTGTTATAAGCACCTTGCTGCATTCTTGCTTGCACCTGTTGGTCTGTAAGTCCTTGTGTTAAATCGGTGTTGTATCGTTCAATTTCTTCTGACATAGCTGCCTCCATTATGTATAATAGGGTAATTATATCATTTACAAATATTCAATTCAAGGAAAACAGATATATAAAATGGACTTCAAAAAAAATTTACAAACTTAAAATATATAATATAAAACATACTCTAAAAATTAACAAATTGTCTATTTACATATTACATACGTATGGTATAATCTCAAAGGTAAATAAGATACGCAATAAAATATATACGAAAGGAAAGAATGTATGGAAAAAGCTAAGCTTAACAGAATAAGTCAACTGGCAAAAAAGAAAAAAAACGAAGGTTTAACTCCAACTGAACAAGCTGAACAACAGGCTTTGTACAAGGAATATATTAGTGAATTCAGGGCAAGTTTAACAGGTCAACTGGACAATATGATTATTGAAAAACCTGACGGTACAACAGTAAATGTTAAGGATTTAAGAAAGAAAAAGTAAAAATGGAAAAGTATGCTGAAGTTGAAAAAAGTATAATAAAAAAATTTAGAAAGCCTATATGGAACAAATTTATTATGGGCATTAAAGAATATAAAATGATTAACGATGGCGACAAAATTGCAGTTTGTATTTCGGGCGGAAAAGACAGCATGCTGCTTGCAAAATGCATACAGCACCTGCAAAAATACAGCGAAACCAATTTTGGCGTAGAGTTTATTTGTATGGACCCAGGCTATAACCCTGAAAACAGAGAAAAAATTATTGGTAATGCAAAGCTGTTAAATATACCTGTTAAGATATACAACAGCAATATATTTAATGTGGTGGAAAAAACTGAAAAAAGTCCCTGTTACCTGTGTGCAAGAATGAGGCGCGGTAATCTGTATAAATTTGCAAAAGAGCTAGGCTGCAATAAAATTGCACTTGGTCACCACTATGATGATGTTATTGAAACTATATTTATGGGCATGCTTTACAGTGGTCAACTGCAAACAATGATGCCTAAGCTGCACAGCACAAACTTTAAAGGTATGGAATTAATAAGACCTTTATACATGGTACATGAAGCTGACATAAAAAACTGGGTAAGATATAACAATCTTGAATTTATTGCTTGTGCTTGTTCTCTTACCGAAAAAGAAAGTCAGGTTACAAACGAACATCATATTTCAAAACGTGCAGAAACTAAGGAGCTTATTGCTAAGCTGAAAAAGGTTAACCCCTTTATTGAAAGCAATATTTTTAACAGCGTATGTAATTTAAATTTGTCAACAATTATCAGCTACAAAAATGGAGAAAAAACAATTTCATTTTTAGATGATTACAATAATAAGAGCGAATAAAATTTTATAGTGTAAAATAGTAAAGGCGCTGCAAACGCAACGCCTTTACTTGAGAATATATAAGAAGAAAAAATGAGAAAACTTATTAACTTTTGCTATAGCTATAATATAATACAATTTTATGAATAAATTATGAACACAGTAGATTTTTATCGTAGAATATACATAATATTTAACCTTTGTTTTTGTATAATTTAACAACTAATGAAAGGAATTTATAATGGAGAAAAATCATGCAAAAGAAATGGCACATTTTATAAAGGAATATAATGAATTCATACGTCCTTATAATGATGCCATTAAATTGGTTAAAATCAGGTTGGAAGCGCTGGACTCTGACTACGGTCATTTGCACAGACACAACCCTATTCACCAAATTATTCACAGAGTTAAATCATTAGACAGTATTGTAAAAAAACTGGCTATAAAAGGATACCCCACCCAAATTGATTATGCAAAGGAATATTTAACGGACATTGCAGGAGTAAGGGTTATTACCTACTATCAGCAAGATGTGTACGAGGTGGCAAGAGCCTTAAAGTCTTGTCTTGATGTGGTAAAGGAAAGCGATTACATAAAAAATCCTAAAGAGTCGGGCTATAGAAGCTACCATATGATAGTTGTAGTTCCGGTTCACTACTTAAAAGGTGTTGAATACTACCCGGTTGAAGTTCAAATAAGAACCCTTACAATGGACTGTTGGGCAAGTATTGAACATCAGCTGCATTATAAAACTTTGCAAGATGAATTTTATGGGGACATTAGCAAAAAATTTCAGCAATATTCTGAAGAGCTTAATATGATAAGCCTTAAAATGGAGGCAATTTACACTGCACAAAATAAACGCTTGCCACAACCTGCAGAATATCAAAAATAATAAAAACAAGTAATTAAAACAGCCAAGTGTAATGCATTTGCAAAGCACTTGGCTGTAAATTTTACAGTAATAAATTAAAAAATAAAACCATATTAAAGGTCAAGATCGTTAGCAATAAGGTCTTCATAAGATTCCCTTTTTACAATTAACCTTGCTTCGCCGTCTTTTACCATTACAATAGCAGGTCTTGGGTTACGATTGTAGTTAGACGCCATTGAGTAGTTGTAAGCACCCGTTGAAAGTACAGCAAGAGTGTCACCTACCTGCACATCAGCAACCTCAGCATCCTTTTGAATTAAGTCACCGCTTTCACAGCACTTGCCTGCTACAGTAACCTTTTCGTCAGGCTTTTGGTCTGCTTTGCTTGCATTTACCACTGTATATGCAGATTCATATAATGCATAACGAATATTGTCTGTCATACCACCGTCAACAGAAACATATGTGCGTATGTTAGGAATTTCTTTTCTACCGCCAACTGTATATAATGTAATACCCGCCTCACCGACTATTGAACGACCCGGCTCAATATAGATATACGGTACAGGAATATCATACTCGTTTGCCTTTGCCTTAACAGCCTTTGAAACTGCATTCATATAATTGTCATAGGCAGTAGGGTTATCCTCATTAGTGTACATAATACCAAAACCGCCGCCTAAGTTAAGCTCTTTTACTACATGACCTGTTTCTTTTTTTATACTGCCAATAAAATCCATCATAACTTCCGCAGCAGAAACAAACGGGTCAATATCAAAAATTTGTGAACCAATGTGGCAGTGCAGCTCTGTAAGCTCTACATTTTCAAATTCAAATGTCTTTTTAACAGCCTCCATAGCCTCACCTGTTTCAAGTGCAAAACCGAATTTAGAGTCTATTTGACCTGTCATTATAAAGTTGTGAGTATGCGCGTCAATCCCAGGCTTAATACGCATCGAAATTTTTACAACCTTATTTTTAGCCTTAGCAAGCTTATTAAGCAGCTCAAGCTCATATAAATTATCTACAATTATTTTACCTATATTATAATCAAGAGCCATATTAATTTCTGACTCTGTCTTGTTATTACCATGGAATTGAATTTTCTCAGCCGGAAATTTTGCCTGCATGGCTGTGTAAATTTCACCGCCCGAAACAACGTCAAGACCCATATTTTCACTGTTCACCAACTGAACAAGTGCCTTACAGCTTAAAGCCTTGCTGGCATACATTGGCATTCCATTGCCGTCGTAATAATTTTGAATTGAATTAACATATGACTTACAGGTATTTCTAATAGTTGTTTCATCCATTACATAAAGCGGTGTACCAAATTCTTTGGCAAGCTCTACTGTATCGCAGCCGCCTATTGTCAAGTGACCTTTTTCATTTACATTTAAACAATCGTTAACAAACATATTGTTCACATTCCTTTCGTTCTGAAGTTATGTACCAATATCAATCAGCGATTAATACAAGTTGAACAAATGTATTATACACCTTTATTACTACATTTTTCAACACTATTTGTAATATATTCCCTTATTTCTTCAATTCCGTCTCCTTTTACAGAAGAAACAGGAAAAGTTATTATATCACCATATTCACTTAAAATAGAATTGATAAGTTCAAGCTGATTGACCTGCTGTGTTTTTTTCAGCTTGTCCCTTTTAGTAAGTGCCACAACAAAAGGAAAGCCTGCGTCAACAAGAAATTTTATCATATTAAGGTCGTCTGAAGTAGGCTTGTGGCGCATATCTACAATTTGTACTATAAGAGCAAATTGTCTGTCTTGTGCAAAATAACCCTCAACAAGCTCTGCCCACCTTACCTTTTCAGCATGTGAAACCTTTGCATAACCATAACCAGGCAAGTCAACAAGATTAAAGATATTATCAACATTAAAAAAGTTTATTGTACCTGTTTTTCCCGGCTGGCCGCTTACCCTTGCCAAAGACTTGCGGTTTACAATTTTGTTTATAAGTGACGACTTACCTACATTTGACCTGCCTGAAAATACTACCTCCGGCAGGTTACTTTCTTTTAGTTGGCTTGCCTTACCTGCAGCAAAAGTAAACTCTGCATTTGAAAAATTCATAAAACTCTCCTTACTGTACAGCTTGACCAGCAAATTCAGACTGCTTTTTTACCGATTTATTTTTTGGGGCTTCTTTTAAAGACTTATTAGGCACCAGTGCAAGGTCAAGCACCTGCTCAATTTTGCTTACAGGCTTAAAATCTACAGCGTCCTTTACAACAGGATCAACTTCATAAAGGTCAGGAATATTGTCGCTTGGCATAATAACAGTTTTTACACCAACACGGTATGCCGCCATTGACTTTTCTTTTAAACCGCCTATTGGCAAAACCCTGCCACGCAGTGTTATTTCGCCCGTCATAGCAATATCTTTTCTTACAGGTCTGCCTGTAAGAGCTGAAATAATTGCTGTTGTCATTGTAATGCCTGCCGACGGACCGTCTTTTGGAACTGCACCTTCCGGTGCGTGAATATGTATGTCATTCTTTTTATAAAAGTCAGCATCATATTTTAGCTTATCTGCCATTGCCCTTGCACAGCTTAATGCAATTCTTGCTGATTCTTTCATAACATTGCCTAAAGAACCTGTTAGCTCTACTTTACCTGTACCCGGCAGCAGTGCAACTTCAATTGGCAGTGTTGTTCCTCCTACAGAAGTCCACGCCAAACCATTTACAACACCTACCATGTCTGACTTTTCAACAGTTTCCGGTTTATACTTTCTTGGTCCTAAAAAGTCTTCAATATTTTTAAGTGTTATTGATATTTTATAGTTTTCATCTTGTACAATATTAACGGCTGCTTTTCTTAATAAGTCGGTAATTCTTCGTTCAAGATTACGCACACCAGATTCTCTTGTATAGCTGTCAATTAAGTCATACATAGCAGTCTTTGTAATTTTAAACTGACTTGCCTTTATTCCACAATTTTTAAGTGCCTTAGGCAGTAAATGCTTTGATGCTATATTATATTTTTCTTCGCGAGTATAGCTGTCAACATTTATAATGTCCATTCTGTCCATTAACGGCTCGGGAATTGCTGAATAATCATTAGCGGTTGCTATAAAGAAAACATGACTTAAATCATAAGGAAGGTCAACATAGTGATCAACAAAGGAATTATTTTGTTCACCATCTAATACCTCCAACAAAGCAGATGTAGGATCACCTTTGTAATCGTTACTCAATTTGTCAATTTCGTCAAGAATAATTACAGGGTTAGAGGTTTCTGCCAGTTTAACAGCATTCATTATTCTGCCCGGCATAGCTCCTATATATGTGCGACGATGACCTCTTATTTCTGATTCGTCATGAACACCACCCAATGCTATACGCTGGCACTTTCTTTTTATTGCCTTGGCAATAGACTGTGCAATAGATGTTTTACCTACTCCCGGAGGTCCTACAAAACACAATATTTGTCCTTTTACCTCAGGTGACAACTTACGTACTGCAAGGGTTTCTATAATTCTGTCTTTCACCTTTGTCAAACCATAGTGATTTTTTTGCAAAATATTTTTCGCATAATCAACATCTATAATTTCATCATCAAAGGTATTCCACGGAAGCTCTAGACAAGTGTCAAGATAAGTGCGTATAACATTTGCCTCTTGTGAACCAAAAGGAAGATTTGATAGCTTTTCGCACTCCTTTACAAGTACCTTTTCGACGCTTTCTGACAAACTTAATTTATGTATTTTATTTAAGTACGCTTTAACCTCTTCTGCAGACTCATCATCAATATTAAGCTCATCTTCAAGAACCTTTAGCTGTTCACGCATATAATACTCTCTCTGACCTTCATCAATTCGTTCACGGGTCAGCTTATGAACAGATTCTTCAATCTCTAAAATAAATATCTCATCTGTAAGGTGCGTTATTAATGTTTCCTGTCTAATATCAACATTTAATGCTTCCAAAATCTCCTGCTTTTTCTCATATTCCATTCTGGTGTTACCTGCAATATAGTCGCATATTTTACCTGAATCCTTACTTGCAGTAATTTTATAAATAATGTCTGACGGAAATTTTGGCACCAAGGTAAGGTATCTTTCAAAAATATCTCTAATCGATCTCGTTAACGCCTGCTCTGTAACAAGGTCTTGATGAACATCCTCTAATTTTTCAATCATACCGGTAAGATATGTTTTTTTGCTGCCTTCACCATGCAACATTGCACGGTACTTGCCCTCTACAATTACTCTTATAATATTATCCGGTTGCCTTAAAATCTGCTTAACTTCAGCAACAACACCAATAGTAAATAAATCATCAATTTTAGGCTTATCAGTTTCTATTTCTTTTTGGGCAACAACAAAAATTTGCTGGTCTGTTTTCATTGCTTTTTCTATAGCAAGAGCTGACATTTTTCTGCCGACATCAAAATGTAACACCATTTCAGGAAAAACAACCATTCCTCTAAGAGCCAACATAGGCATTTCAACAATGTTAACCTCATTTTGTAGTTTATTATTATCTTCCATAATACGCCTCCTTTGGTTATTATGACTTTCAAATATATATAGATCAGCCTGCAACTTATTTGCACAAGCTGTTATTATCAATTTTATAATATTTATGTAAAACAACATAGGCTGCAACTCCAAAAGTTACAGCCTAACATAATTAAAAGCAATTAACAAGCATCGTTGTGCTTTGTGCGTTTTTTTGCCTCTTTTCTGTCGGAAACATCATCTGTAAGCAGTTTTCTTTCCTGATTATGAATGATAGTAACCACCGATGGATCTTTTACTGTTTCTGCTGAAATAATTACTTTTTCAATAGTAATATCAGAAGGAACCTTAAACATTAAATCCATCAAGAAATTTTCCATAATTGAACGCAAGCCTCTTGCCCCTGTGTTTTCTTCCTGAGCTTTTTCGGCAATGGCATTCATAGCACCATCTTCAAACTCAAGCTCCACATTGTCAAGCTCAAATATTTTTTTGTACTGCTTTACAAGTGAATTTTTAGGCTCAGTAAGAATTTTTATAAATCCTTCTTTATCTATAGCATTAAGATGCGTAATAACAGGCAATCGGCCTATAAGCTCAGGAATAAGTCCGTACTTTACAAGGTCGTGAGGTACTACATTTTTCATCCAGTCAGTCTCTTTTGAAAGCTGCTGTTTTGATTTAACCTCTGCCCCAAAACCAATAGAGCTGTTTGTTACCCTATGCTCCATAGTTTTTTCAAGACCGTCAAATGCACCACCACATATAAACAAAATATCCTTTGTGTTTATCGGCAAGCACTCTTGCTGCGGATGCTTTCTGCCCCCCTGTGGAGGAACATTTGCAACTGTACCTTCAAGTATTTTTAGCAATGCCTGCTGAACACCCTCACCGCTTACATCTCGTGTAATAGAAGGATTTTCTGACTTTCTTGATATTTTATCAATTTCGTCTATATAAATTATACCCTGCTCTGCACGGGCAATGTCGTAGTCTGCCGCCTGAATAAGACGAAGCAGGATATTTTCCACATCCTCACCTACATAACCTGCCTGAGTAAGAGTGGTTGCGTCTGCAATAGCAAAAGGTACATCAAGAATTTTAGCAAGTGTTTGTGCCAAAAAAGTTTTACCTGTACCTGTAGGCCCAAGCATTAGCACATTACTTTTAACAAAATCAACATCGGTGTCTGTATTATATATTCTTTTGTAGTGGTTGTACACGGCTACACAAAGAGTCTTTTTAGCCTCTTCCTGACCGACAACATATTCGTCAAGCTTTGCTTTAATTTGTTCAGGCTTTAGCAATGTTTTATAGCTGCCTTTTTTGGTACTGCTGCATTCATCTAATGTTGGTTCACTGTCATCAAGTATTGATTGACACAAACTAATACACTCTTCACAAATATAAACACCATTACCTTCTATTAACCTGACGGATTCATTCTGCGGTCTGCCGCAAAAAGAGCAGCACAGCTTTCTTTTTTCATCTTTGCCTGCCATAATACAACTCCTCTCTATATAAAATTATTATCTCTGCATTACCTTATCAATAAGACCATAGTCACAAGCCTCTTGTGCAGACATAAAGTTGTCACGGTCAGTATCTTTTTCAATTACTTCTAAAGGTTGACCTGTATTATCTGATAAAATTTTGTTAAGTCTTGCCTTAATACGGTCAATATAATTTGCATGAATCATAATATCTGATGCCTGACCCTGAAAACCGCCTAAAGGTTGGTGAATCATAATGTCAGAATTAGGAAGAGCATAACGTTTGCCTTTTGCACCTGATGAAAGCAAAAAAGCACCCATACTTGCCGCCATACCCATACAAATTGTAGAAACATCGCACTTAATGTACTGCATTGTGTCATAAATTGACATACCGGCTGTTACCGAGCCACCCGGACTGTTAATGTACAGAGAGATATCTTTTGTCGGGTCTTGACTTTCAAGATACAAAAGCTGAGCAACTACAAGACTTGCAGAAGCATCGTTTACCTCGCCTGTAAGCATAACAATTCTTTCGCTTAGCAAGCGAGAAAATATGTCGTAAGAACGCTCCCCGCGGCTTGTTTGTTCTACTACGTAAGGTACAAGATTACTATTTTTAATTTCCATTGTAAACATTCCTTTCAAAATACATTATATTTAGCGCATTTTAAATTAAACACACTTTAAGTAAGTCCCCAAAACTAATTGCCAAAATATTACTATATAATAGTAGGCAAAATATAATGTAAATATTCATGAAAGATTGATGCAGGGGCAATATTTTACTTTATGTGCCCCATGCAAAATATTAAAACTTTTTATTGCTGCGATATTTATATTACTGATTAATAGCACTTTCTTTTACAAAATCCATTGCTTTTTCTACAGCAATATCTTTCTTTAAATCATCAGCAGAAATTGCAGATTTAACCTTGTCTGCTTCCATGTTGTACATTTCAGCAAGTCTGCTGTATTCAGCCTCTACATCTTCGTCAGAAACCTCTGTAAAACCTTGCTTTTCTGCAATCTTTTCAAGAGCAAGTCTTAGCTTAACTCTTTTTTCAGCCTCTGGCTTGTAAGACTCTTTAACAGAGTCAACATCCATGCCCATATACTGAAGATATGTATCCATATCCAATCCCTGTGAACGAAGACGCATATCAAACTCACGAAGCATATCGTTAACCTTATTTTCGTACATAGCTTCAGGAATTTCACCCTGTAGATTTTCACAAAGCTTTGTTATAATCTGATTTTCTACATCAGCATCAGATTCTTTTTGAAGTCTGTCTGCAAGTTCAGCCTTAACCTCTTCTTTATATTCGTCAACTGTTTCCTTTTCGCTTACATCCTTAACGAACTCATCATCAAGTTCAGGCAATTCCTTTGCTTTTATCTCATGCAACTTAATTTTAAACTGGCTTGCTTTGCCTGCAAGCTCTTCAGCTTGATATTCCTCAGGGAAAGTAACATCAATAGTGAATTCATCACCTGTATTTTTTCCAACAATTTGCTCTTCAAAGCCAGGAATAAACTGACCGCTGCCAATTGTCAGATTAAAGTTTTCAGCCTTGCCGCCTTCAAAAGGTTCGCCGTCAACAAATCCTTCAAAGTCAATAACTGTAATGTCACCATCTTGTGCAGGTCTGTCTTCTACCGTTACAAGTCTGCTATTTCTGTCTCTTACCTTGTCAATTTCTTCGTTAACAAGCTCGTCTGTAACCTCTGTCGATTTAGGTGTAACAGCAATACCCTCGTAGTCATTAATATCTACCTCAGGCTTAACAATTACTACTGCCTTAAATGTAAGACCGTCTTTGCCAACTTCTTCTACAGAAATGTCATCAACAGCAACAACATCCAACTTTGCCTCTTCAACTGCATTTGCAAGAGCAGAAGGATATACTGACTGAATAGCATCATCATAAAATACGCCTTCACCGTACATTTTTTCAACAATAGCTCTTGGAGCCTTACCCTTACGGAAGCCGGCTATATTAATCTTCTTAACCTCTTTGCGATAAACAGCGTTTACAGCATTTTCAAATGTCTTGCCGTCAACCTCAACAACAAGCTCATGTTTGTTAGTTTCTACTTTATTTGTAGATTTTAGACTCATGTTTATTTTCCTCCTGATTGTTATGTCGAGATACATTTTATTATAACATAACAAGTATTATTTTTCTATACCTAAATACAAAAAATTGTAACAGTATATTATCTTACCAAAACCGGCATAAATTTTATATAGTCACTTGAAATCAACTTAAAATTTATGCCCTCAAAGTCGCCTATAACAGCTTTTTTAGTTACATTTGACCCGTGCAAATGACCATAGTAGCACTTTTTTATATTATACTCTTTAAGAACATTCAGTATATCATCACAGCGTTGGTCACCGAAAACCGGCGGATAGTGTAAAAACACAACTGGCTCCAACCTGGTTTTCACAGCCTCATTAATTGAGGTTCTTAGTCTGCCTACCTCTCGGTTAAGAACTCTTTTGTCGCTGTCTGCTTCGGCATCATAAAACCAACCTCTTGTTCCACATACAGCAAAGCCTTCAACTGCTTTTGCTGAATTAAAAACTATTTCAATAGAATTAAAACCATTTTCTTTAAGATAATTTTCCATTTTTCTTCTGGTATCCCACCAATAGTCATGGTTTCCCTTTAAAAACAGCTTTTTTCCGGGCAGATTATGAATGAATTTAAAGTCGTTGTAGGTTTCCTGCAATTTCATTGCCCATGAGATGTCTCCGGGAATTACAACTGTATCGTTGTCTGTAATAAGATTTCGCCAATTTTTCTCCAATCTTTTTTCATAGTCGTTCCACCCATGAAAAATATCCATAGGCTTATTTGTACCAAATGAAAGGTGAAGGTCGGCAATTACAAAAAGGGACATTAATTAATACCTAACGCCTTTAAAACATAGCCCGGCATATCTTCAACAGCAGATACATTGTTAAAGCGTACCTCTTTGTTTTTAAGTTCTGCAAGTGGCTTTGGCACTTCTACACCAGTAACCCTGTTCATTTGGTCAACCATATCAAATTCGCTGTTACAAATTTGGTCTTGTGGCATAATTGAACTAAGAACGCTCTTTGAAAATTTATAAGGACTTGCCGTAGATGCAAGAATAACAGGTGTTTCTTTATCGCCTGTTTTTTCAACATACTGTGCATAAACATCAACAGCAACCGCTGTGTGTGTGTCTGCAAGATAATTTGACTGCTCATAGAGTTCTTTAATTGTCTTTTGAGTTGATTCTTCGTTACAGAAACCTCCAAAGAATTTTTCTGAAAGTTTATCCATAATATTACTGTCAACTGTGTATTTTCCTTCTGTTTTAAGGGCAGTCATATATGATTTTACCTTCTTGTCATCACCAGCAGACAAAATGTAAAGAAGTCTTTCAAGGTTACTTGAAACAAGAATATCCATTGAAGGTGAAATTGTTGTATAGAACTGTCTGCTCTTGTCATAAACACCTGTGTTTATAAAGTCTGTAAGAACATTGTTTGAGTTAGATGCACAAATAAACTTTTTAATTGGCAAGCCCATTAACATTGCATAGTATGCTGCAAGAATATTACCAAAGTTTCCTGTAGGAACTACAACATTAATCTTGTCGCCAAAGTTGATTGTTTTGTTGTTAACAAGGTCACAGTAAGCTGAAATGTAGTAAACAATCTGCGGTAAAAGTCTGCCCCAGTTAATTGAGTTTGCACTTGAAAACAGCTTGTCATTATCCTGTAGCTTTTTGATAATTTCTTGAGTTGTAAAAATCTTTTTAACGCCTGTCTGAGCGTCGTCAAAATTCCCCTCAATAGCACAAACATCAACATTGCTGCCCTCTTGAGTAGTCATTTGACATTTTTGCATTGGGCTTACACCATCTTGAGGATAAAATACGATAATTCTTGTACCTTCAACATCCTTAAAGCCTTCCAGCGCGGCTTTACCTGTATCACCTGATGTTGCAACAAGTATAACTGCTTCTTTACCCTTGTATTTTTTTGCAAGAGATTTTGTTAAGAAGTATGGCAAAATTTGCAATGCCATATCCTTAAAAGCTGATGTAGGACCGTGCCATAGCTCAAGAATATTCATTGTGTTGCCGTTTAGCTTGGCTGAAACAATAGGAGCAGGATTTTCACTGCCAAACTTAGCTGATGTATAAGCGTTGTCAACGCAGTCTGCAACCTCTTCAGCTGTAAAATCGCTTAAGTAGTCAGAAATAACCTTTTTCGCTCTGCCCTTGTAATCCATTTTCAGCATAGCTTGAAAATCCTCTGTACTGTACTTAGGAATTTCCATTGGCACAAAAAGGCCGCCATCATTAGAAATACCCTGAGAAATTGCCTGAGCAGCTGAAACAACTATGCTCTTATCTGTAGTGCTGTTATAATTCATATAGATTACCTCTCTTACAAAATTATCTATTCTATAATATATAACAAAAAAGTACAAATGTCAAACATATATGCATAAAAATCGGATTTTGAGGGAACTAAAAAACACAGGGATAAGTGTTTTACCTATCCCTTATGCAATGTCAAATATTCAATTCAAATTTTTGTACTAAATGGTATCTTGACTATATAAGTATTATTCATTTTTTAGTATAAAATAAAAATTTTTTCATATGTTCCGGAGTATATATTCCAAAATGCTTTCTGAAAAAACGCAACCACTATTCATAAAGACAGTGCCGATTTCTAAACTTTTAATATGTTTTAATTGTTCAGGGGCAATGGCTATGTCAGCTTTTTTCAGCATAGGTATGTCAAATTCGCTGTCACCTGCTGCAATCACTGTTTTAGCATTCATCATTTTTCTAAATCTGTCAATTGCAACACCCTTGCTTAAATTTTTCGGTACTGCATACACCTTTACACCATTGCTAAAAATGTCTAACAAGTCGGTATTAAGTAATAATTTTAATTTTTCAACTGTCTTTTCAGGTGCATTACTTTTTGTAAAAATAAAAAGCTTTTTGATATTTCTTACTTCAAAGCTTCTATTCTCGTCATTTTCAAGCAAGTTTTCTGCTTTTGCAAGTTCATATTGGCAATTCTCGACTAAAGCATATGAATCATTATACCAATGTTCGTTTTCTACTCCATCAACCAGTAACACACCGCCATTGCAGGTCAAAGCGTATTTAGGTATGCCAAGCCCAAAATTAATTCTGCCGTATTGTTCAACCGTACGTGTTGTGGTAGGAACAATTAGCACCTTGTTTTTAACTTCTTGCAACAACTTATAGGTTTTGTTAGTAATAAAAGAAATTTCTCTATTTTGGTAAATTTCTACGCACCTTTTGTCAATACCTATATCTTGCTTGTAGGAATAAATCATTGTATTATCAAGATCTGTGTTAAATACTATCATAAAATTCTCCAAAAAAAGATGTGTGATAACATTGTACCACACATCTAAAAGATAATAAAGATTTTATTTTATCACTTTTTTAAGTTAATCTTTTTATTCGTTACAGCCTTTGTGACAAGCTTTCTTATCATATCTATAGGAATCATTGTTAATGCAAGAAGTACAACTGCAACCCAACCCTGAATTGCAAAAGGTTGACAACTGAACATTTCACCAATCCATTGGAACGGTGCCCACGGAATAAGAGCTGCATTTACAATACAGAACTGTACCAAAATGATGATAAAGAACACCTTTAAAAATCCTTTGTTTTCGTTCAAACCCTTAAAAATACCAAAGCCATCATCTCTAACATTAAAGCCGTTAAACAGTGCACTGACTATAAACAGTACGAAATATCCTGTTAAATGCTGTGCTGCTAAATATTCACCGGAAGCATTTGTAAACAAGCCTATAAAGAATGGTGATTTTAAGAAAACAAAACTCATAATTGTAAGCCACAAGCCCATAACCAGAACTTGAATCCCCATACTCTTGCTGATAATGCTTTCATCTCTACGGCGTGGTTTTTCTTTCATATAAATTTTAAGTGCCGGCTCATTACCAAGCATAATTGCACCTAATCCATCCATTACAAGGTTTACAAACAACAGGTGGGTTACCTTAAGCGGTTCTTCAACACCGAAAAATGGTGCTATAGCACTTACAATTACAGCAGCTACATTAATAACTAACTGGAACTTACAGAACTTCAAGATGTTGTGGTAAATGGTTCTACCATACCAAATAGCATCTTTAATTGACTTAAAGTTGTCATCAAGAATAACAATTTTACCTGCCTCTTTTGCTGCTTCTGTACCACTGCCCATAGCAAAACCAACGTCAGCTCTCTTTAATGCAGGAGAATCGTTTACACCGTCACCTGTCATACCAACAACAAGATTCATTTCTTGACATAATCGTACCATTCTTGATTTATCGGTAGGCAATGCTCTTGCTATTACTCTTATCTGAGGAATAATCTTTTTAACCTCGTCATCAGACATTTGGTTAAGCTCAGCAGACGAAATAGCCTTTTCAGAATTATTAGTTAGCAGCCCGGAATCTTTTGCAATAGCAATAGCAGTTTCAAGCCTGTCGCCTGTAATCATTACAACCTGAATACCTGCATTCTTAACCTCTTGAATTGCCTCTTTAGCTTCAGGGCGAACATCATCTCTTATGCCCACTAAACCTATAATAACAATATCATCATTAACACTATTTTCAACAAGCTCTTTTTCAGAATATCCAAAAGCAAGAACACGCATAGCCTTGGCAGCAAGCTCGTCAATCTTTCTGTTTAAAACAGCATTATCAATAGTTTTTAGTTTTCCGTCAGCATCAAGACATTTTACAGCTTTTGCCAAAAGTTTTTCCGGGGCACCCTTATAAAATGTTTTTCCCATACTGTCAATTCTTGCTTGACTAAACTTATTAGTAGAGTTAAAGCTCTGACTTTCAGTTACAATACATTCTCTATCAGATTGCAGCATTTGGAATGTGTTTTCGCCAATAAATTTCATCAAAGCCTGGTCAGTTGCGTTACCGCCTATAACATTGTGTGAAGCGTCAAACATAGACTGAGTGTTTTTACCAATTGCAAGGTCAACAAATCCTTTTACCTTACTATGCTTACTAAGCTCTGCAATATCAATGGAATTTCCGTCAGCAGTAAAAAAGTCTACAACTTCAAGTCTTCCCTTTGTAATTGTACCTGTTTTATCACTAAACAAAATATTTAGCGAACCAGCTGTTTCTATACCCTCAGCTTTTCTTACAAGGACATTATGGTCAAGCATTTTACTAGTGTTTTGCATTAGTACAAGCGAAATCATAAGCGGCAAGCCCTCAGGCACAGCACATACAATAATAACAACCGCAAGTGAAACTGCCTCTACAATCTTTGTAATAATATTTTCAACACCTGATGAGAAAAATTCGTTTATTCCACCTGCATTGACAATAAAGAAAATACAGTAAAGCACGGCAATAACAATAGCACCAATATAACCAAAGGTCGAAATCTGCTTTGCAAGCTTTCCAAGCTTAACCTTAAGAGGCGAATCTGGCTCGTCCTCCTGCATTTCTTCTGCCATCTTGCCCATCATTGTTTTTAGTCCGACTTTTCTAACGTCAAGAACTCCTTCACCATCAAAAACAACTGCACCTCTAAACAAAGAGTGTTTATCAACAAATGTGTCGCCGGTAATTTCATCATCCAACTGAAACTTTTCGTCTGCAGCTGTTTTCTTACATTCCTCAGCCTCACCATTAAGTGCTGAATTATCTACACGCAGTGAGCCGGATATGAGTACACCGTCAGCCGGTATTTTATTACCTGACTGTAAAAGCACTTTGTCGCCAACAACAACATCATCAACATCAATAACGGTAATTACACCGTTTCTGTAAACCTTACATTGGTCCTTTTTTGTGCTGTTTTTCAGTTCACGGTACTTTGTGTCACTTGCAACTCCTGTTTTTGCTGATACGAAAGCAACAATGAGTACCGCAATGATTGTACCCAATGGTTCATAAATTTCTGCATAACCAAAGAAAAACATTATTATCATAAGTGCCGCAATAGCCAGCAAAATCTTAATCATAGGGTCGCCAAAGGTTTCTTTAAACTCCTGCCAAAAAGTCGTAGGTTCAGAATCCGGTATGGCATTAGGACCATATTTTTTTCTGGAAGCTTCAACTTCCTTATCTGTAAGCCCGTTAAATTTCATAAACTTCCTCCTGAATTAATTTTGAACAAAAGAAGAAGAAACACACTAAGTGCAGTTCCTTCTTCTATTAGTCATATTTTTATTTTCAAATAAACCTGTTAGCTAACGTACCAAGTCCATCGTCAGTAGTACCTTGACCTATAGCGTTAAACTTCCACTCGCCATTATGTCTGTAAACTTCACCAAATATCAAAGCAGTCATATCGGAATAATTATCTGTAAGATTATATCTGCACATTTCCATATTGTTTCTGCCGTCAACAAGTCTTATAAAAGCATTTTGAATCATACCGAAATGCTGCTTTCTTTGATAAGCTTGATAAATATTTACAACAATAACAATCTTATCATACTCCATAGGAACACGAGAAAGGTCAATCAAAATCTGCTCATCGTCACCTGCACCTGCACCTGTAAGGTTATCACCCATATGCTGAATTGTTCCTGACTTATGACGAAGATTACCAAAATAAACCAGGTCTGCCTTTTCAGCCAATCTTCCGTTTTTAAGCAGAATAGCTGAAGCGTCACAGTCTATTGCCTGCGGTTTTGGCGCAAAAAATCCACCTTTTGCACGAGGCGCTTCGTCCCAGCCAAGTCCTACAACTATATTGGAAAGACCCTCATTGCCTTTTGTAAGGCTTACTTTTTGTCCTTTTTGTAAACTAATTGCCATTTTTATTATGCCTCCCTATTTACGCCCGGGTGTCCAATTTAATCCCCAGTTAAATGCTCTGTCAAGTTCTACATGACCTTGATAGAATTGAACAATCTTTTCAACACTAAATGTTTCATTATTGAAATTTTCAAATAACGCTAACCCGCACATAGTATTATATGAATTATAGTCATCCATTTTTATAATTAGATCCTCCGCACCCGGATATTTAACGGTTACGGTTGCGTCAGCTTCCTTCCAGTTTGCAACACCCTCATATATAAATGTATAAACTAAAATTCTTTTAATATTTGCAATTTGATTTCCGTTAATCCTAAGATTCTCACCAGATAATGATGCACCTGTTCTGTCATCTCCATCTAAAGAAACATAGGGCGGATAGGCTAACGCTCCAAATGCATTTCCCAATGCCTGCACCGAGCCTTTTCTGCCGTCTTTAAGTTCATACAAACAGCCAAGGTCAAGGTCAATGCCTGCACCTCCAAATAAATTAGAAAAAAAACCCTGGTTAATTGGTCTGGCATTCCAATTAAGATTTACAAGAATTTCCCCTAACCCCGCGTTAGAATTCTTCCGCAAGTTTACTTTTTGTCCCTTTTGCAAATTAATTGCCATTATACATTTTACCTCATTGCACCAGTAATTTATTGCTGCGTGTTTATTATTCTACGTCAACACCATAGCTTGCGCACAATGCAGCTAAACCACCGCTGTAGCCACTGCCTATTGCATTAAACTTCCATTCGTTACCGTTTTTATATAATTCGCCAAATACGGCAGCTGTTTCAATAGAGAAATCCTCTCCTAAGTCATATCTTAAAAGTTCTTCTCCGGTTTCTTCATTATAAATTCTTATGAATGCGTTATTAACCTGACCAAAATTTTGGTGTCTCTGCTCAGCTTCATAAATTGTAACAGTAAATGCTATTTTTGTAATTTCTGACGGAATCATCGAGAGATTAATCTTAATCTGCTCATCATCTCCCTCACCCTCACCAGTGAGGTTATCGCCAAGGTGCTGTACGCTGCCCGATGGGTGTAATAAATTTCCGTAAAAAACGAAATCCTCCGATTTTGAAACTTTTCCGCTGTCAGTCAGCAAAAAAGCTGCTGCATCCAAGTCAAAGCTTCCACCAGTATCAAACTGATTTACATCCCAACCAAGTCCAACAACAACCTTTGAAAGACCCGGGTTACCTTTAGTTAAACTTACTTTTTGTCCTTTTGAAAGATTTACCGGCATAATTATCCCTCCTTATGCAACTTCAATTCCATAATGACCGCATAGTGCTGCCAAACCACCTTGGAAACCGCTGCCTATGGCATTAAATTTCCATTCTCCGTTATGTCTGTAAAGCTCACCTACAACAACAGCTGTTTCAATAGAAAAGTCTTCACTTAAATCATATCTTATTATTTCTTGTCCTGTAGATTCATCTACAATTCTGATAAATGCATTTGATACCTGTCCAAAATTCTGTCGTCTTACTTCTGCATCATAAATAGTTACTGTAAACGCAATTTTAGAAACATTTGAAGGGATTGTGGTTAAGTCAATTAAAATTTGCTCATCATCACCGTCACCCGAACCTGTAAGGTTATCACCCATATGCTTTACAGAACCGCTTGCATGTTCAAGGTTACCATAGAATATAAATTCCTTCTCGGTAGGACATTTGCCGTTGTCGCCTACCATAAAAGCAGCTGCGTCAAGGTCAAAGTCTGCGCCTGAGTCAAATGCATTAACATCCCAGCCCAAGCCTACCATAATATTTTTTAAGCCAGGGTTACCTTTTGTTAAATCTACTTTTTGTCCTTTGGATAGATTAATCGGCATAATAAATTACCTCCACTATAAATTTTTAATTGCCCTTTGGCATATTATACATCTTGTTAAACTCTGTTTTGATATTTTGAAGTCTTGCCTGATCCTCAACACGTTGTCTTCTGGCGTTCTCTTGAATCTGCTTTGTTTCATCAATACCGTTAACAATTGTTCTCCAAGTTGTTTCCAGTGTTTCTATTTTTATTGCACTTCCTGATGCCATTGCAGCTGTAAGCTTAGACTGTTCAGCTGTATTTCTTGCATTCTTAATAAGCATCTCGTTTGTCTTTTCGTCAAGTGCAGACATAGCTTCAGCCTGTATTTTTTGTCTTTTAAGCATAATAGCCTGAGCAAGTGCCTGCTTGAAGATTGGCAATGTTATGATGAATGCAGAGTTAATTTTTCTGACAAGATTCATATTGCTGAATTCCATTGTTTTTATCATTGGAATAGACTGCATTGCAACATTTTCAGCCATTCTAAGGTCTTGTGTTCTCTGCTCCAGCATTGACAAAGCTTGTTGTAAAGTTTGAATTTCAAACTGAATTGATCTGTCACCGGTGGTATCCATATCATTTTGTCTTACAGCGATATATTCCTCAATTTCCTTACAGCCTTGCTCACCTGCTAAAATATACTTTACCAATTCGTGATAATAACCAACATTAGCATCAAACATCTGATTTAGTGTGCGGTTAGCCTGCTTAATTTCAGTTTCGTATTGTCTTAGCTGAACATAGATTTTATCAACCTCTTCACCCATTGTATGATACTTATTAAGTATCTTCTCCAACTGCTTCTTAAGGTTACCAAACCACTTTTCAAACAAACCAGGCTTATCTTTAATTTCTTCAATATCAAACTGGTCCATTATTTTTGCCAAAGTGTTAAGCATTTCGCTTGATTCATCAAGCTGAGATAAATTCATACTGTTAAGCACAATATCAGACGCTTTTGAAATTTCATCGGCCGCCTCAGAACCAAAAGAAACTATTGTTTCAAGGTCATTAACAGCAATAGTGCTTACCAAAGCGTCAACCTCTTCTGAATTCACAAGTTCAGCATTTAAATGCTCTCTGTCAGCAACAATGTCATACTGCTGAACAACCTCAATGTCAGTACTTACCTCAGGTTCAGTCGGCTGATTTGTTTTTGCTGTTTTACTAAAATCTAATCCCATTTTTTAATTACCTCTCCTAAAAAGTTTTTTATGCCAAGGGCGATTATCAGCAGAAAATGTCCTAAAATCAGGCATTCGCAAATCATACATATAATCACCGCACTGGTGTTCTTCTAAAATTTGTTTATTAAAATGTTTTTCTACACATTGATAACCTGTAGGTACAAAAAACACAATATCAAATCCAACAAGATTTAAAAAAGCAGTAAGAATAGCATCTTCTATAGTTATAACATTCTCATTTGTATAGACATATACCAACTTTGGATTTTTCTTTGTGAAATCAAAATTTTGTATCATTCTTACTATATCTCGCGGCATGTTAAGTATTGTTGCAACAATAGTGTACTCCATGCCATTTTCAAATGTACCTCTTATCAGTTTTGAATCAATAAGCATTTGCAGCTTATCCAGTATATAATCCTGTGCTTCTTCACGCAAAAAGCTGTACTGATAATACTGATGTGATTTTATCCTTGACCGCTGAAGCTTTCCATTTTTAAAAAACTCTGCTGAAACAGCTCTGAGCGGATTGGGACAGTTTGGATTTATAAACGGAATATCTCCTACAACAAATGTATTGTTGACAATCAGCGCTTTTATATCTGCCCAATATTGCTGTAATGCACTATTTTTCACACCGGATACTTTAGCAAAAATAACAGGCATATTAACAATATCGTTTGATATGCTGAAATTAGGTCTGTATTTAAGTTCTTGGTCCCACAACAATGCTATTTCTTCATACATTGTTTGCAATGTTACAGAAACTGCCTTGTTGTACTGCCTGTTTCTGTACATACCTGAATCCTGATACATTATGCTGTCAAGCTCACGTTCTGCATGGTAGGCAGCTGTTCCCATATGAATTTCACTATTATCTGTGGGAAATTTATCGACTGATAAAGAAGTATTATTATTAATTTCGTAAAGATAGCTGTCTGTAAGACAACAGCTTGTATTAAGATTAGGATTAAGAATAAGCACATCAACCGGCAACTTAGACAAAAAGCGTAAAAACATTGTTTCATTGTCATTTTTACAACCGCCATGATATATAAAGCAACTAATGTCCGGCAGCTTCCAATTTGAAAAAAGCTGTGAATAATATCTTTTTATCCAACACAGCAAATATACAGCTTTATTTGTAAGCTTATTCAGATTCATTCCCTCAGCTTTTGATATTTCAAGAAGAATATCAATAAAGGCCTTAACCACTACTCTTTGTAACTGATTATTTGATATGCTGTTAAGATTTTTTGATAAATCCATAAGCATAATATCCTGTCTGTTATAATTGCTTCTAGCTATTGAATTAATTTCTTCAGTTGTCGGCTTAGGAATATCATTGTTTATAATCAGCAATCTTCTTTTATTATTTTTCAATTCCAGCTGAAACTGATATAAATCATTCAGATAGGTAACCTTATCTTCAACACCGTTAATTCTTATAAAGCAATTATAAAAAAATCTATTGTCACTGCCACGTGTAGAGGGCGGTTTTAAAATATCAGATAAACCTTTTCCTTCAATCCAAGCATTTGTACAATTAATAACATCCGGCTTTTTGCCGTATAGTCTTTCTGTATTGATTTTATTTTCAATCTCTGACCTAACCCATTTAAGATTAAAGGTTGACGGAAACGGAGTCATACCAGGCATTTGCAGAATATCAGACAATTCAGATTGCGGGTCAACTTTTAAATAGCTGCTGTCACCCTTATACTGCAGTAAAACCACATCGCAGCCGGCATTTGACAACAACGAAACAAGCATAAGCTCATAGTTGCTTATTTCGCCTTCGTACAGTATTTTGGGAATTTTATTAAGACCCAACTGATTTACTATACGTTCACACTTATAATACAATCCACACATTAATTTAATATATGCATTTCGTAACATATTCTCGTTCTTGCCCTTTTTATGCATATTGTCAAGGCAATTATACATTGCAGATGCAACATTATTTCTTTGAAAATCGTTCATTCTGGGAAGCCACTTTTTTAAGCTTTCTGAAATAAATCTTGTACTCATTTGAAAATTCATACCCATTATTTCACTATAATAAGCCAAACTCTTCTCGTCAGGATTCGGAATTCTTCCCTCAACTACTACCCCCGAACCTCTTGCTGTTTCGTAATATTTTTGTATAAATGAACTGATTTGCTCATTATAACCATTTATTCTATAAAAATAAACGCCCTTTTCACGCCTATTGTCCAGTTCAATAAAAAAATCATTTAGTTCTTGAATTTTTTTCCGTTCAAACATAGATTTTTTCACCTTCAACTTGAATATTTACTAATCTTGTTCTTGTTCATCAAATAACCAAGAGATGAGCCTACAATACCTCCCAATATATGGGCAAGATTAGCTACATTATCCTTTACAAAAATCCCCTGATAAACCTGCTGTCCCAAATAAATAACTGCAACAAGTATAAATGTAAGCGGTATGCTTCCTTCTTTTATGCTTGTAAATGATGAAAGCAATATTAATGCAAAAACAACACCGCTTGCTCCAAGCAACTGAACATTTGGAAAGAATATGTAATTTACTAAACCTGTTATTAAAGCTGTAGAAAATACCACCAATGCTATATCCCAAGAACCATATTTTTCTTCTAAATAAAGGACCAACTACAAGGATTAGCATAATATTCCCAATAAAATGTTCCCAATTTGCATGACCAAAAATATGACCTATAAATCTAACGTATGTCAGGGGATCAAGTAATGATGAACGGTAAACACTAAACAGTAAATTGTTAACAGCACCTCCCGTTACCGCACTTAACACAAGTGCAATTAAACATATTATACTAAACCCCAGAATAACAGGAGAGTTGAATGACACCTGTAGCCTTGGCAATTGCCTTTGTTCTTCTAACATGTAAAAAATTCCACCTTCTATTGCATTATATCATATTTTAAGATTTATGCAAGGTTTTTACAATAAATATAGTAATTTTGAACAATTTGTAAATATTACTACCAAATCGTAATCATTATAAATTAAAAATGTAATTCATTATCTAAAAAGATATATGCTCTTTTTTAGATAATGATATTAAATAAATCCATTAATAAATGTATTTATATATGTATATCCTACCGCAAGATTAATATTCTGACCTGCATCAATACCTGCTGTACTTATTCCAATAACTTCACCATACATATTCAGCACAGCTCCACCGGAACTTCCGCTTGAAATCGGTGCTGTAAATTGTATCATATCAACATTATCGACAGTTCTGAACCCTGAAATTATTCCATCTGAAACCGAATTAAACAGCCCTAGCGGACTGCCTATGGCAACCACCTTTTGCCCTCTTACCAGCTTTTTACTGCTGTTATAAACAGGTATAGGTGTAAGCTGCCTTTCTATTCTTATAACAGCCAAATCAAGCACATTATTATACTTAATAACATCATTTGTTTCATATATCCTATTATCATCCTCAATTCGCACAGAATAAAATCTTCCTCCGCTTGCAACATGGTTGTTAGTAAGTATGTACCCCTCTCGTCCAATCATAATTCCCGAACCGGAACCTATAATTTCTCCTTGGTTATCATGAATAGCAATCATAACCACAGACTTAGCCAGCTGTGCCAAATCTTCAAATGACCTTTCTTCCCGTTTCACTGTATTTAGATTTTGTGAAAAATTAAACATTTGCGCATTTTGTGCAGTATTTGCAGCTGCTTTCGTTGCTTGTCTGCTCACCCCCAATGTCAACGATTGACTGTCTTTGCTTTTTGGCGGACGTTGAGGTATTGTAACTTTTATATTTCCACTGCTGTTATTTTGAACCATCTTAGGTGCATATGAACTCTTCACAGAAGAAGCATTGCGTACATTTACACTGCCACTGTCACTACCGGAATAAGTATTAATACTGTTTGGTATATATACCGGAATATTAATATTCTCAAAACCGCCCAATACAAATTTCTTTGACAAATTAAGCTGTTCACTTTCAGAATTAATATCACTTTTACTTTGAATTAAAAGAACATTAATTCCCATTAACGTAAGCATATAAAAGAAAAGATACTCCTGCTTTTTTATTATATTTTCAGCCACTATTTTAACAGAAAAGCTTTCATCTTTGTTGTATAACAAATTCCCCATTATACTATCGAACCAAAACATCATTTTTACAATAAAATTTTTCTCTATTGAACTGCTTACAGATAATTTTCCTTTTTGAAAAACATTTAATGCTTTATTACAGGCTTTGCTTAACAATTGTTTCATAAAATTATTATTGACAGCTTTTACGGACATAAGTTGTTTTCCGTTTGAAATCCATTGGGAGTAACATTTTAAATAATAGTTTGTATCATCAGCAGACAATAATTGGGGTAAAGCATTTATTCTAATATATGCACTACTACCTGAACACATATTTCTTCCAAGAGAAATATCCATGTTTTTAATATCATTTATAAGAGAATTATTTACCCCAATAGCCCTTACAAAATAAACATTTTTGCAATTATTATTTATACCGCAGTTAGCTTCTGCAAAAGCACTTACAGATAAAACAGCAGTTGAATTATGCTTAATATTCAAAGATTTATATATCATTATTCTCACCTCGTTTGCACAAATATACCTTATTCATTACTAATGCAATAAAAACTTTACAATATAATCATTTAAAACTATACAGTGCTCTTAAAATTAAAATACTAAAAGTTTATAATTTAGAATAATTTTATCATATAAAATAAAAAATATCTACCATTTTCACCAATCTTGTGTTATAGTATTGTATGTTGGGTTCATATTCTATTGTTTTGAATAGTACCCTGCTTATTATAATTAAAGGAGTTAAAATAATGAAAAATTCAATGCTATATTATAGTGTTGGTGCTCTATTATACTGTCCCGCAAATAATGAAGGTATAGTTAATTCTATAATTAACGAAAAGTTTGGCAATAAATTTTCTTTGGCACTTTGTTTAGAAGATACAATAAACGATGATTGCGTAACTGAAGCTGAAGGTATATTAATCAACTCAATTCAGAAAATTTATAAAGCAAGACAGAATAAAGAGTTTTTTCTGCCAAAGATATTCATAAGAGTAAGAAATGCAAAACAAATTGACTATCTTATTCAGCAAATAGGACTTTCGTCAGAAATAGTAACCGGGTTTATACTGCCAAAGTTCTCATTAGAAAATTCAGACGAATATATTAATGCTGTTGTAACGGTAAACAGCCAAAATTCTAAACCATTTTATATTATGCCAATTTATGAGAGTCCGTCCATTATCAATTTGCAAAATAGGCATAAAATACTTTATGCATTAAAAGAAAAGCTGGACTGCATAGAAGAATTGGTGCTTAACATAAGAGTTGGAGGAAATGACCTGTGCCATATGTTTGGTTTCAGACGCAGCAGTAACCAATCAATACATAGTATAAAGCCTGTTGCCAATATATTTTCCGATATAATTACCGTATATGGAATGGACTATGTTATATCCGGTCCTGTATGGGAATATTACAACGGATACAACTGGGAAACAGGGTTAATAAACGAATTGCATGAAGACCGCTTATGTGGGTTTGTAGGCAAAACTATTATTCATCCAAATCAAATAAACGCTGTTAATTCCGCATACAAAGTATCACAGATAGATTTAGATGACGCAAAATCAATTCTTAACTGGAATACTTCTTCAAATTCTCTTGTTTGCGGAAGTATTTCAAAAGAACGTATGAACGAGTATAAAACACATTCAAATTGGGCATTAAAAATTATAATGCTGTCTGAAATATTCGGTATTAAATAACACGAAAGATTAGTGAGTTTATTCACTAATTTTTTATTATATCAATAAAACAATCGTTCTGACGGCATGACATTTATTTCACCTTTTATGTGCAGGCTTTAAGCGTTAATTACGATTTCTAAAATCACCTCAAATTGACTAAATGCAGTAAATATGGTATAATTATGTTTATTCTATTGTCGGTAATAAATTGAAAATTAAGGGGATTTGTTATGAACATTGACAACCACAGCTTAGTGTATGATATTATTAGGGTTATTTGCTATTCTATGGTTATAATTACATTGCTTCTAACATTTGTATTTCGTTTTGCTATAGTAGATGGTCCGTCTATGAACAATACCCTTAATAATGGTGATACAGTTTTAATTACAAATTATCAAACCTGTTTTAACAGTTTTAATTCACTTAAGCTAAAACAAGGTGACGTTGTTGCAATAGCACCAAACTCCGACGTCAACAATCGCTTTAAGCTTAACAATGCATTTATTAAAAGAGTAATTGCTATTGAGGGACAAACAATAGGCTTTGACACTGACAAGGGCAAGGTATATGTTGACGGCAAAGTAATTGACGAGCCATATATATCTTCAAAAACAATGTCAGGGGTAGAATGGGATATTCCCGATGTTATTCCCAAAGGCAAGGTTTTTGTAATGGGCGACAACCGAGCAGTTTCGGTTGATAGCCGCAGTGTACGCATACAGCTTGTTGATAAAAATGACATAATTGGTAAAGTACAGTTTGTAATTTACCCTTTTAACCGAATTTCTTATATTTACGAATAAAAGGGAGGTATATAGTGAGCCAGGTTCAAAATATACAATGGTTTCCGGGTCATATGACCAAAACAAAACGAAAAATTCAGGCAAGTTTAAAGCTTGTTGACATAGTTGCAGAAATTATAGATGCTCGTATTCCAATAAGCAGCCGAAATCCTGACCTTGACCAAATTATTCAAAGGAAGCCGAGAATAATTTTAATGAATAAATGTGATATGGCAGACAAAAACCAAACCAACAGGTGGATTGAATATTATAAAAAGAACAATATTACTGCAATTCCTGTTGACTGCAAGTCAGGAAAGGGATTAAATGCATTTATTCCAACGGTAAGAACAGTTTTAGCTGACAAAATAGAAAAATGGGAAGCTAAGGGCATGAAAAACCGTGGAATACACATTATGATAGTTGGTATTCCTAATGTTGGTAAATCTTCATTTATTAACAAAATGGCTAAAAAAGGCAGTGCCAAGGTTGAAGACAGACCCGGTGTTACCAGAGGCAACCAATGGTTTTCTATTGGACAAGGGCTGGAACTTTTAGATACTCCAGGTGTTTTATGGCCAAAATTTGATGACCCCGAGGTAGGCGAAAAGCTTGCATTTACCGGTGCAGTTAAAGATCAGATAATGGATACCGAGCTGCTTGCTTTCAGACTTCTTGAGGTTATGTGCAAATATCCTACCCAACAATTTATAGAAAGATTTAAATTGCAGGATATTGACCTTAATTCCATAGAACCTTATGACCTTTTAGAGGTAATAGGCAAAAAGCGTGGTATGCTTATGTCAGGCGGAAAAGTAGATACTGACCGTGCTTCTGTAATGATTCTTGACGAATACCGCAGTGCAAAGTTGGGTAATATTACTCTTGAATGCGTAAGGTGATCGCCTTTAAACTTTGCTTTTTTAAAAGACCGTCTGCATAGTCGGTCTTTATTAAATTATGGTTTATCCTAATAGTAACAATTTATCTTCATCAAAATAATATTACGGAGGTAACACAGTGGACTGGTTTTTATACGAAAATGAAATTTCTGCAAAAGGCTACAAACATATTTGTGGTGTTGACGAAGCCGGCAGAGGCCCGTTAGCGGGGCCTGTTTGTGCGGCTGCTGTTATATTAAAGCCGAATGATATAATAGAGGGTGTAAATGACTCAAAAAAGCTAAGTGAAAAAAAGCGTGAGGCTCTTTTTGATATTATTAAAGAGCATGCAATTTCCTACAGTATAGCCTGGGCAAGTGTCGAAGAAATTGAAGAAATTAATATATTAAACGCAACCATGCTGGCAATGCAGCGTGCTGTAAACGGTTTAAATATTCCTGCTGATTATGCCATTATAGACGGTAACAAAACACCAAGTCTTAGTATTCCCTGCAACTATATAATTAAGGGTGACGCCAAATCTATGTCAATAGCGGCAGCATCAATATTAGCAAAGGTAAGCAGGGACAGACTGCTGCTCGAATACGCTAAACAGTATCCACAATATATGTTTGAAAAACACAAGGGGTACGGTACAAAGGTTCATACTCAGGCTATTAAAGAATATGGTCCTTGCCCAATACACCGAATGTCATTTTTAAAGAAGATATTAAGTAAGTGATATGAAATATAAGAAAGAAAAAACCGAAAAAAGAAAAACAGGAGATATTGGCGAAGAGCTTACCTGTAAATATCTTATAAGTAAAGGCTATAAAATACTTGACAGAAACTTTAGCTGTAAATACGGAGAGCTTGACATAGTAGCAGCTAACAATACCCATATTGCTTTTGTTGAGGTAAAAACACGCCATGAAACCCCTATTATACGTCCTTGTTTGGCAGTAAACAAAAGCAAGCAAATAAAAATTATGAAAGTTGCATATTTATATTTAAGAAAACCTAAGGTGAATTTACAGCCTAGGTTTGATATTGCCGAGGTGTACCTTAAAAGAGATACAAATGAACTACACCATATAAACTATATAAAAAATGCTTTTATGCAGGAGGGCGATTATGCAGCTTTTTGATTTACATTGCGATACATTATTTAAAGCCAACGAAAACAGTGATTCTATAGTAAGTAACAACTACCATTTTTCTTTAGAAAAAGCAATTCAATATCAAGGTTACACACAGGTTATGGCAGTGTGGATACCGGACGAATACAGAGGAAAAATGGCATTTGAATTAGTAAACAAATGCTGTCAGCTTTTAAACAATGAACTAACAAAGTACAGTAGCTTCAACAAAATTGATAATTTTACCGAATTTAGCAGTAGTTACAATGTTGTTTTGTCAGTAGAAGGTGGTGCAGCACTTGGCGGTTGCATTAATAATATTGAAAAACTAAGAAAAATGGGTGTAAGGTTTTTGACACTTACTTGGAATGGAAGCAACGAAATAGGCGATGGGATACTCTGTAAAAATCCCAAAGGTCTTACTGAGTTTGGAAAAGAGGCAGTTCCTAATTTAGAAAAAAATGGAATTATAATAGATGTTTCTCATGCAAGCGAGCCTTTGTTTTGGGATGTTGCCAAGTTAGCTAAAAAGCCTTTTGTAGCAACTCATTCTAATTCAAGAGAAATATGTTCTAATATGCGTAATTTAACTAAAAAGCAATTTGAACATATTTGTAAAACAGGAGGTCTTGTTGGTTTGAATTTTCATAAATATTTTATTACCAACAACGGTGATGCTGACTTTTCAGATTTACAAAAACATCTTGAATATTTTCTTGAACATGACGGCGAAAATATTATTGCACTTGGCAGTGACTTTGATGGTGCAGATATGCCAACTTGCATTAAAGGTGCAGAAAGTATGCGAGAATTTTATGATTTCTTACTGTCAAAAAATTACAATGAATCATTACTAAAAAAAATATTTTATGAAAATGCCTATAGCTTTTGCAAGAGATATGATTTAAATAAATAGTAATCGAAGTTTATTGTGTGGTGTAATTTATTCGTTGAGTTAATAAATCAGAAGTCTATATAGTGAGGTAAATATGTATTTAGAAAAAGAATTGGTAAGAATCGCAAAAAGAGAGAATAATAATAAAAGAAAATATCTTGTGGTAAATGCTCTGCAAGGCAAGCACATACCTGTTAGTCCGCACAAAGCATTTGATATGTTTAATGAATTGGCAAATATTGTTGATGATGAGTATAAAAATGAAAGCCTTTTATTAATTGGCTTTGCCGAAACAGCTACAGCAATAGGTGCTTCTTTAGCAACAAAATTAAATACATACTATATGCAAACCACAAGAGAAATAATTGAAGGAGTTGACTATTTATTTTTTACGGAGGCTCATAGTCATGCTACTGAGCAGAAATTGGTTAAAAATGATATAGACTTAATAGTCAACAAAATACAGCGTATAATATTTGTTGAAGATGAGATAACAACAGGCAATACAATTCTTAATATAATAAATATTCTTGAAAAAAAGTATTGCGGTAAATTACAATTTTCTGTTGCATCATTACTCAACGGTATGGATAATGATGCACTTGATTGTTATGCAAAAAGAGGCATCAAGGTACATTATCTGGTAAAAACAAACCACAGTGAATATACAGAAATTGCTGAACATTTTTCAAATGATGGAATTTATTATCAATGTGATTCTTCAAATCCTGTAATAAAAATTAAAGATTATAAAATAGATAATTATTTGAATTCCCGAAGATGTGTCAAAGGTATTGATTATCAAAAGTCTTGTGAAAATGCATGGGAACAAATTAATAAGCTAACCAATATTGAAAGTAACAAAAATATATTGGTAATTGGTACAGAGGAATTTATGTATCCTGCACTGTATGTTGCTAATAAATTTGAGGAGAAAGATAATAACGTAAAATGCCACTCTACTACACGAAGCCCTATTGTTGTCAGTGTGGACAAAAATTACCCGCTTCACAAAAGATTTGAGCTTGCAAGTTTCTACGAT
Source organism: uncultured Clostridium sp. (assembly GCA_902471875.1). Taxonomy (GTDB): domain Bacteria; phylum Bacillota; class Clostridia; order Oscillospirales; family Acutalibacteraceae; genus CAG-964. The sequence continues at coordinate 42,794 of CABRLN010000015.1, forward strand.
GACAAAAGAAAAACCTATATCTATGATATAGGCAGCTATGATAAAGTACTTATTATTACTGATTCGCAAAATTGCAGCAGCAAGGGCTTAAATTCACTGATAAATGCACTTTGCTGTTGTGATAATAAAGATATTAATATATTCAGGTGGTGTAAATGATGAGAAGTTCATATACAAAAGATGATGTTATACTTTTATTGAAAGATATTACAGGATTAGTTGAACCGCAGCCTACTGAAGAAAGAGAAAAACTTATACAGTCCGGCAAACATTATTGTGAAATGCTGCCTATTGAATATGTTCCCAGTGAAAAATATATGGAGGTTTACCAAGAAGCACTGAAAAATTATTCAAAACCAACAGCTTTGGCAGTTGGTAAATTATCTGATAAAATTATTTCTCAAAAAGGAAAAAATGTTGTATTGGTATCTTTAGCAAGAGCGGGTATTCCTGTTGGAATCCTTATAAAGAGATACATAAAAATAAAATATAATATTAACGTTAAACACTACTCTATTTCAATCATACGTGGAAAAGGCATAGATAATAATGCAATGAAATACTTACTTAACAATCACGCACCAAATGATTTACTTTTTGTAGATGGTTGGATTGGAAAGGGTGCAATACTTAACGAACTAAAAAAAGACATTGCTTCATATGACGGTGTTTCGTCTGAGGTTGCAGTGCTGGCTGACCCTGCAAATGTTACAGAGTTATGTGGAACACATGATGATATTCTTATACCAAGTTCATGCCTTAACTGCACCGTCTCGGGTTTGATAAGCAGAACCTTTTTAAGAGATGATATAATCAGCAAAGATGATTACCATGGTGCAGTTTATTATGGAGAACTCGCTAATTCGGATTTATCCTATGATTTCATAAATGCTATTGAATCACAATTTGAAATGAATTCAGAAATATCTGATAATATAATTGAAGGATTAGGCATTGATGAGGTTAGGAAAATTGCACATAAATTTAGAATTGATGATATTAACTTTATAAAACCAGGCATTGGAGAAACTACCAGAGTATTGTTAAGAAGAGTGCCGTGGAAGGTGTTAATTAACACTAGGTTCAAAGATGATAAATCCTTGGCACATATTATAAGACTTGCAGAAGAAAAGAACGTTCCTGTAGAATATTATCCGTTGGTACACTATAAAGCTTGCGGTATTATTAAAAAAATTGCAGATGCATAATTATAATCCCCAATTTATAATAAACTCTAATAATTGGAAGTTCATTATAAATCGGGGATTTTATTGCACAAGAAAACTGCACCCTGTTTACACAAGGTGCAGTTTTAAATTTCTCACGAAAGATTATTATATCTTAGTTTTCTTTCTTTTTGGCTGATTTATTTTTCACATATACAACTGTTGTTCCCAATACAAGTGCAAGCATCATGCCTGATACCCAAATAAATATTGTTTTATTTGCATCTTCAGCAGGTGCTGAAACCTGACCGAAATGATAACCTGTAACAGGTGAAGCTGATTTGCCTGTTGTTTGTGCTGTTGTATTTGTTGCTGTAGTACTGCTTGTTGTACTTGTATTACCGGCAGTAGTAGTGTTACCTGTTGTTGTAGTTGACTGTGAATCTACCCTTGCTGCTGCAAGTTCAAGAGCCTTAATAAGCTCGTCTGAAATTTCACCGTTTACTTCCATATCACAGTTAGCCTGTGCAGTTTTTATAGCTGTAATTGTATCAGCATCATATTTGCCTGTAGCTTTGTCAAGATATCCTAGCTTAACAAGAAGGCTTTGTACCTTATCAATTAACTCTTGTGAGTATTGACCTGCAATCTGCTTTGCAATAGCTGTATCTGACATAAGCACATTGTACTGTTCTAATGTAATAAAGTCTTCAGCACTCATTTCTGACGCTGTGAAATAGTCATGCAGAGCAACCAATGTGTTATCGTCAAATACACCTGTAATTTCTGCTGTATAATAACCAAGATCTGTTAATCTTTTCTGCATATCTGCAATTTCTGTACATCCTTCAACATCATACTCACCATAGCTGATTACACCATCCTCAAGTGGTGTTGGAGGAAGAGTAGGAGCCTCAGTTGGAGCTTCTGTAGCAACTTCTGTTGCTTCTGTAGCAGCTTCTGTTGCTTCTGTTGCTTCTGTTGCTTCTGTAACTGCTTCTGTAGCAACTTCTGTTGCTGCCTCTGTTACAGGTTCTGTCGCATCTTCTACCTCATCATTGCTGTCTGATGTATTTGCTCCAGCTTTAACCGGAGCATTTTCACTTTTGATTGCGTTCATAAATTCAGGACCAACAACACCGTCAACCTCTATCTTAGCGGCTGTTTGGAATTCTTTTACGCAAGCAGCTGTGTATGTGCCATAATAACCTGTTACTTCATCATCAAAGTAGCCAAGGTCCTTTAGCATTTGCTGAACTTCTTTAACTCTGTCACCCTGTGAACCGACTTTAAGATAGCTTGATGCACTGCTTGAAGAGTTTGAATTTGATGAACCTGTTGAATAATCTGTTACTTCATATGAGCTTTCAGGCGGCTCTTTATCTGATCTGCCCAGTGAATCAAACGAATAAGTTACACCGTCAATAGTTCTTGATGTACTGTCAACATACTCACCGTTTTCATAATAGAAAGAATCACCGTCAAATTTAACCCAACCGCTTTCAGGGTAGCTAACACCAACAATTTTATACCACTCAACCCAACTTACTGCACTTAGGCTTCCGTAAATAATACCCCAGTTTGTACCACGAGCATCAATAGCATTGCCGCTACCTACATAAATACCAACATGACCCGGCTTGTGTAAACCAAGACCGTGAATATTTGGAACCCCATTGGATACATAACCCCAGTCAAGACCAGCTGACTGTGAGCTTGATACCATGTCTGTACGAACACCGCCTACACCGTTATAGCTGTAAATTAGACCTGAACAGTCAACAGCACCGTATGAGGCACCGCCCCATACATATGGCCAACCCTCGTTATAAGCGTTAAGAGCATATGCACATAAACCAATACCTGTACTGGTTTCTGCTGACATTGAAACTGTGCCTACTGTTATTACTGAAAAAATCATAATAATTGACAGTAAAAGCGAAAGCACTACCTTTCCTTTACACTGTTTGTGCATTGGACTAAACCTCCTTATAATTTAGAACAATATCCATTGTTACAAAACATAACGGACAGAGTGTATTTTGGAACGCCCCTAATTCACCCTAACCGTTTGAGAAATTTTGCTGCCGGATATGTAAAATTATGTGTAATAAAAATTACAACCGGTAACAATTTAGTTACAGTTTAGCATACCCCCCTGTAAAAAGCAAGGATTTTTTGAAAATACTTCATATGTTACAATTTTTATTATATACACAATGTTAATTTTATACATTTTTATACATTAATTATTTACAGTCAAATCTGAAAAAAATCAGATTATATGGCATTTTTTTGATATTTAAAGAGCTATTTGTAAAAATCATATAACCTTTTAGCCTTTTTTGTTGTCAAAAGTACTTAATTGTGTTCTTTAAGCTTTATAAACACAACGTATTGTATTTAATGTTAATTTCAATATTTGAATTTATGAGCAAATTATTAAGTAAAAATTACAAATTGTAATATTTGCTTAATAATTCTCTCATCTGTTTTTGTAATTTTTATTATAGCTATATTTATTTTTGCTCTGTTTTAAACTTGTTATTCGTTTTTGCTGGAATATCTTTATTATTTATTTTACTAAATATTTTTAATGACGAAACCTTTTTAACTATCATTCCATTAATTGCTCCGGCTAAAATTCCTCCAAGTATTAGGTATGGCAAATATGTAATAACAGCAGTTGTATTCATTATAACACCTGCACAAAATAATTGACCTATATTGTGGAATATTCCTCCGCAAATACTCGCAACAGTTGTCTTTGTTTTAAAAACAACCATAGCAAGACACATTACACCAAAGCTAAGCAATCCGCCTGCTGCACTATATACCAGTGACAATGCTGTACCAAACAGCAATGCATTCAGAATAAGCCTGCCTACTAAGACAAATAATGCTTCTTTTTTTCCGCAAGTACACATTGTAAAGAGTATTACAATGTTTGCTAACCCAAGCTTTATTCCGGGTATTATTACAGGGATATCCACAGCACGTTCTACCCAGCTTAAAATAAAAGCCGCAGCAAGCAGCATTGACACAAGTGTCAGCCGCTTTGTTTTTTCAAGATTAAATTGCTGCATCAAACTCCTCCTTGCTATCGCCCTGTACTTCTACCACCGTTTGTGATGGCAGGCAAATTATATTTTCGTTTACCTTTGATATTCTTCCTTTTTGCTGGCATATTTTATCGGGACAGTCGGAATGCTGCACATATATTTCACCATTATTAACAATTATATTTAGCATTATATTGTTTTTACCCTGAACTTCGATGGTAGTATTTTGATTTAAATCAACTGTTTGTACCACCTTACCGCCTACCTTAATAACAGCTGTGTTACCTGTATAGGAATTAAAATTTGCCAAAGCTATCCATGATATACAGACTACAATAACCAGTGCAAATAATATAATTGGTATTATTTTTTTAGCTTTCATAACTTTTCTCCATTAGCTGCGTTCAATTACTGCATATTCCCTATTGTTAAGCATTTTTATACTTTCTTCAAGAGTATCGGTAATTATAACTTTATTATCATCGGTTACAAGAATAACATCTATATCTTTATGTGTTTTTGCAAATTCTACAGCCTTTTCTGTACCCATTACAAACAGAGAGGTTGAAAGACAGTCGCATTGTGTACCGTTTGTACCTATTACAGTTACAGAAATCAAACCATTATCAGCCGGCTTACCTGTTGACGGATCAAGTATATGCCAATATCGTTTTCCATTATCATCTGTAAAATATCTTTCATAGTTGCCTGAGGTTATAACAGCCTTGTCTGTAATGCTTAAAATACAAAAATCACTATTACTGTCTATAGGATCTTTTACAGCTATATTCCAGTAACTTCCGTCAGGCTTTGTTCCTACAGCCTGTACATTGCCTCCAAGATTAATAAGTGCCGAATTAACACCGTTGCTTTTAAAAATTTTTGCTATTTTGTCGCCTGTGTAGCCTTTAGCAGACGAGCCTAAATCTACAGCGTAGTCTTTTGGAATGGAAACAGTATTATTTTTAACTGTTATCTTTTTATAGTCAACCTTTTTCAAAAGCTTTTTTAGGGTGCTGTTATCAGGAACCTTATATTCATTAGTAGTAAAGCCCCATTCTTTTAAAACAGGATAAATTGTCATGTCTGTAGCACCGTTTGTTTCTTTTGATATTTTATTTGCATAGTTAATAAGACTTGATGTATCCTTTGATACTTTTACAGCAATACCACTGTTAGCATTTATTTTATAAATATCGCTGTTTTTGTCAGTTACACTAAAACTTCTTTCAAGCATTTTAATTTCTTTTTCAGCTTGTGAAATTGCATTTTCAGCGTTTTCTCCATAAGCTTTTAGTGATATAAATGTATCCATTGCAAAAAGCTCGCTTGTGTGTTCAGCTACATCTAAAGCTGAATTGCTGTTATTTGATTCTTCTGATACTGAACACCCAGACAACAATAGTAAAATTACAATTGTTGAAAATAATAATTTTTTCATTTTTACTCCTTCTATGATCTGTGTTAACTTGTAATGAATATATAAATTTATTATTTATAAATTATGATTTAGCGAACTAATAAAAAACAAGCAGAAGAAAAAACTTTAACTAGAACTATCCAGAGAATGTACTGTTACTAACGTGGATCCAAGGTCACTGACCTTGGTCGTTTAAGGTGGGTTTCAAAAGGGAGGAAATCGAAATTCCTCCCTTTGT
>CABRLN010000016.1 GCA_902471875.1 uncultured Clostridium sp.
ACCTTAAACGACCAAGGTCAGTGACCTTGGATCCAAGTTAGTAACAGTACATTCTCTGGTTAGTTCTAGTTAAAGTTTGTCAATTTGCTTGTTTTATTGTTTTTGTCAGTAAGATAAATCATAATTTATCAATTAATTTTTTATCTTAGTATAGCATATTTATATAAATATTTACAACATTACAAAAAAGCGGTCAGGCAAAATTCCCGACCGCTAAAATTAACTAAGCATATTATATTTTACTTAATTACTCTTACACGAATAACACCATCAACGCCCTTAATGCTTTCTGTTAAATCTGCTGTTGCACCTGTAACATCAATAAGTGTATATGCATAATCTTTTCTTGACTTGTTTTCCATATTCTCAACATTTGCACCCTGCTCACTTACAAAAGCCAAAACATTTTGAAGAACAGCAGGAATATTCTTATGGAGTACACAGTAACGAACATCACCTGTTCTTGCCATTTTTGCAGCCGGGAAGTTTACAGAGTTTGTAATGTTACCATTTTCAAGATAATCTTTAACCTCATCTGCTGCCATTTTTGCACAGTTGTCTTCACTTTCAGGAGTTGAAGCACCTAAATGCGGCATAACAAGCACACCATCAACATCCAGTAAATCATCTGTAGCAAAGTCTGTTACATAAGCAGCAACCTTACCATTTTCAATAGCTGACAGTACATCTGCTGAATTACAAAGATCTGCACGTGAATAGTTAAGAATGCGAACTCCATCCTTCATTTTTTCAATGTTTTCAGCACAAATAACATTCTTTGTGTCAGGTGTAAGCGGTACATGTACAGTAATATAATCACTGCCTTCAAATACCTCGTCAAGATTTGTAACATGCTTTACATGCCTTGAAAGCTGCAGAGCACCGTCAACAGAAAGGAACGGATCATAGCCTATAACATCCATACCAAGTGCAATAGCCGCATTTGCAACTAAAGCACCAATAGCGCCCAATCCTATAACACCCAATGTTTTACCCTTAATTTCAGGGCCTGCAAACTGGCTTTTACCCTTTTCAACCATTTTGCCAACAGCTTCACCGTTACCCTTAAGAGTTTTTGCCCACTGGATACCTGCTGTAATTTTTCTTGAACTCATCAGCAAACCTGCCAAAACAAGCTCTTTTACAGCGTTAGCGTTAGCACCCGGTGTGTTAAATACTACTATTCCCTGTTCACTGCACTTATCTAGCGGAATATTATTTACTCCTGCACCTGCTCTTGCAATGGCAAGCAATGACTCCGGCATTTCCATTTCGTGCATTGAAGCACTGCGTACAAGTACTGCATCAGGATTTTGAATATCATCACCACAAGTGTAGTCACTTCCAAGTCTTCTTAAACCAACAGTAGAAATTTTATTTAATGTTTGAATATTGTACATTGGTAATCAACCTCTTATATTATGTAATTTATTAGCTTCAAATCAGCCGTTGTTCTTCTCAAACTCCGCCATAAAATCAACCAGAGCCTTAACACCCTCATATGGCATAGCATTGTATATAGATGCACGCATACCGCCAACTGAACGGTGACCCTTAATGTTAACCAAGCCTGCCTCTGTAGCCTCTTTAACAAACTTAGCGTCAAGCTCGTCATTACCTGTAACAAAAGGTACATTCATAAGTGAACGGTCCTCAGGTACAACTGTACCTTTAAACATTTTAGAATTGTCAAGAAAACCATAAAGAAGGTCAGCCTTTTTCTTATTAAGCTCATACATTTTGTCAAGACCGCCAATTTCGTTCTTAATCCACTCAAGCACCAGCTTAGCAATATAAATTGTATAGCAAGGAGGAGTATTGAACATAGAACCATTGTCAGCGTGTGTTTTCCAGTTAAGCATTGTAGGAGTAATATCCATGGCATTGCCAATAAGATCCTCACGAACAATAACAACTGTTAAGCCTGCCGGTGCCATATTCTTTTGTGCGCCTGCATAAAGTACGCCAAACTTAGAAACATCAATAGGTCTTGAAAGAATGCACGAAGAAATATCTGCTACTAACGGAACATCACCTGTATCCGGCAGTTCGTTATAAACTGTACCGTAAATTGTGTTGTTCATACAAATGTAGAAATAGTCTGCGTCCTTTGTAAACGTTGACGGGTCAAGCTTTGGAATGTACGAAAATGTTTTGTCAGCTGATGATGCAACAACATTAACCTCACCATATCTTGCAGCCTCTGCCTGTGCCTTTTTAGCCCACTGACCGGTTACAACATAGTCTGCTTTCCCGCTTTTTGTCATAAGATTCATAGGAATTGCCGCAAACTGTGTCGAAGCACCGCCCTGCAGAAAAAGAACCTTGTAATTGTCAGGAATATTCATAACCTCTCTTAAAAGAGCCTCTGCACCTTCAATAATAGTACCATAAACCTTTGAACGGTGTGACATTTCCATTACGGACTGCCCGCTTCCTTCGTAGTCCAGCATTTCTGCTGCAGCTTTTTTTAGTACTGATTCCGGTAACATTGAAGGACCGGCTGAGAAATTGTAAACTCTGCTCATTGTAAATACATATCCTTTCTAAAACAGAAAATAAATTTATTAAATCAATATTGGGACACATTATTAAGCTTTTTGTATATGCCATGCCCATATCTAACAGTTATAAATATATACCATGTCTATTTACAACATAACATCTTAATTATAAACTTATATTTTTTTCAAGTCAATAAGATTTTTAACAAATATTACTTAGTATGTTTATTAAAAAACAATAATCGCCTTTTTTCGTTACAAATATTTACCTAATATAATTTTATACTAACTGCTAATTCCATATATCGGTAAATCCTACTCCGAAAAAAGTACCTAAAGTAACACACACAGAAGATGGATATTTTATAAAATTTAAAGCAACCGCCGTACCATCATGTATGAGCGTAACCTCTACTGGACGTTTTAATACACTTGACAGCTCCTCACTAAGATATTCACCGTAATTCTTATACAAAACCGAAAGCTTTGCATATCCGCCGCGGTTGCTGTCAAGAACACCATTGTGGGTATAGCTTGCTATACTTATAACAATCTCACTGCCCACATCACCCATTTTTTGTGCTTGATTGTAAGCGTCAACCACTGCATTCATAATGTGCCTGTGAAGCAGCTTTGCTTGCTTTTGCTTTTCGACAGTGTCAGAAATATCCCACTGCATATACTTAGAATGTATAAGGGGAAGATTTTCTATAGACACAATTTCACGGTTACTGCGTGTTACTATGCTGCGCTTCATATTGGTTTGTCCAAAATCCATAAGTATGTTAACACCATCGTCACTTTTTAAGGCTCTTGCACAGCCCATTACACCAACATAGGCTGCATTTTCAAAGGCTATTAAATTGTATGCCGGTTCTCCGTTTAAGATACAAGTCTTTTTTGCACTTTCAACCAGCTCAATGCCAAACTTTCCTTGTGTTAAACCGCCAACCATAATAATTGTTTTAAGATTTTGCCAATATTCCCAGTGACAGTTTTCCCACTCAGGACGTGCTGCTCGGTTTTGCGGCAGGGCTGTTTTTAATGTAAGTAAAATTAGACCAAGTCTTATACCAAAAAGCTTTGCAATATTGGTTGCCGTAGCTCTTACTTGGTTGTCTGTGCTGTTCATACTTTCCATTAATAAAAAAGGGAACTTTTCTTTTGGTGTTGACGGCGGAATTTTTAAATTTTCTCTTTCCTCAACAACCTTTTCAGTTATAACCGCAGTAGAAAAAATTTCAGACACAGGCTTTCCCTGTATAGAATCATCTAAACCTTCAATTGGCAGCTTGGCTATAACCATTTTATTTAAAGAGCATTTACTGTCTATATACTTATACCCCTGAGGCGAGCTTACTACAAACGGATTAGTCATACTACACTCTACCCTTCCCATAAATAATCATACATACCTGTACATAAAAATAATTATAGCATATAACTTACAAAAAATAAATATATACGTTTATTGTTTATCCTCTTACCTACAAACATTTAAAAGTGAAAATCATATGTTTAAGTAAGCAGCTTAAACATAATAAAACAAATATTAAAAATTGCCATAAAGATTTCTTGTGTTTTATCACTTATTAGTATAAACTATAATTTATATTATATAAAATTGAAAGAGGTTTTCTATATGGGCTGTGTATGTACTGTGTGTCCGCACAAATGTGGTGTAAAACGTGAACCATCAGTTGGTTTAGGCTTTTGCAAAATGGGAGAAAATGCCGTTGTAGCAAGGGTTTCTAAACATATGTGGGAAGAACCCTGTATAAGCGGCACCAACGGCAGTGGAACCGTATTTTTTAGTGGTTGTGTATTAAAATGTGTTTTTTGCCAGAACTATAAAATATCCACAGAAAATTACGGCAAAGAACTTACTCCTTTACAGCTTGCCGACTGTTACAAAAGACTTGAACAGCAAGGTGTACATAACATTAATCTTGTCAGCCCTACACACTTTGTAAACGCTGTTATTAAAAGCCTTGATATTTATAAACCGAGTATTCCTGTTGTGTATAACTGCGGTGGATATGAAAGTATTGAAACCCTAAAAAGACTTAAAGGATACATTGACATTTACCTGCCCGACTTTAAATATGCAACAAACGATATTGCAAAAAAATATTCTAAAGCCGACAACTATGCAGCGGTTACCCTTGACGCTATAAAAGAAATGCTTAAGCAACAGCCTCAAAACATTTACAACAGCGGTATTCTACAGCAGGGAGTAATAGTACGCCACCTTGTTTTACCATCTAACACAAAAAATTCTATTGCTGTTCTTAATATCCTTAAACAAAATTTTGGGGATAATATAACTGTTAGCCTTATGGCACAATACACACCTTGCGGAATTGCAGAAAAATATCCGGAAATAAACCGAAGATTAACCCGACGTGAATATCAAAAGGTGCTTAAGCACCTGCAAAGCCTTAACTTTGACGGTTTTGCACAGGAGCTTTCGTCTGCAGTTAAGGATTATATACCCAACTTTAATTTACAGGGTCTTAAATAACAAATTAAACATTACGATAGCTTATAATATTAACACTAATCGACAATATTAATAGGTACAGCCTCAGCTATATTTTCAATGCAGTAATAGTCTGCTGTGAAAGTATAGCTGTCATTATTTTCGTTAACTTTTATTCTTTTGCTTTTTATATCACAGTCCCAACGGCTAAAAATATCATTCAACGCTAAGTTCACATTAGCCAATTTTTCTGCTTGATTTTTATTATAACTTACTTTTGATGTAACATTAGTAAAATTGTCCTCTGTTATAAGATTTATAGGCATATTCGTATTATTAATAAACAGACTGTCAGTTTTTAATCTTTTGCCGCATATATTATTTGCCTCAACAAAGTCAACAGGAATATTCAGATTCATTATACTTAACATTCGCCTTGAAACATGCTGTTCAATCCCTTTATACTCCCTTTTCTTTTGAATTGTTATCGACTCTTGTGTCTGAACACCTGCATATACCTCACCTTCACTGTGTACGAAACGTGATTTGCCTGTTTCTCCTATTTCTACTATACCGCTTACAAGAAGCTGCCCCTTTGCTACACCATCTCCTATAACTGCATAGTTTTTTCCCTCTCGTATATCCATTTTTAACACCTGACCCGACTTTGTTGCCTTTAAATTACAGGGCTTTGTTTTATCAATTATTTCAGGAACATCATAACTTTCGCTAAGCTCCACAGAGGCTGTACTGCCTATAATATTTACAGACATCCAACCTACCTTTCCAAGTTGTAGTGCAAAATCTCGCTCAGTCCTTGAGACATTTATATTATTTTTTAAAGCACCTACAAACACCCCGTTTTCTCTTAAGCTTTCTTGCATTTGGTATGTACTTACCTGGTCATTGCCTTTTATATCTATACTCCATATAAACATTGATAAAACATTAATTATTACCGCAAATAATATTATTCCTGCCAAAATGCCCTTTCGTTTTTTATTTTTATAAATAATGAAGGGCAGACCTGCTTTTTTTATAATATGCAGGTGCGTCATAGTACGTTTGCGTATTTTGTACAGCATTTTATATTCTGCTACCGACACCTGCGCAGTAAATCCACCCTTGCCGCCAACAGGATTAATAATAGTAATATCTGACAAAGTGGCAAGGTTAATAAGCCTTTCGGGAAATTTACCTGTGGCTGTAAACACCACATAACCACGCAGCCATCTTAGTAAATTGTTTACCACCACACTTCACTCCTATCTTATAAACTCTACATTGGTAATATAACCGCCAATTACTATAGACGATGCATTAAGGCATTTTATATTAAGGTTTCTACCCTTAAAGGCAATTACCATTTTGCCTGTGTTTACTCTTATTACCTCTTGTTGATATTCCAATATTCCCCTACATCCGTCAAGGGTAACCTCTTTATTGCTGTTAAACTGCAAAAACGGAGCAGAACCCATAACCTCTTTATAAAAAGAGGGCAGTTTTTTTAAACCGCCTTCACTTTCTTTTTTCATTTGCTCACCACCAATAACTATATCTATGGCATATATCAATACTAATATCAGTCTAAATAAAAAGTTAATTGCTATTTGATATTAGCATCAGGCAATGCCGACAGTGTTCAACTTTACAAATATATCACAGTATTAGAAGCATACAACAGACATAAACAACCATATACTTTAATTACGATATGTTAAAAAATATGCTGAAGTGGTGATACTTATGACAACAGGTGCATTGCAGGGACTTTTATACTGCGGCAACATTTTAATACCGTCGCTGTTTCCGTTTATGGTGCTTTCTACATTTATAGTAAAAAGCGGAATTGCAGACGCTTTGGGAAAGTTTTTGTCACCAATTACCAAAAGACTTTTTCACACAGACGGCTCGGTGGGTGTTGTAATTTTACTTGGCTTAACCGGAGGATTTCCTGTAGGTGCAAAGGGTGTCGCAACACTGTACAGTGAAAAAAAAATTAATATTGAAACCGCCCGTGCTTTAAGTATGTTTTTAGTAGGAGGCGGACCAGGCTTTGTAATTTTTGTAGTTGGAGGTTCGTTGTATAACAACATATTTACAGGTTTACTTTTGTGGATAAGTCAAATTATTTCCCAGCTTATATTGGGCATATGGTCATGCCGACACATAAAATATATACCGCAAAAAATTACAAAAGAAAAACGGCTGCCTATAAGTAATTCTATAGTAGAATCAACCCAAAGCGGTGTAAACGGTATAATATCATTATGCGGATTAGTTATAATATTTTCGTGCATTTTCGGAATATGTGAGGAAATTCACCTTACTGAAATAGTAAGCGACATTCTTACAGGCACCGGCTTGCCCGAAAGCATTAGCAACAGTGTATTAAGTGTACTTTGGGAAGTTACCAAAGGCTGTAACACCTGCTGTGACAACGCCGTACCTGTATGGCTTACATCATTTGCACTGGGCTGGGGCGGTGTGTGCGTTCATTTTCAAATATATTCTCTAATAACCCAAATAAACAGTTCAAAAATAAAATTCACCCTGTACCGTTTAGTACAAGGTGTGGTTTCAGCCATAATAACAGCCATAATATTTATTTTTTACAATCCTGAACAAAACGTTTACAGCAACACTTCAGCACAGCATGCAAATATTAGCTGTAATAATTGCGTTGGCAGTATTGCACTAATTGCTATGTGCATATTATTTACGATGTGTATAGAAACAAACAAAGAAAAATCATAGTTTTATAGTTTTATTATTTTTCCAATATTTTAGCTTTTTCTTGGCTAGAAATCTAAAAAGAAACCCAAAACAACTAAGATACATATTATAAATTTCTTTACCAAAATCCACATTATTAAAATTGTTTTTAGAAACAGGCAATGCCAGTAAATTATATTCTACATTAAAAGCACACCAACAATAATCAGTAACATAGGCACCATTTTTTTCGTAAAAACGAATTCGTTTTTCTCGAATAAGTCTTTCATTATTATTTTTTGCTTTTTCAGGCGTTTCGCACTCAATTAAAATAACCTGTGTGTGTTTATATTCTTTTTTTATAAGTTCTGCTATACTGCAAAAAAGCTTACTGCCTATTCCGCAGCCTCTCATACCCTCTTGTACTGCAAAATAGTCAAGCAATGCAATACCGTTGCCCGACAGCAAGAAACAACAATAACCAACAAGTTTGTTGTCACTATAAGCACCATATACAACATACTGTTCCTTTTTTAACATCCTTTTTATCATACTAAATGGGCGAAGCTCATTAGCAGGAAAGTCTCTTTTCATATACTTTTTATGCAAAATATTAATTTGTTCTATATTCAAACGTCTTACATCATCAATAATCATATTGCTCTCCTATTTTTATACTAAAAGCTTTGAATAACTTTATTACTTATTATTCGTTATCCACCTTTTCCATATGAGGATATATCATATTTAAATAATCATCATCAAAATGTTTATCAAGGTATCTTTCAAAAGCGGTGGCAGCAGGTTCACCATGACTTCTTGCATCTGCACGCCATTGTGCCGCACAAGATATAACCACATTAAACACCATAAACACTGTTAAAATAAGTGTTAATAAATAACCTATTTTTACAGGTATTTTTTCAATTAATCTCGAAAAGGCAGGGTACAGTTCCCGTACCCATATGACACCTAAAATTCCCCATACTACTGCGTAAGCAAGGCTTGTTCTGCCATCTATATTAAACGGCATATCGCTGTAATCCCAAGAAATTGTTCCAAACAACATTTCCTGTATCCAACTGCAAAAATATTCAAATGTAGCACCAATAGCACCGCTTATAACAAAAAGTCCTATAAATGACGACTTATAAAATCGAGACAACGCCAAAGTAAGCAATACAGCTCCTAACCCATAAACAGGAATAAACGGTCCATATACTAAGCCTACACGAATTTCAAAATGGCCAACATAAACAAGGGCAAAGCAAGTTTCCATTATACATCCTATTACACTGCCTGCAACAAATAATAAAAACAACTTGCTGTAATTAAGTCCATATGCGAAAGTATGCTTTTTCTTATCTGCATCAGATGACTTTTCGTATTCCTGCATATTAAGCCGCATATGCTCTTTAGCACCGGTTTGCAGCTTTTCGGCACTTCTGGTGGACATTATGCTTCTATAAGCTTTAACTATTCTTTTAGTAAACACAGAATTTTCTGCCGTGAAACGATTTTTTATTTTACTCATTAAATTTACGGCTCTGCCCCATAAATCCTGAAAAAAATGCAATAATTTATACAGCTTACTGCCTAACTTTGCCTTTTCGGTTCCCTCTTCTATTACTCTGCCGGCTTTATTTTCTACCTTGCTAAGTGTGCCGGCTACACCTTCAAATGGTTTTGCACTTTTCTTTAGTCCCAACATCACTAACGTTGAAAAAATAAAATCACAAAACAGTAAAAAACCAAATAAAAGAAAAATTATAAGGTTAATCCAAGACGGTATTTCACTTGATAAAAGACATATATAGCCATTAATATGTGTTGAAATAATTGCAAGTAAAAAACCTCCGAAAATAGCTCCCAAAGGGCTTATGTAGCCTTTATAGTTCAAAGGAGTATCAGAAAAATCCCACAGCTTTATTTTAAATATTTTATCAAGAAGTATATTAACACCAAATATAGCCAAAGCACACATCAAAGAAAATATACCAAGCTGTACAAAAAATACGTCTTTACATATATATGTATTTAAAATGTATGCACCAACACATAAAAAACCGTACATTGGGCATACAGGGCCAACCAACAAACCTCGGTTGACTATTTTACCGTTGGTAAGCGATTCTGAAACGGTGTCAACAATCCACCCCAGAACAGAAAAAATTAAAAAAATCCACAAAACGGAATAAATCATATTTACAACATTCCCCAATTTATATTTATTATTACTACAAATTATACTTATTTATTCCCATTTTGTAAACAATAGTTTATTTTATAAAACTATAAAACAATTTATACACTTAATTTTTTAACCATAACATCAGCAACAACTCACTTTATCAATTTAAGAATTGAAAAGATTTTTACTTTTTAAAATTAAATAAAGTATTCACTCTAAATACCAATTAGCCTGTACTACTATTAAAGTAACACAGGCTAATTCTTTGTAATTATTTCATTTAATTAATCATATTAATAAAATATTTATGTACTGACAAGTCATCAGTTAATTCAGGGTGAAAGGCTGTTGCCAAAAATCTTCCCTGTCGTGCGGCAACTATTTTTTCGTTTACTGTTGCCAAAACCTGAACTTGATCTGAAACGTCTGTTATATATGGTGCACGAATAAACACCATAGGTATTTTACCAATACCCTCAAAGTCAGCAACCGTACTAAAGCTGCCTAGTTGTCTGCCGTATGCATTGCGTTTTGCTGTACATTCCATTAAGCCAAGGGGAACTGCCTTTGGATCTCCTGTATTTGAAGAAAGCAATATAAGACCGGCACAAGTGCCAAATACAGGTAAGCCTTCATTAATAATCTCTAAAAGCTTATCACGCATATTTAGCTCTCTCAGCAACTTGCTTATAACAGTACTTTCTCCGCCGGGAATAATAATTCCGTCAAATTTTTGGTCTAAATCTTTTAACTGTCGGATTTCAACTCCCTTTACACCCAATTGAGAAAGCATTTTTATATGCTCTTCAAAGGCACCCTGTAATGCAAGTACACCTATTTTCATTGCATTTTCCTCCTTTTATCAGAAAGGGATAAATATTTTTAAAATCTTTTTATATTATCAATCTTTCAGGTACATTTTTAATAACAGCAATAACAAATTCTTTATCGAAGAATTAAAGCAACACCGCATAATTAAAATTGCGGTGTTGCTTTAAAATTATTGTCCGCGCTCTTCCATAATGATTTTAATTTCGTTTTCATTAATGCCAACCATAGCTTCACCAAGGTCTTCTGAAAGCTTCGCAAGCACCTTAGGGTCGTTATAGTTAGTTACAGCCTTTACAATAGCTGCTGCCCTCTTTTTAGGGTCACCTGACTTAAATATACCCGAGCCTACAAAAACACCCTCTGCACCCAACTGCATCATCAGGGCTGCGTCGGCAGGTGTTGCTACACCGCCTGCTGCAAAGTTAACAACAGGTAATTTACCATTTTCGTGAACATATTTAATTAGTTCAACTGGTACTCTGTATTCTTTAGCTGCTTCAAACAGTTCGTCTTCACGCAAAGACTGTACCCTACGCATTTCTGCATTAATCTTTCTCATATGTCTTACAGCCTGTACAACATCACCTGTACCGGGTTCACCCTTTGTTCTTATCATAGAAGCACCTTCAGAGATTCTTCTAAGGGCTTCTCCCAAGTCTCTTGCACCGCAAACAAACGGTACATCAAACTTTGTTTTGTCAACATGGTAAAGGTCATCAGCAGGTGAAAGAACCTCGCTTTCATCTATATAGTCAATTTCTATAGCCTGCAAAATTTGTGCCTCGGCAATATGTCCTATTCTACATTTTGCCATAACAGGAATTGAAACAGCCTCTTGAATGCCCTTAATCATTTTAGGATCACTCATTCTTGAAACACCGCCTGCGGCACGAATATCTGCAGGAATTCTTTCAAGTGCCATTACCGCACAAGCTCCAGCCTCTTCTGCTATTTTTGCCTGCTCAGGAGTAGTAACATCCATAATTACGCCGCCCTTAAGCATTTGTGCAAGATTTTTATTTAAACCATATCTTTCACTCATTATTAAAACCTCTTTTGACTTATTG
Organism: uncultured Clostridium sp.; assembly: GCA_902471875.1. Taxonomy (GTDB): domain Bacteria; phylum Bacillota; class Clostridia; order Oscillospirales; family Acutalibacteraceae; genus CAG-964. The sequence continues at coordinate 11,791 of CABRLN010000016.1, forward strand.
TTTTTTATTGTGTTCGAACAATGTCATAATATCATAAACTGTAATCTTTAAAATGTACAATTATTAAATTTTTAAAGGGTACAGTTTTGAACTGTACCCTTTACTAATATAAATAAATGCAGTTAATTCTGCAACTGTACCCCTATTGCCAATGCACCGTATTTTTCTATATTCTCTTTCGAATAGTAATTGTACATATCATTAGGGTCGGCAATTTCGTCAGATTTGTACCCCATACTTGACTTATCAAAATCTTTATAAAGCTGAAAGAAGTCAGAATATTTGTACAGTGCAGTTACCTTTACTCTAATTTTGTTATTTAAATTATCAATTTCGCTAAATTCTATTATATCGCCTATTGAAAGCATATGTCTCTTTTCGTCATTAAGGCGTATTTCAACATTCTTTGAACCATTCTTTATCATTTCAAAGGGCTGTGAATATAGTTTCATTTTATGCAGCATAACAATCTCCTTTATAGCAATCAGGCACACAAAAACGTGTGCCTGAAAAAATATAGAAAAATTTTATTATTCAAAAAATGCACAAAATGCTCTGTACGCCATATAAACATCTACCTTAGAAACAATTTCAAACGGTGCGTGCATTGACAGTACAGGGACACCAAGGTCAACAACATCAACATTTAAATTTGCAACATATTTGGCAATAGTACCGCCGCCGCCGCCGTCAACCTTACCAAGCTCACCGGCTTGCCAAAGAACATTTTCACGCTGCAGCATACTGCGTATTTCAGCCATATACTCTGCAGATGCATCTGAAGTACCATATTTTCCGCCGCTGCCTGTATATTTTGTAATAACTACACCATTGTTTATATAACAACTGTTGTTCGCCTCGTAAGCACTGGCATATGTTGGGTCAAAAGCTGCATTAACATCTGCTGACAAACATTTGCTGTTATTAAGGGCAGTATAAGCTTTTACTCCCTGTGCATCAGCAAGCTCGTTAATAAAATGCTTCATAAATGCCGACTGCATACCTGTATTGCCGTCACTGCCCGTTTCTTCTTTATCTACAAGCAGGGTAATTGCTGTGTATTCTGTATTTTTTGCATTTACAGCTGCCATTAATGCAGGATAAGCACAAACCTTGTCATCGTGACCATAGGCACCAATCATACTTCTGTCAAAACCCACATCCTTTGCATTAAAGGCTGGTACAAGAGTAAGCTCCGCTGACAAAAAATCCTCTTCGGCTATACCGTATTTTTCAAATAAAATATTAAGAATGTTAAGCTTAACAAGCTCTGCCTCTTCGTCATTATTAAACGGACGGCTGCCTATTAAAACATTAAGCTCTTCACCTGTAAAAGCCTTTGACATAGGCTTTGTTGTTTGTTCTTGTGCCAAATGCGGAAGAAGATCGGTTACACAAAAACAAGGGTCATACTTATCTTCGCCAATGCTTACTGTTATTTTTGAACCATCTTTAAATGCAACTAAACCGTGCAGCGCCAATGGAACAGCTGTCCATTGATATTTTTTTATTCCGCCATAATAATGAGTTTTAAACAATGCAAGGTCATTCGCCTCATATAATGGATTTGGTTTTAAATCAAGTCTTGGTGAATCTATATGGGCAATAGCCAAACGTACACCTTTGTCAACTGTTTTTCTTCCAAAGACTGTCAGAAGTATATTTTTCTCTCTATTTACAAAGTAAACCTTGTCCCCCGGTTTGTATGTTTTTGTGCTGTCGTACTTTGTAAAACCATTTTCTTCTGCAATTTTCACAGATGTCAAAACAGCTTCACGCTCGATTTTAGAATGATTTAAAAACTCTACATAACCTTTGCAAAATTTGTCCGCCTGTACAATTTCGTCAGCAGAAAGCTTTTTAATTCCATTTTGCTTTTTCACAAACAGCTTTTCCTTTAGCTGTGCAGATACTGATTTTTCTTGTGTTTCCATTTTTTCAAATCCTTTCGTAGTTTATTATTTATTATATATAATTATCTATTTACCGTTTTCAGATTCGTCGGTATAACTTTCGGTACTTTTATTTTCATTATTTCCATCACTGTCATAATAATTCTTTGCCCACTCAACCTTTTCAACATATGCCTCAGTTTCAGGATATGGAATATACTTTAAGCGCATACCATCGTCAGAGTATTCACTGTTTTCAAGCCAACCGTCAACTGCACCAAAGCCTGCATTATATGCGGCTACTGCAGTTTCTTCAACCGCATATCTGTCAAGCAGAAACCTTAAAAATAAACAACCGTACTTTATGTTAGTTTCAGGGTCATACAGACTGTCAGTTGATAATGTAACCTCGCCGTCTTTATATGTTTGCAGCCAATCAAAGGTTTCGGGCATTATTTGCATTAGACCTAATGCACCTGCATTTGAGCCTGCATCGGGATTAAAATTACTTTCAGTTTTTATTACACCAAAAACTAAATTAGGATTCAGATTATATTCTGATGAATATTTATAGACATATTCGTCATAGTCTTTTGGGCGAAGTGCCTCACCAAGTTTTTGATTAGAATTCACATACAGCAACACAACTCCGCCCAATACAGCCACTACTAAAACTATTGTAACTACAATAGCTATTATTCCGCCATATGACTTTTTATTTCTTTTTTTAGGAGTAATTTTACTCACCTCCTGTTAATTTGAACAAGAATATTGTCTGCACTGCTGTATATTTCATCAATTTGTTTTTCACCATTAATTACAAAATCAGCCTGCTTCAAATAAAATTCTTCTTGCTTTTGAGCGTTTATTCTTAAATCTGCACTCTCCTCTGTTAAATGGTCCCTTTTCATAATCCGTTTTTTTCTGACATCAATTGGTGCTGTTACAGCTACAATATAGTCACATAATATATCCATACTGCTTTCAAGCAATACAGCTGCGTCAAATATAATAATTGGATTTTCCGTATTATTTCGTATATTATCAATCGTCTTTAAAACCTGCATACATATCCAAGGGTGCGTTATGCTGTTAAGCAATTCTGTATTTTCTGCTGTAGAAAACGCTTTTCTTGCAAGGGTTTGTCTGTTAAGGGTGCCATCAGCATTAAGAACATCACTACCAAATGCAAAACAAACTTGCTTTAAACAAAAACTGCCCTTTTCAAGAGATTTCCTGCCCAACATATCGGCGTCTATTACATAACAACCTTTTTTATTGAAATAGTTGGTAACCGTTGATTTGCCTGCACCTGTGGGACCTGTTATGCCAATTACGGTATAGTTACGCAAGGTTAATCACCTCAAATCCCGCTGAGCGAATAAGCCTGTTATATACAGCCAAGCCAACACCTTCTGTTCTTGGACAACGGGCATAGACAGTTTTCAGCCCCATTTCGTCAAGCTTTCTTAATGCAGTAAAAAGATTGTGTGCCTGTGCGTTAAAGTCCTGTGCATTGCCTAGCGAAACATATGGTACTTTAAGTAAGGTTTCATCGCCACTATAGCAAAGAGCCCCTGTACAACCATTGCTGTGATTATTTACATAGTTTACATACTGGTTAGTACTACCCTTTAGAATAATAACCTTCGCCATTGGTGCATAATGCTTATACTTCATGCCGGGGCTTGCAACAACAGTATCTTTGCTTAACATTTGGGTAACACCTTTATCTATATTAATTTTGCCAATTACTGCTTCCAACTGTTCAACGGTAATTCCGCCGGGACGAAGCAGAGTTGGTATTTCAGTGGCTAATGTAATAACTGTTGATTCCAATCCTACCTGACATTCTCCACCATCAATAATAACAGGAATTTTACCCTTAAGGTCATTATAAACATATTTGGCAGAGGTTGGACTTGGACTTCCGGATAAATTTGCTGATGGTGCCGCCAACGGAACACCTGCCGATGATATTATTTGCTGCGCTGTTTTATGTGACGGAAAACGCACTGCAACAGTATTTAAACCTGCTGTTACTTGCGTTGGTACCTTGTCTGAGCAAGGCATAATTATTGTAAGAGGTCCACTCCAAAAAGCATCTGCCAAAGCCTGTGCCTTGGGTGAAAATTCTGTTACAAGGTCATTTATCTGCGAAAGGGCAGAAATATGTACTATAAGCGGATTATCCATAGGTCTGCCCTTTGCTTTAAATATTTTTTCAACAGCCTTACCGTCAAAAGCGTTTGCTGCCAACCCATAAACCGTTTCTGTTGGAATTCCCACAAGTTCTCCGCTTTTTAACAGTTTTCCAACTAATTCTATTGATTTTTTGTCAGGCTTTAGAACCTGTGTTTCCATTATCCTTCAAGTCCTTCCTGTAGCTGCATTGCACGGTAGGCGGTAATTAAAGGGTCTATAACCTCATCAAGATTACCGTTTACAACCTCGTCAAGCTTGTATAGTGTAAGTCCAATGCGATGGTCGGTTACACGACTTTGCGGATAATTATAGGTTCTTATACGTTCGCTTCTGTCACCTGTACCTACCTGCGACTTACGTTCCTGTGCAACAGCCTGTGCTTGTTCATCACGCTTTGCTTGCAATAACCGTGACTTTAGTACCTTCATAGCTTTATCTTTGTTTTTATACTGACTTCTTTCGTCTTGACACTCTACAACCGTTCCTGTAGGCAAGTGGGTAATTCTTATAGCTGACTCTGTTTTATTAATATGCTGACCACCTGCTCCACTACTCCTGAAGGTATCTATTTGCAAATCTGTCGGGTTAATTTCAAGCTCAACATCCTCTGCCTCAGGTAAAACCGCAACTGTTACGGTAGAGGTATGTATTCTACCTTGAGTTTCGGTTTCAGGTACACGCTGAACACGATGCACACCGCTTTCAAATTTTAGTCTTGAATAAGCTCCCTGACCGTTTACCATAAAGCTTATTTCTTTAAAACCACCAATATCAGTTTCGTTAGCATTTAAAATTTCAGTTTTAAAGCCTCGCTTTTCAGCATACATTGAGTACATTCGGTAAAGTACAGCAGAAAACAACGCTGCCTCTTCACCGCCTGCACCTCCTCGTATTTCAACAATAACATTTCTGTCATCATTAGGGTCTTTAGGTAATAGCAACAACTTAATATTTTGCTGACATTCTTCAAGCTGTGCCTTAGCCGTTGACAGCTCTTCTTCTGCAAGCTCTTTCATTTCTTTGTCCATAGTACTGTCGTTGAGAACTTCTAAAGATTCTGCTACAGTTGCTTTAGCATTCTTGTAAACCTTATATTCCTCAACAATAGGCTCTATCTCTTTAAATTCTTTCATTATTTTTTGGTACTGCTCAGGGTCTGCCGCTACGGCAGGGTCATACAGCTTGTTGTTAAGTTCGCTGTATCTTTTTTCAAAAATATCTAGTTTGTCTTCAAACATAAAAATCTCCTCGTTATATAATGGTAATTAAAAAAACAGTTACAAAATTGTATTTAAAACCATATGCTACTGTCTTTTTACAATTTTCTTTATGTTTTTTTCAATTTTAGAACGAGGCACCATAACCTCTCTGCCACAACCTTGACATTTTATTTTAAAGTCCATACCCACACGAAGAACAATAAAGTTTTTACTTGAACAGGGATGTGGTTTTTTCATTTCAAGTATATCTCCAACCTTTACATCCATTTGTTACTGCTCCTTTCTATAAAAGGCTATTAGCATATTATACCACATATTGTTATCCTATTCAATTCACATAAGGTACATAACATGGCTATTTTATTCCTAAAATTCCAACCTGCATATACGAAAGCCACAACAATTCGACACTTTCAAATCCGCATTCATGAATAAGTTTTATGTGCTCTGCTACTGTTATTGGAAAATAGCTTTTGTTATATCTGTCTTTGTGGTTATTGCATTCTTCACAGCTTTTGCCTTGGCGCAGCTGCCAATTCGACCACCTGTTTAAAAACATATCTTTTCCCTTTTTACTATTAGGAGCAAAATTTTCAAAAGTAATAAAAATTCCGCCGTTTTTCAGTGCATTATAACAGTTTTTTATGCTTTGCTTACGTTGGCTTGGTTGTAAGTAATGGTTAACCATTACTGCTGTTACAACATCAAATTGATTTTTATATTCAAGACTTCTTACATCTTGCTGTTCAAACTGTACATTACTGTGTCTATAATTCTGCTTAGCTATATTCAGCATTTCTTCAGAAGTATCACAAAGCACTAGCTGCTCAATATATGATTTACAATGCAATATCTCTGCAAGTTTTCCTGTGCCACAACCCACGTCTAGCCATTTAATGCTTTTTTGTTCGTAATTTTCTGCAATATCTAATATTTGTCTGTATATATCTTCATAATAAGGAATTGTCTTTTTAATTTTTTCATCATACTCATTTGCATTATAAGCAGATTTATTATCAGCCAACTTATACACCTCACCTTGAGCCAGCAATTGGTTTTATCAATTGTGCAGTTTATTACTAATCACATAAATAACCACTCAGCTTGCCGTAAAGATCAGGATCAAGCAGTGCTTCTATGCTAATGCCCTCAGTTACATATTCTTCACTTATAAGAGTTGCCTTTTGTCGAATTTCAGCCACCAAACCGCCTTTATCAAAAGGAATTAACAGCTTTACCCTTTTTATTTTTACAGGCAAATTTTCTTCTATTGCTTCAAGCAATATGTCAATTCCAGTACCATTTTTAGCACTTATTCTTACTGAATTGCTTACCGACGGTAAGATTCCGTTTTGAGCGTCAACCTTATCCCACTTATTAAGCACAGGAATAACAGGAGTATCACCGCAGCCAAGACTTTGCAAAAGCTCTCTTGTTACCTGTAAGTGTAAATATGCCTCCTCTGATGAAGCGTCACATACATTTAAAATTATATCGGCAGTTGCAGCCTCTTCAAGAGTTGACTTAAAAGCTTCTACCAAGTGGTGAGGCAAACGCCTTACAAGACCTACTGTATCAATAAGCATAACAGTTACTCCGTTAGGCAGTTTTAATGCTCTTGAGGTAGGGTCAAGAGTAGCAAAAAGTTTATTTTCAGCCAATACACCGGCATTTGTAAGATAATTCATAAGGGTTGATTTGCCTGCATTGGTATAACCCACAATTGCAGCAGTTATAACACCGTCTTTTTTTCTTCTGTTTTTAAGCATGTTACGACGCTGTTCAACATCAGCAAGCTGTTCTTTTAAAGTTTCCATTCTTCTGCGAATATGTCGCTTGTCGGTTTCAAGCTTTGTTTCACCGGGACCCCTTGTACCAATACCACCACCCAAACGTGACATTGCAGCACCTTTGCCTGTTAAACGTGGCAGCATATACTTCAACTGTGCCAGTTCAACCTGAAGCTTACCCTCCTTTGATCTTGCTCTTAGCGCAAAAATGTCGAGAATAAGCATTGTTCGGTCAATTGTTCGTACATTGGTAAAATCTTCTATATTTCTTATTTGTGTCGGAGTAAGCTCACTATCAAAAATAAGCAGGTCTATGTTCTGACTTTTACAGAACTCTGCAATTTCTTCCAGTCTGCCACTACCAACATATGTGGCTGTGTCAGGCTTTTCTTTCTTTTGTGTAAGAGTTGCAACAGGCTCTGCACCTGCACTTTCGGCAAGTTCCCACAGTTCTTTCAATGACATATCAGCATCATAATCACCTGTATCTACACATACCAGTAATACTCTTTGCGGTTTAATTTCATTTTCAAACAGTTCCATATAATCTCCATAATTTGTCATAAATAGTTTAATCTGTCAATATATTTTACTTTATTGTACCAAGTGATATAAAAAAGTCAACAAAAGTATTGTAAAATAATTATAAATTTACTCACCACTTATTATAACCTTTTCTCTTATATTTAATATTCTATAAAAAATTAATTAAAACACATTTAATTAGTTTGAATTTAGCAAAAATATGCATTACATATTTTCTCCATAATTTTTTGGAAAATATATTTAATTTGTTAACAATTTGTGATAAGATATAGATTAAGAAAAATAATTATGTACTTGGGAAACGCTTTTTTATGAAATACAGCATATTTAGCACAACAAAGCGTTACCTTATCTACATTTTACCTTTGAAAGGTTGTAAATAAAATGAAAGATAATTATGATATAGTTATTATTGGTTCGGGTGTGGCAGGCTTGTATGGGGCATTGCAATTCAGCAGCAAATACAAGGTTCTAGTAATTTCTAAAAGAGAGGCCCCTCTTTCTAACAGCTCGCTGGCACAAGGTGGTATTGCCGCCGTACTTGATAAAGATAACGACAATGTTTCTCTGCACACAGAAGATACATTAATTGCGGGCAAATACAAAAATAATCCAAAGGCAATAGAGGTATTAGTAAACGAAGGACCATCTGATGTATTAAAGCTTCGTGAATGGGGTGTAGAATTTGACTCTGACCCAAACGGTAATATGCTCATGACACTTGAGGCAGGTCACAGCAGACACCGCATTGTTCACCACAAAGATTTTACAGGCAAAGCTGTAACAGACAGACTAATAGAAATTGTAAAAACAAAATCCAACATTGACTTTATTGAAAACACACTTGTTTTCTCACTTAATTACGCAGAAAACGGTTTTTATATAGGTATGCTTAACAGTGACCAAAGTATAACCACCGTATCTTGCAGTTATTGTATTTTGGCAACGGGTGGCATTGGCCGAGTATATAAATATACAACCAACAGTGCCATAGCAACAGGCGACGGTATTGCATTTGCACGTAATTTAGGTGCAAAAATAATGCACCTTGACCGAATACAATTCCACCCAACAGCGTTTGCCGCTGAAAAAGGTCGAGAGCGCTTTTTAATTAGCGAAGCCGTTCGTGGCGAGGGTGCTGTACTTCTTAACTGTTTTGGTGAACGTTTTGCCCAAAACTATGACAGCCGCGGTGAGCTTGCACCAAGAGATGTTGTAAGCGAAGCTATTATTCGTGAATCTATAAAAACAAACAGTGAAAATTTCTACCTTGACATAACTCACAAATCGCCTGAATTTGTAACAGAGCGTTTTCCTATGATTTACAAAAAATGTCTTGAAGAGGGTGTTGACATTACAAAAGAAAAAATACCTGTTTTTCCGTGTCAGCACTATCTTATGGGAGGTATAGATGTTGACCTTAACGCAAAAACATCAATTAATCGATTATATGCCGCAGGTGAGTGTTCTCACACAGGCGTGCACGGTGCTAATCGGTTGGCAAGCAACAGCTTGTTAGAAGCTCTTGTTTTTTCAAGACGTGCCGCATTAGATATTATGAAAGATATTGAAAACGGAAACCAAGGCACAGTTAAAGGCAAAAAGCCTGTTTACAATATGGGTACCATCCCACTGCCGACAGGCATAAGAACAGAAATAAGAAATATTCTTCAAGATGTTTACTTTGTTCTAAAAAAACCTGAAAAATTTGAAAAAAGCTATAACCGCTTTACAGAAATTTTAACTGACCTTGAAAATACCGACTATCAGCTTACCTCTGACTATATAGAGGCTAAAAGCTTAGCAACGGTTGCACAGGAAATTATGCTTGAAGTTACACGAAAGCAACAGGAGGATTATTAAATATGGTTAACCAAATTTATGTTGATAATTTAATAAAGAACGCTCTTTTAGAGGATATTAATTATCTTGATACCACTACAGACTATCTTATTCCTGAAAATCAGGAAGACAAGGCTGAATTTTTAGCTAAGGCAAGCGGTGTACTGTGTGGTATTGATATTGCCCTTAGAGTATTTGAAATTTTACAGCCAAATGCAAAATTCCAAATTTTTATACATGATGGTGAGCAGGTGAACAAGGGTGATATTATTGCTACAGTAAGCTGTAAAACACGTACTCTTTTAAAGGGAGAACGTACAGCATTGAATTTACTTCAGCATTTAAGCGGTATTGCCACTGAAACCGCAAAATGTGTTCAGCTTTTAAAAGGCACAAAAGCCTCTATTGCTGATACCAGAAAAACCTTGCCGGGTATGCGTCCTATACAAAAATATGCTGTTACTGTTGGCGGCGGCAGAAACCACCGCTACAATTTGTCGGATGCTGCAATGCTTAAAGATAACCACATTGACGCAGGGGGCGGCATTACTAGCACTGTGGCAAAACTGAAAGAAAAGCTGGGACATATGACTAAAATTGAGGTTGAGGTAAGAAACCTTGACGAGCTTAAGGAAGCTATTAACGCAAAAGTTGATGTTATTATGCTTGATAATATGAACCCTGAGCTTATGTCTGAAGCCGTAAAAATTACTGACGGCAAAGCCTTATTGGAAGCATCGGGTAATATAACAAGCGAAACCATTCGTGCTGTTGCTGAAAGTGGTGTTGACATTATTTCTATTGGTGCATTAACCCACTCGGTAAAAGCATTTGACATTTCAATGAGAATTTTAAAATAATATATAAACAAAATATATAAAATAAGAAGGACAGAGCTTTAAATTTGCTCTGTCCTTTATTGTAATTAGTCAATTTCAACCATTACCTTTGTGTTGCTTCTGACAGCTGTAGACCTGGCAATGGTACGAATAGCCTTTGCTATTCTTCCTTGCTTACCAATTATTCTGCCCATGTCTTCTTCAGCAACATGCAAATGGTACACAATAATACCGTCCTCATTAGGGGCGTCTGTGTCAACCTTTACGAACTCAGGTTTTTCAACCAAGCCCTGTGCAATAGTAATTAATAATTGTTCCATTGTTGAACTCCTTTTAGTAGCCAAGGGTTATTAGTCAAGCACATTATGCTTTTTGAACAGTGACTTAACAGTGTCTGTCATCTGAGCACCGTTTGCAATCCACTTTTTAGCCTTTTCAGAATCAACCTTAACCTCTTCAGGGTTAACCATTGGGTTGTAATAACCGATTTCTTCAATAAAACGGCCATCTCTTGGATATCTTGAGTCAGCAACTACTAAACGGTAGAAAGGAGCTTTTTTAGCACCCATACGTCTTAGTCTGATTTTTACCATTATCTTTCACCTCCGAAAAATTTATGCTAATATAAAGTAAAAATATTAAAACTTTTAAGAAAATTTCTTGCTGTTATGCATAAAGTAATTTCAAAAATTGTTTGTGTATTTTACTACAATTAGCATTAAATATATATCTTCACCAATTTCTTGGATGAATACAAAATTATATTTTACCAAACGGGTTACCACCCAATGGTCCCATTGGTCCACCTAAGCCAGGCAAATTTTTAAAACGGCGTTTTTTACCCTTTTTACCGCCCATTTGCTTCATCATTTTTTGCATTTGCTCAAACTGCTTTAACAAACGGTTTACATCTTCAACCTTCATGCCACAGCCCTGTGCAATTCGTTTTTTACGTGACGGATTGATTATTGAAGGCTTTTCTCTCTCTTGTGGTGTCATTGATAAAATAATAGCGGCATTTCTGTCCATTATTCTGTCATCTATGTCCATTTCGTCCAGCTTGCCGTTGTCAATACCAGGCAACTTTGAAAGAATACCTTTAATAGGTCCCATTCTTTTAATTTGCGCAAACTGTCCAAGCAAATCATTAAGATCAAACTTGTTTTTGGCAAGCTTTTGTGCCATCTCTTCGGCTTTTTTCTGGTCAATCTTACTTTCTGCTTCTTCAATAAGAGTAAGCATATCTCCCATACCTAAAATACGGCTCGCCATTCTATCAGGGTGGAAAACCTCTAAATCCTCAAGCTTTTCACCCATACCTGCATATTTAATAGGCTTTCCTGTTACAGCCTTTACAGAAAGTGCTGCACCACCACGAGTATCACCGTCCAGCTTTGTAAGAACAACTCCTGTAATATCAAGCAGATCATTAAATGATTTTGCAACATTAACAGCGTCCTGACCTGTCATAGAATCAACAACCAACAAAATTTCTTGCGGCTCAACCTCTTTTTTTATGTCGGCAAGCTCGCCCATAAGTTCTTGGTCTATATGCAATCTGCCAGCTGTATCAAGAATAACTATATCATTGCCATAGTCTTTAGCATGTTTAACTGCCTCTTTGGCAATTGTAACAGGATTTGTTTTACCCATTTCAAAAACAGGTACATCAATGCTTTTTGCAACAACCTTTAGCTGTTCAATAGCCGCCGGTCTATAAATATCACAAGCTACAGCAAGAGGTCTATGCCCCTCTTTTTTCAGCATTTTTGCAAGCTTACCCGTATGGGTTGTCTTACCTGAACCCTGTAAGCCACACATCATAATAACTGTAGGTGGTTTAGAAGCCCATTTTATGCGTACCTCTTCACCGCCCATAAGCTGTGTAAGCTCTTCGTTAACTATTTTAATTACCATTTGAGCAGGTGTTAGGCTTTCCATAACATCAGAACCTATTGCACGCTCTGAAACTCGTTTTGTAAAGTCCTTGGCAACTTTATAGTTAACATCAGCCTCAAGCAAAGCAAGTCTTACTTCACGCATTGCATCTTTAACATCATTTTCGGTTAGCTTACCTTTTGAACGCAGCTTTTTAAATGCCGCACTAAGTTTTTCGGATAAGCCCTCAAAAGCCAAAGTAATCACCCTTTCAATCAGAAATTCTTTTTCATATCGTTAATTGCCTGTTCTATAAACTGACAATTTTCATTTATTTTTGGATTTTGACAAAGCTGTTGGTTTTCGTTACTTATTTTACCAACAGCTTTTTGAATACTGTCTAGCTGACTTTGTACATTCTGCCATTTGTAGTAAAGCCCTAAAGATTGTTCAAGCTCTTCCAAAAATGCCTCTGAACGTTTTATTATATCGTGTACGCCCTGTCTAGTAATGCCCACAATTTCAGAAATTTCTCTTAGTGATAAATCATCATTATAATAGTAGTCCATTATCTCATATTGTTTTTCAGAAAGAACTTGTCCGTAAAAGTCCAGCAATAGTGATATTGTAAGTTTTTTATCCATATTCACCACTCCAAACCAAAAGCATATTTTATTTTCTAAACATGCTTATGTAAAGTAAACACCTTTACACTGTTGATTATTATACTATAATGATTATTAGCTGTCAAGACTTTTATTTGACACTAAAAACATATTAATTTATATGGCTTCACGCCACGTTCCCCAAAGGTATCAAAGGCTCTTCGGTATGGCACTTGTCCGACATAAAATCTGCTCTAAAATCCTATCACGTTTTAAATCAATATTTTTATTAAATTTAAAGTGATGTAAATATAGTAATAACACCTATAATAATAAACACAATTCCAAATAATATAATAAATATATCGCTCTTATTGCTATTATTACCCTTATATGCAGTACATATGAAACTGAACAAATGTCTTGTAAAAATCCTTTCTTCATTATAATAATACAACACATTATACAATAAACTTACATATATTATAAATATTTTTCAATTGCATTCAATGCAGTTTGTACTGCTTCTTGTGATATATTACATTTTAAATTTATAATAGGAATTGTTTTTAAAATTTTTGACAAAAAATCAAAAAGACTATTAACATATTCTTTTTGGTTAGGACGAAGAGTTTGTGAAAGCAAGCTTTTAAGAGCCATAGTAGCAGGTGCTTTAGAAGCAGAATTAACTGCTGCTCTTTCTAAAATTAAGATACCTCCCAACGGAGCGAATGTGTTGCAGCCGTAATCCTCTTTTCCTTGCCAAGGGTTACCATACACATTAATGATTCCGTTTTCTTCTCTTAAAAGGGGCTTGTCACCGTTAATAATTTCTACCTGACTTCCCAAATATGCTTTCCATAATCTTACATGTGTTGTTTTTCCTATACCACTTGGGGCTGAAAATAAATATGCTTTATTTTTATATTTTACAGCAGCACTGTGCAAAAACATACCGTTATATCTTATAAGTACAGTTTTGCATATTTTTCTAAATATGGCAATAAACTCTGCCATAGCTTCATCATCATATTCGGATATTTGAATTTCATACTTAATATCTTTAATTGATACGGTCGCATCAAAATCAAAATCTTCTGCATTTGTAATGTAGGACAGTAGTTTTAAACTTACATACTTGCTTTTTGGAACTATTTTTATATTCAAATTTGCTATATTATATACTGACATTTATTACCCCCGTTCAAGGCAAACGCATGAATTTTTCACTGTATTTAAACCTATAAGATAAATACCAACTTTTTAATAATTTCATTGTTCCTTTAGGCAAGTTTTTTTATTTTGTAATATCCATTTTCAAGTGTAATTGCAGTTTTGTCACCTACAATAGCTATAACCTGTGTAAAGTCTATTTTATTCTTTTCAAAATCAACCTTTAACTGTTGTGGCTGCTCACTGTCCGGCGCAAACTTCATACAGGTATTATCATTAAGATAATAAACATTATAGTCCAGTCCGGAATTAACAATCAAATTTCCCTGCTTGTTATAAGAATATTCACTTTCTTTGCCACTATTAATATTACAGATTTTAAGTCCTTTTTTCTCATTAGCAAAAGCAAGGGTTTCTGTAAAAGCAGTATATTTAATTGATGACTGAACATCAGCCTTATTTTCTATTATACCTTCGTGATATGTAAAATTAGAAAACTTATAGTTATAATCTTCTTGTTCAGTTAAAGAATTCACAGCATAAACAAGGCCCTTTGAAGTTGTACTATAACCTATAGTTTGACCCTCAGAAACATCAAAAACCTCTTTATCGTCACAATTATATACTTTAAGGCTTTCGTCATTAGATGTAAAGAAAATACAATTATTACACTGTACAAAACCTGAGCCTGACACCTGAGAAAGTTCGTCTTTTTCTTTAGTTTCAGAGTCTATAGTCTTTAAGATTTTCTGCTCATCTGTAAAATATACTTTAGTACCGTAACATCCAACTATGCTTATATCATCTCTAACATATATTTTTGTTCGCTTCTTTCCATCAATAGTTGACCTGTAAAGCATTTTTGAAGCATCCTTATATTCAGAAATAAAATAAATATAATCGTCACAAATAGCAAAATTTCTTTGTATTTCACCATTTTCTTTACTGGTATGTGCTAAAATGGTCATATCTGTTCTGTCAATGCTGTCTTTATAATTGATGCCATACTTATCAACAATATAGTACCCACCATGATATTCAATAACGCCGGTGTTTGTTACTTTGTTCATGCTTACTGACGATGTATTCATTTCAATAACTTTTTCACCGCAAGCCGACAAAAGTAACAATAAAACAACACTAAACGCTACCAATACAATCATTTTGCTTTTTATTCTTTTTTTACACATTTAACCACTCCTCAAACAATATAATTTTCACAATAAAAATAATTATATCATAATACTAAGTATTAAATAAATTACTATCCGATTATTCCTTTCAGAAAATCGTCAAACACACCCTCAATAGCTTCCATAGCACTTGTGGTTTGTACCTTAGCACTATTATTAGAAATTTCAAGTTGATTTATCTCTAACGTAATATCTCTTTCTAAAATATTAATTGTATATTCAGACGGAATAATAATGTTATCACCATCAACATCAAGTTGGTCGCTTATATTTCTTAAAGATTCGTCCAGCTTTGACATAATAAAGGTAGTAGGAATAGGCAAACTGCCTATTTTTGTATTTTTAATATTAAAGATTATCGTTTGGCTTTCAGCGTCAAGCTTAATAAAAGCTTCAGCTGTAAAAATAAAACGTATATCGTTGTAGTATAGGTCAGCATAAATTTTAGCTGATTCATTATCTGACAAATAAACTGACGCACCTTTGGCAACTAGAATGTCTTTAATATCACTTTTCTCTAAGGATTCTGTATAAGTATTCATAACTGCTGCTAAAACACCATTTATTTCGTCATTACTAATATCTTGTTCTTCGCCTAAAACTACAGATTTTAACAACGGTTCTAAAATTGCATAGGATTTTTCTGTATTTATTTTATCAGCATCTGTAAGATCAGTTGCAGCACTGTAAATAAAAAACGCACCTGAACCAAGAGCTATAATCAATACTAACATCACAATTACAATAACTACCCATATCTTACCTGTTTTTTTCACAAAACCAACTCCCTGTAGCAAATTATTTCAGCTCTGCAATAGTAACGCCGGATTCACCTTCGCCAAAAACACCCAATCTGTAAGATTTTACATACTTACATCTTTTCAAGTAATTATGTACCTCTTTTCTTAATACTCCTGTGCCCTTACCATGAATAATAGTAACCTGATGTATTCCTGAAAGAATAGCAGAATCCAAATTTCTGTCCAAATCCATAATCGCCTCGGTTGCCGTCATTCCACGCAAATCAACCTCAGTTACTGCTTTAATATTAGCATTGCTTTTAACTGTTCGTTTTGCAGAACGCTGTATAGTTGCCTTTTTATTTTCTTCAAGCAATCTTAAATTGCTTATTTGAACTTTTGTTTTTATAATACCTGCTTGTACCAACACAACATTATTTTTAGGCTCTTCTAAAACTACCGCCTTTTTGTCAATGTCAAAAATAAGTACATTATCACCCTTTTTAAGCGGTCTTGGAAGTTTATAAGTATTTTCTTTACCAGGTTCAACAGGGTCTGCATTTTCTTCCATATTTTTTATACTTGCACGTAATTTTGCTTTTTCTTCAGGAGTAAGCTGTTTGTTTTTACGCAAATCATTAAGCTCGTCCATAAGAGCAGTGGCACTTGCCCTTGTAGCTGAAGCAATTTTTGACGCCTCTTCACGTGCTTTTTTTAATTCAAGCTGAGCCTGCTTTTTTAGCTGTTCAATTTCTCTTTGAGCCTTTTCACGATCTTTTTGTGCTTGTAAAGTAACCATTTCGGCATATTTTATTTTTTCATCTAAGGTTTGCCGCCTGTCTTCAAGTGACTGAACAACATCTTCAAATTGTCTGCTTTCATCAGACACCAGCTTTCTTGCTTTATCTACAAGACTTTTGTCCATACCTAACCGCTCTGATATGGCAAATGCATTTGATCTTCCGGGTACACCTATTAAAAGCTTATATGTAGGTCTAAGGGTTGAAACATCAAACTCACAGCAGGCATTTTCGACATACTTGCTTTGCAATGCGTACTCTTTAAGCTCTGCATAGTGAGTAGTTGACGCAATTTTTGCCCCCTGCTCTCTTAGCTGTTCAAGTATTGCAATAGCAAGTCCTGCCCCTTCAACCGGGTCTGTACCTGCACCAAGCTCATCAATAAGCACCAAGCTTGTATTATCTGTTTCTTTTAATATTTGAATAATATTTGTCATATGGGCAGAAAATGTAGAAAGTGACTGTTCTATACTTTGTTCGTCACCAATATCTACCAGTATTTTTGAAAATACAGATAGCTGACTTTCGTCTGCGGCAGGTATCATTAATCCGCACATAGCCATTGCAGTAAGTAAGCCTATCGTTTTAAGGGTAACTGTTTTACCTCCGGTATTAGGACCTGTAATTACAAGTGAATTAAAGCTCTCACCTAAACATACGCTTATAGGCACAACCTTTTCTTTATCAATTAACGGGTGTCGTGCCTTATTTAAGTTAATTATACCTTTATCATTCATAACAGGCATACTTGCTTTCATTTTATATGCAATAGCAGCCTTGGCAAAAATAACATTAAGTTGTGTAGTGGTGTAATAGCTGTTAATTATATCGTCTGCATAACCGCCAACAGCAACTGACAGTTCGTATAAAATACGCTCAATTTCAGCCTCTTCTTTTGACTTAAGAACTTTAACAGCATTGTTTGCCTCTACTGCTCCCATAGGCTCTATAAAAACAGTTGCACCGCTTGAGGATGTATCATGCACCAAACCGGAAACCTCTCCACGACATTCTGCTTTAACAGGCACAACATATCTACCATCACGAATAGTAACAATAGACTCCTGCAAATATTTTTGGTAAGTCTGTGAACGCACCATCTTGTCCAGAATTTCTCTTGCTTTTTGAGAGGTTTGCTTTATCTTTTTACGAATTGCAGAGAGAGTAACCGACGCACTGTCGCTCATTTCTTCTTCTGAAACAATGCTTGTAAAAATTTTTTCTTCTAAAAACTTATTAGGTGTTAAAACATTAAAATAATTATCAAGCACCGTTTCGATTCCAGATGACTTGTCACGCCACTGTGTTAATCCCCTTATCCCTCTTAGAGTTTCAGCTGTTTTTAACAGCTCACCCATTGTAAGACAACCACCCGCCTGAGCACGCTTCAGGCTGTTTACAACATTTGTAATACCCCCAAAAGACGGTGAACCAAACCTACCGCTCAAGACATAAGCGGCATCAGTTTGCTTTAACAATTTATTTACCGTGTAAATATCTTTTGCAGGCTCAAGCTCCAGTGCCATTTGCTTGGCATCAGCAAAGGCTGTTTCTTCTGAAAGCTTATTTAAAATTTTATCAAGCTCTAACGCCTTTAAATTTTTATCCATTTATTTTCTCCATAATTATCTTATAGTTTTATAAAAGTCCAATGTTTTAAAATTATGTTCTGTAGTAAAGGTTATATATTCTTCTGCACAGCGCTCAAGTAAGTTAAGACCTTCGTAAGAAAGCTTAAAATTAAACATTTTGCTGAATTCAGCATATACACAAAACCTCATAGCTGTGGTAACCCCCATACCAACAGCAATACGGTATTCGTCTGTTTTTGCTATACAATTACCACACATAAGTCTGCCGGAACGTGGTAAAAAAAACATCATTTCACTTTCATAGCATTTACAGTGATTGCAGCAAACCAAGTCGGGCATATATCCGCTAAAGCACATTGCACGCAATTCAACCGCAGATTTAATTACACCGTTGGGTCTTTTTTTATTGCAAAGCAAATACAAGCCGTTAAGCATAAGCCTTAGATATTCATCAGCATTTGTTTCTTTAGGTGCAAGGTAACCAAACAGTTCACAAAAATATTGTGCAAGTGACATATTGGTAATATCTGTACGCAGCTTAATAAACATTTCTTCACATACAGCGTCATCTACTATGTATGTATCCCGACCAACATAAAGTGTTAATCGGGAATAGCATAACAGCCTTGTTGCAGAACCTTTTGCACTTTTAAGACTTCTGCAATTTTTAACAAAGGCTTTTATAACCCCTCGTTTTCGTGTTAATACAGTTATAAGACGATCTTGTTCACCAATATTTTGTTCCCCTATTATTAGTCCGTCCGTGGCGAGTTTCATCATCGTCCTCCTGAAATTCTAAATCATCTTCATTTTCATAGTATTCCGGAAAATTCTCTTTTGAATTTCTTATCGAAGCGTAACGCAAATAGTCTATTACACTCCCCGTTTCTGCAAAGTCTGACCAAGCATCAAAAATATCCATAACTACACACCCTTACATATTTTATACTAATCATTGACAATAATTTTAAAAAATTCACTTTATATAGTGATTAGTATTAATATTAACTTCAACAAAAGCTGAGAAAATTTAATTTTGTTCTACCTTATATTTGGTATAAGCTTTATAAAGTATATGCTTTAAATTTGCTTATGTTTACAGTATAACTCTTTGTGTAGTTTTTATAGGTTGTAATTTGTAGAAGAAAAAATTTACATATTGTGGTATGTACCAAATGACAAAACAAACTAATTTTTTAATTAAAATAATTTTTGTTAAAAAAGCAAAAATTGCTTAATCCTTTTATTTTTGTATTATATCTGGTACTTCAGGCCATAAATATTTATCAAGAATATCTCATACCCCATACTGGCAAGCTCCAAGATTAAAAGTTTAGACAAACATAATTATCAATCTTCAAAGTCATTTTTGTCATAACCAAAACTTCGCAGAAGTCCCTCTTTGTTACGCCAGTCTTCTTTTACCTTTACCCACATTGTAAGATTTACCTTGCAATTAAAAAATGATTCCATATCCTGTCGTGCATAGGTACCTATTCTTTTCAGCATAGACCCCTGCTTTCCTATTATTATACCCTTGTGACTGTCACGTTCACAATAAATGGTAGCGTCTATGTCAATAATATCTCTATCCTCTCGGGTTTTCATTTTTTCAACTACCACTGCTGTACCATGTGGAATTTCTTTATCAAGTAACCTAAGCATTTTTTCTCGTATCATTTCTGCGGCAAGCACACGCTCGGGTTGGTCTGTAAGAGTATCTTCATCAAACATATGACCGCCCTCCTGTGCCAGTTTTTTAAGCTCATCCTTAAGCTGGTTAATTCCACTGCCTGTCTGTGCAGAAACCGGCACAACTGCATCAAAGTTATATTTTTTACTATATCTTGCAATTTGCAGCATAAGGTCACTTTTATCTTTTACAGTATCAATTTTATTAATAGCTAAAACGGCAGGTACGTTCATTTGTTTAAACTTTTCTATAAGCTTAATTTCTGTGTCTGTAATGTCTTTGCAAGCCTCGGTTACAAGCAAGCAGGCATCAACCCCCGAAACAGACTCATTTACAGAACGCACCATATATTTACCAAGCTCGGTTCTTGGCTTGTGAATACCCGGTGTGTCAATAAAAACAAGCTGTGTTTCACCCTCGGTAAGTACACCCATAATTCTAGTTCTTGTAGTTTGAGGTTTGCTTGAAACTATAGCAATTTTCTCACCTAACATTTTATTAAGGATTGAAGATTTACCTACATTTGGACGTCCTACAATAGCAATAAACGCTGATTTTTCTTTAAATTTATTTTCTTGCATAATACCCTCCATAAAAATGGTATATTGATTTGTTATAACTCTTGTAAAAGAATTTAAAAACTAAGGATAATCATTCTGTACGCAGTAATTGTACCACATTAGTTGAAATTTTTAAAGGCCGTTAAGCAATAATCTTAACAGCCTTTTATTTCTTATATTTATTAAGTAATTCCGGTTTTATTTCAAATGTTTTTCTTCTTCGTTTTCAGTTTTCATCTCTCTTCTTAACTCCACCATAGAATGAATATTATCAACTATTCCTTTTGGTCCAATAATTATAAATAATGTACTCACAAGCAGGCTTAAAATGAATACGGCAAGATATTCTGGAGAATTGCACAAGCTGGATATAATTGACCATAAAACTTGAACATCCCAAAACATTAAAACACCAATACATACTGATGCAACTGCCGAAACTAACACTGCGCCTGCGGCAACATCCTTTGCAAACTTAATAAGCGGAGATTTCTCTTTAGTAAAAGCGTCACAAGCTCGTTCTATTGCTGTATTTACTAATTCAAGTGCCAAAACTAATGCAATAACAGCTATTAACAAAGCTAACTTTGTAATACTAAGGTCGTAAAAATGTGAAAAATACAAAACATATATTGCAATAACTATATGTACCCTCATATTACGTTCGTCACATACGCAATTTACAATACCTCTAAAAGCATAAAAAAAGCTCTTTAGAAAGCTCATAAAGCTTAATCCTCTCTTACATAACTGGTAGAAGCAGGCAAACCAAGCAACAACATTACCTTTTCTTCCTTTTCTCTCATTCTAATTCTTTCCATATTATTTTCATGGTCGTAACCTAAAAGGTGTAATACAGAATGTGCCGTAAGGTAACCTACCTCACGCTGCAAGCTGTGACCATATCGTTCAGCCTGTTCAACAGCCTTTTCCATAGAAATAACAACATCGCCCAAAATTTGAGCACCTGTTTTAGGGTCAATATCAAAGTTCCCGTTCTCTCCCATTACAAATGAAAGAACATCTGTTGGCATATCTTTATCTCTATACTGTTTGTTAAGCTTATGAATTTCTTCATTGTCAACAAAAGTAACACTAACCTCTGCAATACCTTGAAAACCTTCCATCTGTAAAACAGCATGGCAACATCTTCTTACCAGCATTCTAAGTCCTGTTGGAATTTTCACCTTTTTTTGATTATTTGTGATAATAACACGGATCTTATCCATTTTTTCTTTTAGCCTCCTCACTGTTTCTCTCGTAAGCCTTAATAATATCCTGCACCAGCTTATGTCGAACAACATCTCGTTCTGTAAAAGTTATGCATTTAATATCATCAATGTTCTTAAGAATTCTTATACTCTCTCTTAAACCGGATTTACTGCCGTTTGGCAAGTCAATTTGTGTAACATCTCCATTAATAACCATTTTGGAATTAAATCCAAGTCTGGTTAAAAACATTTTCATTTGTTCTCTGGTTGTATTTTGTGCTTCATCTAAAATAATAAAACTGTCATCTAATGTTCTGCCCCTCATATAGGCAAGCGGTGCAACTTCAATATTGCCCCGTTCAACGTACTTTTGGTAGGTTTCTGCCCCCAGCATGTCAAACAAAGCATCATAAAGAGGACGCAAATAAGGGTCAACCTTGCTTTGTAAATCTCCAGGTAAAAAACCTAATTTTTCACCAGCTTCTACGGCAGGTCTTGTTAGAATTATTCTATTAATTTCACCCGCTCTAAAAGCTGTAACAGCCATAGCAACGGCTAAATATGTTTTACCTGTACCTGCGGGACCCACACCAATAGTAATAGTATTTTCTTTAATTGCATTGCAATATTTTTTCTGTCCCAAGGTTTTAGGCTTAAGAGGCTTTCCCTTTGCAGTAATACAAATACAATCGCCTGCCAAATGTTCAATTTTTTCTTCACTGCCTTCATTTATCAAAGATATACAGTAACGAACATTTTGCTCACTAATAGTTTCACCGCGGTTTAGTAATAAAAGCAAATTTTCAATAACCTTGGTTGCTTTTGCAACATCCTCAACATCTCCACTAACCTTTAAATGTTGGTCACGTACAACAACAGTAACAGCATACTCATTCTCGATTATTTTAATGTTTTCATCAAAACTGCCAAACAAAGCCACCGCATTTTCAATTCGGTCAATATTAATTATTTGCTCCAATATATTTTCCCCTTCAGTATAACAATTAAGCACAAACAGTATTGTCACATAAATTTATATAAATTAAACAAATATGGTGCATTTACTGTTCCCCAGAATTGTTTCAATTATATCACATTTTTTAAATTTAGTCACTATTTTCTAAAAAAACGCTTTAGCTAATTTAAATTTCATCACATTAGTAAAACCGTTATATTTCTTTTTGTTATTATTGCACAAAATATTAGTTGCTTTAAGATGAATTAATATATTATAATTATTATCTTATTTATTGATTATATTTACAATTTTAACATTCTTATAAAATACAATCTTAGTCTCCTTGCACAACAGTAAAAATAGAAAAGAAAAATATAAATTATATATCTGTTATTTGCTGCATTTAATATTATTCTGTTTAAGTAAGTTTCCTACAAGCTTTTACAATTCTAAGCTAAAAATGCAAAATGTATAATAATTAAAAAAAGCGGATATATTAACCATGTAATTACCAAAGTATGTAGGGGGCTTTTAAGTTGAAAACTAGAACAAGAGTACGTTTAATAAGTTACATTGCAGCAGCGGTTATGATTATTTTAGGTGCAGGAATTACAGGCTATAATTTGGCAAACACATATAAAACAACCATTCAGTATGCCTACCACCGGTCGCTTAGTCAGCTTTCTGATTATTTTTCTTCTATAAAAAATACTCTTACTAAGGGTGAGTATGCAAATACATTACCCCAGCAGTATGGATTAGCTTCTAAACTTATGGTTGAAGCTGAGGGAGCTAAAAATGCTCTTAGCCAATTACCTGTTTCACAAGAAGAAAGCGAGGGTATTCAAAAATATCTTACACAAGTAGCAGACTTTGCATCGTTTTCAATAGGAATTTTATCACGAAATGAAAAGTTAAGCGATGACAATAAAAAGTCTCTTGTACAATTGGCAAAATATGCAGAAGATGTTGCTCCGCAAGTTGAAGAACTTTCTGCAAGATTTATTGACGGAACTGAACACATTGGAGAAATTAACACATTACAGGGAAATATTGAAAGAACAGATGAAAAAGAAAAAACAGAATTTGACAATAGCTTTCTTAATATAAGCGAAAGCTTTGTTGATTACCCAAGTATTATTTATGACGGACCTTTTTCTGACAGTGTGCAACAAAAAACACCAAAGCTTACAAAAGATGAACAAGGATACTCCATTGAGCAAGCAAAAGATATTCTAGCAACTTTTATAAATAAATCTTCAAATGATATTAATTACAAAGAAACTCGCACAGGTGCCTTACCGGTATATGTGTTTGAAGGCAACAATTTTTATGGTACTGTTACTGTAAAAGGCGGATATGTATGCGAAATGTATTTTACAAATTATAATTCTGAAAATAAAGACAAATATATTTATGAACAATTATTAGGAAAAGCACAGGACTATCTTAGTCAAAGAAAAATAAGCAATATGGTTGAAAATTACTATATAACTGCAAATGGGGTTTGTACTATTAACTTTGCATATACACAAGATGAAATCACCTGCTACGGTGATCTTATCAAAGTAGGGGTATCAACAGAAACAGGAAATGTAGTCAGCTATAATGCTGAAGGATATATTATGAACCACACTAAACGTGAATTCCCTAAAATGACCCTATCAGTCAAGCAAGCAAAAGAAATTGTAAGCAAGAGCCTGACAGTAATAGGAAGCAAAAAGGCTCTTATTCCTATGTCAAACGGGAAAGAGGTACTGTGCTATGAATACACTTGTACGGGTAAAGATAATGAAAATGTATTAGTATATATTAACGGAAATACCGGTTTAGAAGAACAAATATTCATTTTACTTGAAAGTGATAACGGAACACTCGTTATATAAGCACATATTACAGTTCATAACCATTGTTAAATAAACACTTATAATTATTCCTAAACTTTAGCATACAGTTTATTATTTTTTCAAAATCAACCTTACACTCCTCACACGGTAATATATTATAAACTCTTAATTCCTATTATATTTTTTACCCCAAAATATAATAGGAATTTTTCTGTACTAGCTTGCAAGTTTTACACATATTATATAATGAAATAATAATTATTATACAGAATGAAACGGTTAAAGTTTTGCATTATTCTTGTCATAATATATAATTACTTTATTCAAACAATTTATAAATTATATATTAAAATTGAAACTATTGGAAGTGAAGCTGGTTGAAATACATATTGCTTATAGTCGGATTCGCATTGCTTATTAAGGGAGCTGATCTTTTTGTTGACGGCAGTTCAAGTGTTGCAAAAAGACTAAAAGTATCAACAATTCTTATTGGTATGACTATTGTTGCAATGGGAACAAGTTTACCCGAATGTTCTGTTAGCGTAAGTGCCGCCATTGCCGATAAAAATGGGCTAGCTATAAGTAATGCCGTCGGCTCTAATATTTTTAATCTAATGGTAGTTTGTGGAATTTGTGCTTTGTTTTATCCTTTAACCGTCAGTATATCAACACTAAAAAAAGAGTTCCCTTTTTCTGTTTTAGTTGCAATATTATTACTTTTATGTGGTATAACAGAAATGATTGTTAATAATATAGAAGGCATTTTATTACTATTATTTTTTGTTGCTTTTATTATATGGATGATAATGTCAGCAAAAAAGGCACGAAAAAATGGCGTAATACTGAATCAAGAGGAATATAAGCTTTTTCCTGCATGGAAATGTATTTTATTCATTATAAGCGGTATAACTGCAATTATTATAGGTGGTAATCTTGTCGTAAACAGTGCCACCGAAATTGCTAAAGATTTTGGTATGAGTGACAATTTAATCGGTTTAACTGTTGTTGCCTTTGGAACAAGTCTTCCGGAACTAGTAACATCGGTAGTAGCAGCAAAAAAGAAAGAAATAGATATGGCACTTGGCAACGTAATAGGATCAAATATTTTTAATATACTTTTTGTTTTAGGTATTGCTGCTACAATTGCACCAATTACATTTTCTACTGAAAATATTATAGATATTATACTGCTTATAACAATGAGTATTATGGTATGGCTATTTGCATGGAACAAGAAAAAAATAATTCGTATAGATGGTTTAATTATGCTTCTATGCTATGCAGCATATTTTGTGTATATTTGTATGAGATAAATTTGATTTATATAGTAAAAAACCTTAATTCAATTATAAAATGAATTAAGGTTTTTTTATTTGCATAAAATGTTTAAAACAAAGAATAAATTCAAAAAGTCATATATCTTTATTAAAAGGTACTTATAAACCATAGAATAAGTATATTTTATAATTATACAACATGCTTGATATTAAATCTAAAACACTAGTTTAACAATTTTCTATTGTGTAATCATCCTCTGCAATCAGTAAAAATCCGTCAAAAAATTTTTGTTTCACATTAATAAAATACAAAAAGGGACGGTGCTAAAACCGTCCCTAAATAAAGTGTATGCAATATTAAAAATATCTAAATTACTTTACAGCCTTTTTACGAGCAAAGAATGCAACACCTAAAGCAGCTGTCAAAGTAGCCAACAAAGCAACTACAGGAGTGCTGTCACCTGTTGTTGTTGTACCGGTACCGTTAGATGAAGTATTTGAGCTTGAGCTGTTATTTGAGCTTGAGCTATTATTTGAGCTTGAGTTGTTATTTGAGCTTGAGTTGTTATTTGAGCTTGAGTTGTTATTTGAACTTGAGTTATTATTTGAACTTGAGTTATTATCTGAGCTTGAGTTATTATCGCTTGATGAAGCCTCAACGCCTAGCTCGTTAGCAACCTTCTTCTTTACCTCATCCCAAGACATTCCAGTTGCAGCAGCACCGTCATCATCCCAGTTGTAAATACCCTTTGATGAGTCTGTTTCGTTCTTTGTATCATATGTTTTTACAAAGTTATCGTATAGGGTCTGATTTGTTTCACCAGGTAAGAAAGCTGAACCGATGATGTTACCAATTGAAGATACAACCTTGTGAGGACCACAGTCAGGATTATTTTTCCAAGCAAGACCAGAAGCTTCCTTTTTAGAATCAACAGGGTTTTCAAACTTCTCGTCCATTACGTAGCATGTATCACCTATACAGTTAGCATTAAATACGCTGTCGTATGTCTGGAAACCAGAGTCACCTGAAATGATGATTAGATTCCAGTCGCCCTCTGGAACATTATAAGTAGCTGTTTTCTTATCATCAGAAGTTGTCATCTTCTCGTCTTTTGTCTGCCACTCGTACAAACCTTTACCACCTGGCAGACCGTTCCAAATATGAGCATAGAATGTTCTGTTAGCATTTGCCATATTATCGTCTTTAATTTCAAATGTAATTTCACCTGAGAAAGCAGATGAACTTACTGCGCTTGCACAAGCCATTGTACCTAGAACAGCAGCTGTTGTAACAACGCTAAGAATTTTCTTTGTCATTTTAGTCTCCTCCAATAATATTTAAATGGTATCCGAAGCATACACTTCAGTAAGATAATTATATAATAAATTTTTAAAATTAGCAACTATTTTTTTGCAAAAATAGCTCATTATAAATCTCTAATATGTAGAAAATAAGCCCTCATTTTTATGCTATTTTCACACTGTTTTTAAACAATTGTGAAACATTAACTAATTATCAAATTAATATTCAAAAAAATCAAGCTTTTTTCTGATATGCCTAACCACAGTAATAAAGATTCTGTTTTTGTGTGAGTAATATAAAGTTTTTAATCTAAAATCATACGAACACAGCCATAAATACCTGCGTCATTACCAAGGTCTGCCAGTTTAAAGTATGTTTCTTTAGCTGCATGAAAAGCATAGTCTTGATAATACTTCTGTATTTTTTCAATAAGAAAAGCTCCTGCTTTTGAAACACCTCCACCAATTACAAACACCTGTGGGTTGACAACACAAGCAATTTGTGAAAGACCTCTGCCAAGTATTTTTGCTGTTTTATCAACCATTTTTTCAGCTACCTTATCACCTTTTTTTGCTGCGTCAAAAATATCTTTTGCAGTAAGTTCCTCTTTATTTAAAATTGTTTCACAATCAGGGTGCTCTTCAAGAAAATTTTTAGCAGTTCTGACAATTCCGGTCGCCGAGGCATATTGCTCTAAACAACCATGATTACCACAGCCACAAGTCTCCTTTTCATTTTCCTTCATATTAATATGTCCTATTTCTCCTCCTGCACCATTGCTGCCGCTAACTATTTTTTCATTAATAATAACACCACCGCCAACGCCAGTGCCAAGTGTAACCATTACAAGGTTAGTGTAACCCTTACCACCACCTTGCCACATTTCACCCAATGCTGCAACGTTAGCATCGTTACCAACCTTAACTTTTAAATCTGTAAGACGGTTAAGTTCTATTTCAACATTAAATACACCCCAACCAAGATTAACACATTTAAAAACCGTACCATCTTCACCAACAGGACCCGGTACACCTACACCTACACCTTCAATTTCTGACTTTAAAACTGATTTTTCAGATAGTTTAATATCTATCTGTGCTGCAATATCAGGCAGTATATTAATACCATTCTCTTCTGTTCTGGTTGGAATCTCCCATTTATCCAGCAACTCACCGGAAATATCAAAAAAACCCATTTTTATTGTTGTACCACCAATATCAACACCAAAAGCATACTTTTTCATCTTAATCACCCTTTGTATATAAATTTATAAAATTCAATGATTTTGTTACTAGGTAAGTATATGTTTAAAACAAAATATCACATAAAAACCAAACATTATATATTAACACATTTAAGTTTATCTAACAGAAAAACAAATTATGTGTCACTTTAATTATATATAACTTTACAGCAAATATTAATAACTATTTTATACATACAATCCTTTATAAATATATGAATATTATAAGATTGCTTAAAAATGACATTAGTAATTAGTTATTACTGATATTTTAGTTGTATCTGAACAATTCTTTGCTCATCTAATGATAATATTGAAAGACTGTCATCAGTAATTTTATAGTCGGTTTCTAGCATTTTATTAACTTCTGTAACATATTCAAAAAATGAATACGGTTCTTGATAAAACAAAGCGTCAACCGTTTTATTAAAATCTAAGTCTTCAGAAATTTTAATGTAAAAATAGCTGTCTTGTTTAATTGCAGCCTCTTTCATTTTTTGCACAACGGCAGAATAACAATCGTAATTTTCTAAAGATGTAATTTCAGCCCCTGATACTTTATAGTAACTGGCTGTTTCTGACTTACATTGAGGCAATGGCATATTAAACAAGTCATTTTTATTCTTATCAGTGCCACAAAGTTGTTCTTCAGTTAAAATACTATATTTTTTAGCAAGTGTGTGATCAACCGTAATATAAGCATCTGTTACATTAAAATATGTGTATATTATTTCTTCACCCTCATCATCACGGTCATCCCAAGTAGGGTCTAAATGATACCAATTATCATCAATATTTACAATACACCATTGATGAAGCTCGTTTTTACTATAGCCATTAACTGTTATTGTTTTAATTCCCAATAATTTAAGTAAATATTGCATAGATTTGGTATAGCCTTCACATACTGCCTTTTTGTCAACCAACGCACCATACATAGTAAATGCGTTAGGATTGTCAGCAGAGCTGTTAACATTTTCTGCATAAGTACAAACAGTTAAAAGCTTATCATGCGCAAGTTTTTCTCTTTCATATTCAGATAACCCTTTTGGAATATCCTTTATGAATTCATTTATTACATTGTCAAGCTTACTCTGCATTGTGTTTATTTCTTTTCCGCTAAATTCAGAATACAGATGAACCATTGTAACATTTTCATCTGTATAATAGCCAAAAATATTAGAGATCCAGAATATTTCAGGATGGTCACAGTTAAAAGCCTCTATTACTACCCTTATATTACCCTCAGTAAGACTAACTTCTTTCATTTCAATAATTTGCATAGGATATAAACCATCATCGTCTTTTTCATCACTTACAGCATTAACAACACCCTCAAATTTTTTGTAGAGCATTTTTTGCGCCTCAGTTTCAAGAGAATAGTATCCATAGTCTAAAATTGCCTCATTATACTCTGTATCAGTATTAATATTTGCAATTTTATTATAGGCATTATCATTATTAGCATTTTTATTTATATTGTTAACAGATGATGAAGTACCTCCGTTAACAGAAAAACAGCCTGCAGCTGATAAACACAGCAATACTGACACTGCAAAAGCAGTAATTTTTGTAACTAGACTTTTCACAATGCACTCTCCAAAATAATAAATAATAATAAAATTATAGCACAACAAACGTGTTATAACAATAAGATATCTATAACAAAATTTAATATTTATTTTTATTTACATAATAAAACAAATATGTGTAACACTCACATATTATAAAATTATTACCTTTGCAAACATAACATTAATTAAACCTACTATGCTTGTACAATTTGTTTTCGAAGCGGTTTAATTTTCATAATAATAATTATACCAATAACCGTAATGATTATTTCAGGAATCATATAACTGCCATTATACACTATTGAATAAATTATTGCCAAACCTATGCCGCTAAAATTATTTAAAATAGTATTACCAAATGCATTGTTCATGTTATCTGCACCAAAAAACCATTCTGCATAAGAACCCCACAGAATAACCCCAGAAGAAAAATGTGCTAAAAGTCTTAACAAGCCTGCAACTATACTTCCACCTACAAAAGCAATGGTATGATTTTTTATTCTTCCTTTAAACATACCTGAAGTGCCAAGCACAGCAAACGCAATCAGATAATCTATTAATGCCATAAGAAAAACATAAAAACCTGAAAGACCTGCAAAAGCAGATGACATTGACGCCCCCAACAGCGCCTGTACTACACCGTAAACCGTACCACAAAGCAGTCCCCATTTTATACCATACATATAACCTAGCACCATTATAGGCAACATGCTAAGTAATGTAATTGATCCTCCATATGGGAGTTTAAAAATAACTATTAACGAAAGCACCGTTGCCAGTGCAATAAAAATTCCACTTGTTACCAAACGTAAAGTATATTTATATTTCATTTACACATCCCTATAGTAATAACAATTAATAAGATTACAATTTTCTACATTAATATATATAATAAAGCTATATTCATATGTTGTAGCGAAATTCTAATAATTTTATTTTATGTTTAAAGCAATAAAGGTATACTGTTATTTAGAAGTAAGAAGTTAAAAGCAAAAAATTAAAATTCTTACTCGTAAAACTATTATTTTATTTTTTATAATCATATTATATAAAAGGTTTTCTTTAAATATTCCAAAGATTATTTTAAAATTAGTATAATATAAAATAATTTTTTTGGTAATATAAATTAAAATTACTAAAAAAAGTACTTTTCATGACACTTAAAAAAGTATTGTAATTCTTTCTAAAACAGTATTAATTATTATTATCATATTACATTTCATCATTTATATACATAAGATATAAGAATAGTTTTATATATACTACGTAAAATCCAATTTTCTTCTTAAAAACACCAATACCAAAAGGGTGTACATATTAAAATGTACACCCTTCAATAAAGCATAGTTTATTTAACTAAATCTTAAAAAGCTTAAGCCTCTTCAGACTCTCTTCTTTTACGAGCAACAAAAGCAACACCCATAGCAGCAAAAAGAACTGTAGCTAGAAGAACAGCAACTGTACCTTCAGCTGTGTTAACTGTACCTTTACCATTATTTACATTGCCGTTTGTTGTACCTGCAGCACCATTTGTTGCATTAGTAGCATTTGAAGCGTTATCTGTTGCACCCTGAGTTGCAGGATCTGTTGGAGGAAGAGTTTCAGGCTCTGGAGTTGTTGGAATCTCGCCCTCATTTACATGGTCATAGTTCATGTCAAAGTAAGGGTTCTGACCAACTGTCTCTTCCCAATATTCACTGTAGCTAGAAACAAAGTTGCCGTCAGCATCCTTTAGAGCTGTATCAGTTGTTTCACCTGTACGAGGATTATAGAACAAGAACTTGCACTTGTTAACAATCTGCTCATTACCAGTTAAACCGTTAACGGTTTTTTCCTGAGCATAAATATAGTTGATACAACCAGCTACTGAAACACCGTCAATAGCACCGTCAGAATCTTCGTAAACCTTATCTGAAAGGTTACCTGAAGATGCAGGGTCATCAACCTTAATGTCCTCTGTCTGAGCCTTTAGCTCAATAAATTGACCGTCAGCTACACCATTATTCCAAATAATGCTTGTAGCAAATGATGGAGCAAAGCCGTAGTAAACATTTAATGCTTTGCCATTGTAAGGTGAATTAGAATCTGTTACTGTGTATGTTATAGCATTGCCATCAGCATCCTTTAGTTGCTTTGCAGCCTCACCAGGCCAACTGTTGCTTATACCACCGCAGAACCAATAGAAACCAATTGCATCAATACCTTCAACCTTACCTTGGTTGTTTTCCCACTCAGCAGGAGCTGCAAAGTAGTAAACATTGAAGTAACCATCCCAATCAGCTGGTGCACCTGCTTCCAAATATACATCTCTATTTGTATCCTTTGCAGGAACATTCATATCAGATAGAAGTGGAAGACCAGGAATACGACCGTATGGATCCTGTGTAGCAGGCTCTGTAGGCTGTTCAGGATCTACAGGTGTTGTTGGTACTGTAGGCTGTTCAGGATTTACAGGTGTTGTTGGTTGTTCAGGATCTACAGGTGTTGTTGGAGTTGAAGGATTAGATGGATCAGATGGAACAGATGGATCTGTAGGTTGCTGATTTTCCTCAATAATTCTGTTAATCTCTGCAATATAGTTTGCACGAGCCTCGTCAGTAATTAGAGCAGGATTGTCATAGCCTGTAAGACCTTCATCCATACCCTTCTTATAATTCTCAATAAATGCATCGGTAATACTTTCAGGAGTTTCTGTTGCAAGAATACCTATACCCTGAACCTTACCTGTTGATGTAATTGCAATGTGAGCACCCTGTGACGGATTGCTTCTCCACGCACAACCCTTTGCTGTCTTTGCACTGTCAACTGGATTTTCCAAAAGTGTATCCAGAACATAAGCTGTGTCACCAAAGCAAGCGTCGTTAAATGTTGTGTCATATGTTTGTTCTCCACCATTTGCATGGAAAATAATCAAGTCTGCATTTACAGGCTCACCTGCAGCATTTGTTGAAGGAACGTTAAAGGAATAAAGATCCGCACCATCCTCATTTGTCATTCTGATTGCCTTATTATCCCAGCTATATAGCTCGCCACCTACGCTACCCCAAGTGTAGCAATAGTAAACGCCGCGAGTAGCAGCAGCTTTACCGCCCAAACCAGTAGAATCAAAATAGATTTTACCACGAACATCAGCTGCCGAGGTAGATACTGCAGTTACAGCTGCCATTGAAGCAACCATAGAAGCTGCAAGAATTACGCTAAGTATCTTTTTCTTGGACATGTTTTTTTCCTCCTTTTAATAATATATCCGAAGATAAACTTCGCATAAGTATTATACCGCATTGTCAAGGGAATTTCAATAATATTTATATTATATTTTAATTTTCGTAAATTTGTACAATATTTTATTATTTCAGTTGTAAAGCAAATTTATCATTAGATTTATTTAACAATATATAAACTTATTTTATGTTGATTAACTACAAAAATTTTTTATACAATACCGGTGTATATAAATGGAATTTAAACTTATATTTTATGGTTGGCAATGATTTAACTATTATTGTAAAAATTGTCATCGATTTATAGCTATACTGAATTTATAGTTATAATATCAGTACCAAAATTCTTATATTATTATGTAAACTAAAAAAACACCCACTCAAACGAGTGGGTGAAAAAAAGATAAACTAAGTTAAATATTAGTCAGTAATTCTTTTTCTAGCAACAACTACTGCAGCACCTGCAAGCATTAGTACACCAAGTAGAATAGCAACTGATGTACTGTCGCCTGTAGCAACCTTACCTGTTGTTGTTGATGTTGTACCTGTGCTTGTACCTGTACCTGTGCTTGTACCTGTACCTGTAGCACCTGTTGGATTTGTTGCATTAGTTGCATTTGTAGGAGCCTCTGTAGGAGTTGTTGCAACATCTGTAGCAGGAGTTGTCTCCGGCTCTGTAGCAGGAGTTGTCTCCGGCTCTGTAGCAGGAGTTGTCTCTGGCTCTGTAGCAGGAGTTGTCTCCGGCTCTGTTGGTGCACTACCATTTACAACCTCAGCAGAAGCACATAGTGTTGTTGTATCAAATCTGATTACAACTGCTGTGATTGTTGCATCATCAGGAATATATAGAGATGCATCTGAGTTTAGACCTGTTGCAGGACCCTGGTCATTAAATGAATAATCCCATGTACCGTCTGCTGCAACCTTGTAAGCAACGTCACTGTCAAGCATATCAGCAGTTACAGGAATTGTAACTGAGAATATACCGTCCTCACCTTTTACCATTTGATAAGCCTCAGCGTTTGGTGTCCAAGCTGGTTCAAACAATGGAGCTGAACCTACTGCAAAGTATGTATGCTCTGCTGTTGGATCAAACGGAGCTTGTGATGGTTCTTCTGAAGGCTCTGTTGGCTGTGAAGGTTCTGTTGGTTGTGAAGGCTCTGTTGGAGCTGTAGATGGCTCTGTAGGCATCTCAGACAAACATTCTGCACCAGCACGTAATGTCTCTGTGTTAAATGTAATCTCAACAGCTACTACATCTGCTTCAGGAATATAAAGTTTAGCATCGCTGTTTAAACCTTCAGCTAGGCCTTGATCGTTATAAGATACATCCCATGTGCCGTCTTGTGCTACTTTATAAGCAATATCGCTGTCTAACATATCTTCTGTTACAGGAATAATAATTGAGTAGATACCATCTGCACGAAGTTTTAGCTGATAAGCCTCAGCGTCTGGTGTCCAAGCTGGTTCGAACAATGGAGCTGAACCTACTGCAAAGTATGTGTGCTGTTCACTAGGCTCTGTTGGATCTGTTGGATCTGTTGGCTCCGTTGGAACTGTTGGAGGTTCTGTTGGATCAGAACCATTTACAACATAAGAACCTGCTTTTTCTGTTTCAGGATCAAATGTAATTACAACAGCTGTAATTGTTTGATCATCAGGAATGTAAAGTTTAGCATCGCTGTTTAGACCTTCAGCTAGACCTTCATGATTGTAAGATACATCCCATGTGCCGTCTTGTGCTACTTTGTAAGCAATATCGCTATCTAAC
>CABRLN010000017.1 GCA_902471875.1 uncultured Clostridium sp.
ACCACAAAGGGAGGAATTTCGATTTCCTCCCTTTTGAAACCCACCTTAAACGACCAAGGTCAGTGACCTTGGATCCAAGTTAGTAACAGTACATTCTCTGGTTAGTTCTAGTTAAAGTTTTTTCTTCCGCTTGTTTTTTATTAGTCCGCTAAATCATAATTTATCGTTTATAAAATTATTACATAAAAAGGCTGCCCTTTATAAGAGCAGCCTAATAAATTATTCTTCAGGTGAATTATCATCCTGATTTTCTGTGTCAATTTCAACTTCCGGTTTGCTATCTATATTCGATATTTCTTCATCTTCAATCTCTTTTGGCTCTATATAAATGCCGTTCATAATGCTTTCAAATACATCGCCATTCATCTTTTCATGTTTAATAAGGTACTGAGCAACCTCATGCAGCTTTGGCATATACTTAGTCAAAATCTCTTCGGTTCTCTTATATGCGTCTGTAATAATACGGTGTACCTCAGCATCAATTTCAGCAGAAGTTGCGTCTGAGAAGTCTTTTGCATGACCCATATCTCTGCCAATGAACACCTCTTGACCGCCTGAATAGTTAATAGGACCAACAACATCACTCATGCCGTACTTGGTAACCATTGCTCTGGCTGTTTCGGTAGCTTTTTCAATATCATTAGATGCACCTGTTGAAATATCCTTAAGAATGAGCGCTTCAGCAACTCTTCCTCCTAAGCAAACAACAATATCCTCTTCCATTGAAGTTTTTGAACGATAACTCTTATCTTCACTTGGCTGAGGCATTGTATAACCACCTGCCAAACCGCGAGGGATAATTGAAATTTCGTGTACAGGATCCTGAGTCGGACAAGCATAGAATGCAATGGCATGACCTGCCTCGTGATAAGCTGTAAGCTTTTTCTCTTTTTCTGACATAACCCTTGACTTTTTCTCAGAACCAACTGCAACCTTCATCATTGCATCCTGAATTTCTGTCATTGTAATCGCCTTAAGATCTTTTCTTGCGGCTAACAAAGCAGCTTCGTTAAGAAGATTTTCAAGGTCCGCACCTGTAAAGCCTGCTGTTGTGCCTGCAATAACCTCAAGTTTAACATCAGGAGCCAACGGCTTATCTTTTGCGTGTACTTTCAAAATTTCTTTTCTTCCCTTAATATCAGGGTAATTTACAACAACCTGTCTGTCAAATCTTCCCGGACGCATTAATGCAGGGTCAAGAACATCTGGTCGGTTAGTTGCGGCAATAATAATAATTCCTTCGTTAATACCAAAACCGTCCATTTCAACCAACAACTGGTTAAGTGTTTGCTCACGTTCATCATTTCCGCCGCCTACGCCGGCGCCTCTCTGACGACCCACTGCATCAATTTCATCTATAAATATAATACACGGACTATTCTTTTTGGCTTGGTCAAACAAATCACGTACTCTTGAAGCACCTACACCAACAAACATTTCTACAAAATCAGAACCTGAAATTGAGAAAAACGGTACGCCTGCCTCACCGGCAACCGCCCTTGCAAGCAATGTCTTACCCGTACCAGGAGGACCAACTAAAAGCACACCTTTAGGAATTCGTGCACCTAAAGCACTAAACTTACTGCTGTCTTTCAAGAACAGTACAATTTCTTCAAGATCTTCTTTCTCTTCATCGGCACCTGCAACGTCTTCAAAGGTTGTTTTACGCTTTTCATCGTTTAGATTTTTAATTTTAGCCTTACCAAAACCTAATGTTTTAGTAGGGTCACCCATGCCGCCTGACATTTTCTTCATAATAAAGAACCAGAAGGCTATCATAACAACAATTAACAATACTGTTGGAATAAGCTCCCAAAGCCAACCATTGTCAGAGGTTTTACTATAATCATAAACCATTGGTGCATCAGGATATTTTTCATTATAGGCTTCTATGAGGTTTGTTCCTTTTTGATCTCCTAAATCGCCCATAAGAGTTTTCCAAAATACAGAAACATCAGGTACAGTATAGGTAATGATTGCACCATTTGTTTTGTCACCGTCTTTGGTTAAGCTTCCCAAACCCTTGTGGTTTGCATTTGGTTCTGTTGGCTTTTCAGTAGCTTTTTCAGAAGTACCAAACAAAGCTGTATTTGTACTGTTATTTACAAGATGGCTATTCAGTTTGGCGTCAGAGCGAAGCTGTATTTTTAACTCGCCTGAACCAAAATCAAGGGTAAACGCCTTAACCTCCATTCGCTGAAAATAACCCATAACATCTGAATACAGGTATCTTTCCCTTGATTGATTGTTAAAAACAAAAACAACCATAAGTATTACTGCAATGGCTATACCAAACAGTAAAAGAAAGCGCCCTGTACCGGATCTCTTCTTATCATCTTTATTCAACCATTTTCACTCCTTGCATATTTTTATTATTAGCCGTTTGGCAAATATATTTTCATTAACTTACGAAAATTATCTTGCCTATTAAGCAAATATATCAAAATCAGTTTGAATAAATTTCTTCCTTAAGTATGCCTATAAATGGCAGATTACGATATCTTTCAGCATAATCCATACCATAGCCTGCAACAAATTCATTGGGAATATCAGCCCCTATGTATTTAACATCAACATCTTTTTTACGCCTTTCAGGTTTATTGATAAGGGTACATAAATTAACGGTTTTTGCACCCTTATTTTTTATATGATTAACAATAAAGCTAAGGGTAACGCCACTGTCAATAATATCCTCAACGATAAGAACATTTTTTCCCAGAACAGATTCTGAAATATCCTTCAGTATATTCACTCTACCCAGTGATTCTGTACCTATACCATAGCTTGACACTGCCATAAAATCGATAATACAATTCAGCTTAATTTGCCTTAAAAGGTCTGCCATAAAAATAAAACTTCCCTTTAGAAGCCCCATTACAATAAGCTCTTCACCGTGAAAATCCTGTGTAATTTTTTCTCCCAGCAATTTTGTCATTTCTGCAATCTGGTCTTTTGTAAATAATATCTCTTTAAAATCGTCAATACCGCAGTACTCACCCATTATATTAACCCTCCCTATAAACCATCAGTTTCAATTACCGCAACTGTTTTTGTATTGCTTGTTACTTTATAATTTTCTGAAACACCAAACCCCTGCAGCCACACAACCTCATTTTGATATGCAAGCAACAGTATTTTATCACGATTTTCCTGAGGTATTTTAGCCTCGGTAAACAGCTTTTTTAAGGTTTTAGTAACACCTCTGCCACGCTGTTTAAAGACATCTTTCTTTGCCCTTGTTCGAAACATCGTTTCAAAGTGTATTATATCATAATCTACGGAATTATTTACTAAAAATTTGTTAACAGTTAGAATTTCGTCATAAGCTTGTTTTGTAATTATTTTAACATTAATTTTTTGTTCATTAATAACAACAGTTGTGCTTTTTTGTGGCATTAATACATTATAATTATCATTGCAATAAGCTTTTTCTTCATTTTCATCTTTATTATATACTCTAAAAATTCCCTGTTTTGTACTGACAACAAAGTTATTTGGAAGTTGAATAACACCATAATTACTTATTATTTCAACGATAAGTCTAATATGCTTTTCTGCATATTCATTGCAGCCATATCTGTTAAGAACATTTATAATTGCCTGCTTTAACACGGTTTTATCAGCTTCCAAAAGCTTTTGACAGCTGTAGCCGTTTGGGATTTTTGCCTTTACCAGCAAATTTTCAGCAAGTGCATTCACTAAATTTAGTTGTTCACTGACAATAGCAGTAAGTTTTTGCACAGCATTTTCAAATCCTGGATTAATGTCTTTTAGTACGGGGACAACTGCATGTCTTATTTTATTACGACTGTAATCATCGGTTAAATTAGAGGAGTCAGTAATATATTTAATATTATTTTCAGAACAATATTCCTCAACCTGTTGTCTTGTAATATTAATAAGAGGTCTTATAATATTGCCCCTGACATTAGGAATACCCTGTAACCCCTTTAAGCCTGTACCTCTGGCAATATTAAATATTAAAGTTTCTGCTGAATCTGACAATGTGTGTGCAGTAGCAATTTTACCTGAAATACCGCTTAACTCTTTAAAAAATTCGTAGCGAATACGTCTGCCGCATTCTTCGCTACCTTCACCTGTCTGACTGCAGATTTTATTAATGTCTGCACTTAAAACTCTACATTCAATACCTCTTTGCCTGCAAAAGCATTCAACTAAAGTCTGATCACGCACAGCTTCTGCCCCACGCAGGTTATGGTTAATATGAGCCGCAATAATATTAATAGAAAATTTATATTTTATTGATATAAGAAAGTGGAGCAGACACATTGAATCTGCTCCGCCCGAAACGCCAACTACAATTTTATCATTACTAACAATCATATTATTGTCAGTTATAGTCTTTAATATAATATCATTTATACTATTACTCAAGCCTGTCCTCCTGTGAAGTAAAACGCATAAACTGTCCCTGCCAATGCAGCTTTACGGTGTTGGTTTCGCCGTGTCTGTTTTTTGCAACAATACATTCACCGCTGTTCATATCA
Organism: uncultured Clostridium sp.; assembly: GCA_902471875.1. Classification (GTDB taxonomy): domain Bacteria; phylum Bacillota; class Clostridia; order Oscillospirales; family Acutalibacteraceae; genus CAG-964. The sequence goes on from CABRLN010000017.1 coordinate 4,509, forward strand.
GCATCTTCCTGATCTTTGCTATCCTTATCATTATAGTAACCTTCTCTGTACAAAAAAAGAACAATATCTGCGTCCTGCTCAATAGAACCCGAATCTCTAAGGTCAGAAAGCATTGGGCGGTGTTCGGCACGCTGTTCACTGGCACGAGAAAGCTGTGAAAGTAAAATAACAGGTACATTAAGCTCTTTAGCCATACTTTTTAAAGATCGGGTATTTTCACCTACAACCTGTACAAGATTTTCTGTACGAAGTGTACTTCCCATTAACTGCAAATAGTCTATAACTACCAAGTCAACATCTTTTAGTCGTCTTAGCTTAGCCTTCATTGCAGGTACTGTCAGCATTGTGGTTTCATCAAGATACATATTTGCCTGACTAAGAATTTCAGCCGCTTCCATCAGTCTTGCCCATTCGTCATTATTGAGCTTTCCTGAACGAAGCTTTGTGCCCTCAATAAGACCTTCGGTAGAAAGCAAACGAGAAACCAGCTGTTCTTTTGTCATTTCCAACGAGAAAAATGCAACCCGCATTTTTGCTTTTGAAGCTACATAACGAGCTATATTAAGTGCAAAAGAGGTTTTACCCATACCAGGACGAGCTGCCAGCAAAATAAGGTCTGAACGGTTTAATCCCGTTATGACCCTGTCAAGGTCTGCAATACCCGACGGAATAGGCTTTGATTTATCATTTTCTGGTGAGTTAAGAGCATCAAGCCTGGAAAGGGTTTGATAAATAACACTTTCAATATGTTCAAGACTTTTTACATCTGCACCCTTTCGTATATCATAAATTCTTTGTTCAGCCGAATCTAACAATTGATTAGAAGAATATGTCCCCTCTGACGCCTCTTCAATAATATTTTTAGCTGCAATAATTAAAGAGCGCGTTTCGTAATTCTCTTTAACTATACGCGCATAATCTTTAATATTTGTAGTAAAAGGAGTAACATTGGCAAGATTTACAAAATACTCTCTTCCCTCTGTTTGGTCGAAAGCAGGCTCTTTTTTCAGCTCGCTTAAAACTGTTACAACATCAACAGCGCCTCCGCGATTATATAAATGGAGCATACAGTCATATATAAGCTTGTGATTTGAAATATAAAAATAGTCTTTGTTAGGCAAAAATTCTACTATGCTGTCAAGGCAATCCTGATCTAACAAAATAGAACCCAGTACAGCCTGCTCTGCTTTTAAATCATACGGCAGCTTTATGCCGTCAAAAAGCTCGAAATCATCTGCCACAGTTACTCCCCCCTTTCATACTATAAGAATTAAGGCAAAATCATATAATTATAGTGTCAAATTACGTCGTGAGATTTTTTGTTATATCGCATAAAAATTTCAAAGATGTACTAACACACATATCAAAACATTTTTGTGCAAAATAAATGGAAATATCCAAATAATCGCACGCTAAGCCGCAAAGCGGTATTTGTGGGGTATTGCCTTAATATAAAATTAAGCCTCTGAAACTACTATCTTTACTGTAGCAACAATACCTGTATAAAGCTTAACCTCTGCATTGTAGGTACCAAAGGCTTTAATATCAGTGTCTAATGAAATTTTTCTTTTATCAACATTCAAACTAAACTGTTTTTTAAGCTCAGCTGAAATTTCTTTAACTGTAACAGAACCAAACAATCTGCCGCCCTGACCTGCCTTAGCTTTAATATTGAGTGACTTACCTTCAATTAAAGCCTTTGAGGCATTAGCCTTTTTCTTTGCTTCTTCAATTTGAAAAGCCTTTGACTCTTCGGCGTTTTTCAGTTCGCTCATAGCTTGTGCTGTGGCTTTTTTTGCTGCTTTTTTAGGAAGTAAAAAGTTTCTTGCATAGCCGTCAGAAACATCTACTAATTCTCCCTTCTTACCTGTACCTTTAACGTCCTGTAATAAAATTACTTTCATTTATCTTCAGTCCCTTCTTCTGCTTCTGTTTGATTATTTATTTTCGTACTTCTTTTTTTATTATTCTCTGCTTCTTCAGCAGTTACTTCAACTACAGGAATTTCATCTGCCAGTTGCGGAGCACCCAATTCGTCATCATCACTGCTGTCATTTTGATGCTCATTATTTTCAATTATATTAAGCAGCATAGCTCGTGCCTGCTCCATAGTAACACCTTTTAGCTGAGCACCTGCCATTGAGTGATGGCCCCCTCCGCCAAGCTGTTCCATAATAATCTGAACATTAACATCACCCAATGAACGGGCAGAGATATTGACAGTGTTACCCTGTTTATACATAACAAATGATGCCGTTACATTGTTAATGCTTAACAAATCATCTGCCGCTTGCGCCGCAGTTACACGCATATCACTTTCACAATCATCATCAGAACAAGCTAACGCACAGCGATTAAAAATTTCTGCACCCGAAACCAGTTTAAACTTAGCCTTGTAATTGTCAAGAGAGTTTGCAAACATTCTTTTAACACTTACGGTATCTGCACCCTTTTGACGCAGATACGCAGCTGCCTCAAATGTTCGCACACCTGTTTTTAATACAAAGTTCTTTGTGTCAAGGGTAATACCTGCCAACAATGCAGCAGCTTCATGTTTTGTTAAGCCTTTATCACCCATATATTGAATAAGCTCAGTTGCCATTTCTGCCGCTGATGACGCGTATGGCTCGTGGAAAAATACAAGTGCATTTGAAATATGATTGACCATCATTCTATGGTGATCAATTACAACTACTCTTGAAGATCTGGTATATACACGAATATCCTCCAGAAAGGTTGGCGAATGAGTATCAACTACAATTAACAATGTTTTTTCTGTAATTGACATAAGTGCTTCTGAAGGCTCCATAAACATGTTCCCGTTACCGGCATCTTCCATAAAGCTTATTAACGAGCCTGCCAAAGTGCGGTCTTTTTTTACAACAATATGGGCAGACTTTTTCATATCCTTTGTTATACTGCTCCATAAGCCTATACCCGTGCCTATGCAGTCAACATCTGAATTATGATGACCCATAATAAGCACATGGTCGCTTGACTTTATGTGCTGTACAAGAGAGCTTGCAATAACCCTTGTACGAACCTTGTCGATTTTTTCAAAGCCCTGAGAGTTACCTCCGTAAAAGCGGTACTGGTCTTTTGTTTTTATTGCAGCCTGGTCACCACCGCGTCCCAGCGCCATATCAAGAGCATTTCTTGACCAAAGCTCGCACTGCTTAAAGCTTACTGCACATCTGCCAATGCCAATAGAAATTGTAGGTTTACACACTGTACCCTCAAGAGGAACTTCCTTTACCTCTTCTAGCAAACTAAAATTATCTTCAGTAAGAGCGTCGATTACTCTTTCTTCAAAAATAACCATATATCTGCCATTATACATCTTTTTATATAAACCGTTAAATTTTGCCGCCCATTTTTGAATTGTTTTTTCAACATTTACAATAATGTAAGACTGCTGTTGGTCGTCATCTTTTTCAAATTCATCAACGTTATCAAACTCAACTGTGGCAATTACAGGACGTGAATTCATATATTCGTCCGTTGTTTCTTTATAATATGTATCATCTACAAAATAAAGCACCTTTGATTTTTCTGAAAGAGCACAGCCTACAACAGTATAACGCCTTTCACCATACATAACATCTGCACCGTCTGAACGCAAGATATTATCTATGGAGGTGTTTGGAATGTAGTGGTTAATAAGATCTCCTGCACAATCTCTGCCATTGCACATTATAGTTTTAAAGCTGTCATTAAACCAAACAACATCATCATAAGACCCCACAACCACCACAGGTATGTTAAATTGGTTAAGATATGTCAAATTTTCACTGCCCAGCTTTTCAGCCGCCTGCCTGACAGTACGGTTAATATGGTGATTAAACCGACGTATGCCAAAAACAACTATAATTATTGATGCTATTGCCACTGACATTTCTATACCAAAAACATACAAATTCCACCGAAAGGAAAAGACAGCCATTGCAACTATACCCAAGGTATAAACTATAAAAAACGGAGTTACCGTCCAAATTTTGCGTTTCATTTGTCTTTCCCCCTTCATGAATTTAAAATTAAACTTCCATAATAATAGGCAATATCATAGGACTTCTTCTTGTTTTATTAAATATATGCTTTGAAACATCATCTTTAATTTTATTTTTTATAACATTCCATTCGTGAACATTTTTGCTTGCAAAATCCACCAAAATATCTGTTGCAATTCTTCTTACCTCGTGCAGCAATTCTTCTGATTCTCTAACATATACAAAGCCTCTTGAAACAATATCAGGTCCGCTTACCACATATCCGTCAACAATATCCAGCGAGGCTACAATAATAATTAGTCCGTCCTGTCCTAAATGCTTACGGTCACGCAGTACAATACTGCCAACATCACCAACACCTAATCCGTCAACAAACACCTTACCTGATGCTACAGACGGAAGCTGTTTAATATATTTTTGCTTAAGCTCTACAACATTGCCAATATCACCAATAAAAATATGGTCCTTTTGCATACCAAGGCTTTGTGCAAGGTCTGCATGCTTACGCAGGTGCTTCTGTTCACCGTGTACAGGAATAAAAAATTCAGGCTTAACAAGGCTATGAATTATTTTAAGCTCCTCTTGACAAGCATGACCCGAAACATGAACCTCGTACATAGATTCATAAACAACGTCACATCCCAGCTTTAAAAGCTCATCAATAACATTACCAACCATTTTTTCGTTACCCGGAATAGGATTTGCCGAAATTATAATAAAATCACCCTTGCCAACAGCAACCTTTCTATGGTCAGAATATGCCATTCTTGAAAGTGCAGACATAGGTTCTCCCTGGCTTCCTGTAGTTACAAGAACAATTTGTTCAGGCGTATATTGGTTAAGCATATCAATATCAATAATTACACCCTCAGGCACATCAATATAACCCAGTTCTGTTGCCACCTGCATATAGTTTAGCATACTTCTGCCTGAAAAAGCAACCTTGCGGTTGTTAGCATAAGCACAATTTACAATTTGTTGTATTCTGTTTACATTTGAAGCAAAGGTAGCAATAATTATTCTTTGGTTTTGTGCTCTTACAAACAAGCTTTCAAAGCTTTCCTGCACCTTTGCTTCTGTCTTGGTATAACCGGGACGCTCTGCGTTTGTAGAATCTGCCATTAATGCCAGTACGCCTTCTTTGCCCAACTCTGCAAAACGGGTTAAATCTATCATGGTTCCTGAAGCAGGCGTACAGTCTATTTTAAAGTCACCTGTGTGAACCAACGTACCTGCAGGTGTATGAATTGCAACACCTACAGAATCAGGAATTGAATGATTTACATGAATAAGCTCAACACTCATACAGCCAAGCTTAACAACATCACCGGCGTGTACAACATTAAGATGTGCAGAAGAAACCAAGTTATGTTCCTTTAGCTTATTTCCCACCAAGCCAATTGTAAGAGGTGTGCCGTAAACAGGAATATTACAGTCCTTAAGCAAATACGGCAAACCACCAATATGGTCTTCATGACCATGGGTAATAATAATACCCTTAATTTTTGAAACATTTTCTTTAACGTAGGTAAAGTCCGGCAATACAAGGTCAACACCAAGCATTTCTCCGTCAGGGAATGCCATACCACAGTCAAGAATAAACATATCACCGCAACACTCAAATAATGTTATATTTTTACCTATTTCATTTAAACCGCCAAGAAAAACAATTTTTACTGAAGGTGTATTTTCTTTATTATAGTTGTAACTTCTTTTTCCTTTACGATTACCTTTATTTTTTGTTACAGTACGCCTATTATTTTTTGTAAACTGCTTCTCTTTTGTATTTTTAGCGTTTACCACTTTCCTGCCCTTATTTCCGTTTCCGACAGGTCTTCTATTGTTGTTATCCACAAACAAACCTCCATTATTAAATTATGTATATGAAAATGATTTAGAATATATCCGAAAAGAAAAAATATGTTCAAAACAGGTTTTAAAAACAAACAGCCAATTACAGCTAACATACCTTACTGTGTTAAATAATTACAATTACAATTACAACACAACTATTATAAAATATAACCCATTTTAGAAATGCTATTAATCTTTCAGTTATAACACAAAATTATTTTTAAATAACCCTTATATTTGTGCCGCAAACGGTGCCAAGCACAAGACTATAAAAAAATAATTAAATAGTTTTTATATAAAATCCGAACACACACATTTATTTTATTTTACTCTGTTTATTAGTTTGTGTCAAGTTTATGATATTATAAGCAAATTCAACTTAATTTATTATTTTGATAAACCACACTAATAATATTTAAAACAACAAATATTAAGACAATGTCACATAATTTTGGTATATGGATTATGTAATAAGATTTTCGACTTAAAAAAACAATCACAGTCATATTAAATCACGAAAAGAGATTTCTGTAACAATAACAGAAAATATGTAAACAATCCGTCCATTAAACCTAAGGTATTAATATATAGTGTTGCCTTGATACATCTTAAGTAATATTATTAACCAAACGATAGATATTAGAAATAAATTTTCAAATATATATTTATTTTCTTACACTTTTTAATGCTTCCAAAAAATCAAGTACACTTTTTGATGGATTAATTGAATACATCAATCCGTATGGAATAGTAAAATCCCACTCTACAGGCAAGGTTTTAAGTGATGGGTGAACCTCGCTCCAGCATTCTAAATTGAGAAGCAAATTATTAGTTTGTACACATTTATTGTAAACCTCTATATCATAAAAATGCGGTGTATCCTCAATATTTATTTCAGGATGTTCTGATATAAGTATATTTCTTAATCTGTCATTAACCTTTGAATCCCCCTGTTTTACCATCATAAGTGTTTCACCATAAATATCATTTATTTTTAGCCTTTTCTTTTTTGCAAGAGGATGTGTATAAGGTACAGCCACACATTTTTTGTACTCACCCAGCTTGTAAAAGTTACATCTGCTAAGCCACTGTGCAGAATCACACACTCCCACTATAAAATCAAATCTACTACCTATATTATCAATTACAGAAAGTATGTCATTATGATCATCTTTAAATGGTACTATAGATATTTTAAACTGTGGAAATTTATTATTCACACTGTACCACAAATCCATAAAAACCTTACATGGATTAAGCATTGATGTGCCTACACAAATAGTTGTTTTCTCTGACATTTCCAGTTTTTTCGCTTTTGCAACAGCTTTGTTAGATTTATCAATAATCTGCTTTGCTTCTTTATAAATATATTCGCCTGCCGTTGTCAAACGCACACCATGATTAGTACGCTGCAAAAGTTTTAACTGCAAGCGGCTTTCAAGCAGATTCATTTGTTTCATAACAGCGGTAGAAGATACATACAGTTTTTCGGCTGCCTTTGAAAAGCTTCCACAGTCAGCGACGCAAATAAAAATATCCAGCTGTAAATTGTACATATACACCACCGCTTTGCATAAACTTTTAGTTTATACCATGGTAACACATTTGATATTCACTGTCAACAAATTTACAGCTATAATAAAGCTAAACAAAAAAAATAAATATTCTGAAAGGAGATTTACTATGTCCGCAATAATAATTTATTTTTCAAGAAACGGCAATAATTATGTAAATGGTACTATTAAAAATTTAGAGACAGGTAACACAGAAATTGCAGCAAATATACTGCAAAAAATAACAAGTGCAGATATTTTTAAAATTGAACCTGTAGTACCTTATTCCACCGATTATTCACAATGTATTGATCAAGCAAAACAAGACAAATCACGAAATGCACGTCCTGAGATTAAGATATATCCGGGTAGTCTTGACAAATACGACACAATATATTTAGGCTACCCTAACTATTGGGGTACAATGCCTATGGTTATGTTTACTTTTTTAGATAAATTCAATTTAAGCGGCAAAACCATAATGCCATTTTGTACTCACGAAGGCAGTGGTATAGGCAGCAGTGAAAGCGATATTAAAAAGCTTTGTCCTAATGCAGATGTGAAAAAGGGGTTACCTATTCATGGTGCAAAAGCAAATGATTCAGAAAGCATATTTAAACGATGGATTAAGTAATATACTTTAATAATCATAAAATTATATAAACGGAGGAGATGCACATAATGAGCTACACAGAATTCAAAAGTATTTTTCCAATAGGAAATAAAAATGATGCTTTTGCACAGTACTTTACAGGTCAAAGCTACCTTAATATGCTTTCATTAGAGCAAGTGGTAATTGGTAATGTTACATTTGAACCGGGCTGTCGCAATAACTGGCATATTCACCATAAGAGCGGACAAATTTTGCTTTGTACAGCAGGAACAGGTTACTATCAGGAATGGGGCAAAGAACCTCAGCAGCTGCATCCGGGTAATGTTGTAAATATTCCTCCTGAGGTAAAGCACTGGCACGGTGCGTCACCAAACAGTTGGTTTTCTCACCTTGCAATAGAGGTACCTGCACAAAACAACTCTAACGAATGGTTGGAGCCTGTAAAACCCGAGGACTACAATAAATTAAAGTAAGGAGCTTTTTTATGGCTAAAGTAACAGCTGGCAGAGATGAAATGGCAAATTTTGCCCCAAAGTTTGCCGAAATGAACGATGATATTTTATTTGGACAGATTTGGTCAAGAGAAAACAAATTATCAGCTCGTGACCGCAGTATAGTTACTGTAACAGCATTAATGGCAAGTGGTATTTTGGACAGTTCTTTAAAGTTCCATATTCTAAACGCTAAAAACCATGGAGTTACTTCAGAAGAAATGTCAGAAATTCTTACGCACGCCGCTTTTTATGCAGGCTGGCCAAAAGCTTGGGCAGCACTGCGTATGGCTAAAGAAATTTACGGTGAAAACGTATAATACTAAATCTAAATTTAATCAGTGTTTCCTTAATAATGCCGGCTTATGTCGGCATTATTTTTTTCTTTTTCCTTATTTTTTGAAAATAACTCTTTAACTCCCATAATAAGCAAAAGTATGCCAAAACCTCTTTTAAGCCAAATATCTTCAATATTATTTGACACAAAAGCACCAAGCATACTGGCAAACACACCTACTGCCGCAAAAGGTATAACAACACGCCATTTTATAAGATGTTTTTTTTGATACATTATTACCGACAACAAACCTATAGGAATAAAAAACAGCAGATTTATTCCCTGTGCGGTTGCCTGTGGCAAGCTTGTAAAAAGTGCAAGAAATATTACTAGTATGCCACCGCCACCCATACCCATAGAACCCAGTAGTCCTGCACCAAAGGAGGCAAGACATAACCACAGCCAGCTCATGCAAACACCATTCTTATGCCTGCCCACAGCATTACTATGGCAAAAATACGTTTTATTATTTTAGGCTTAACTTTTTTCAAAATGTATATACCAAGCAATGCCCCTAAAAGACCTCCCGGTAAATATGGTAAGGCATCTTGTATTTTTACAGAACCTCTAAAAATATAACTTACGGCACTAGATATACTCATAGGAAGTATAATTGCAATAGAGGTTGCATGTGCCTGTTTAGTATCCATTTGTTTTTTTAATACAGGTACGGCAACCATACCGCCACCTGCACCCAACAATCCGTTTAAAAAACCTGTTATCCCGCCAAAAAATCCGTTTTTTAATATTTTCATTATAACTCACCACATAAAATAATTATTGTTAGTGTTTCCTTATGTGCTAAGATAATACAATTAATCAAAAATTTCTGTTTCTACAATTCTACTGTATCCACACAATGCATATCTTCCATCGTGGGCTTCACCGCATATAATTCGTGACATATTTTTAGGTGATGTAATACAAACAACACCTGCCCTTACCAAAATTCTGCAAATGTCATTCTTCTCTTCATTATTGCAAAGAACACCTGCTATTTGCAAATGGTTTTTATATTTAAACAGCTTATTAGTAAATTTCATATTTTCACCTGCTTTAATTTTAATTACATTAATTATATATTTCTTAGTATATCATAAAAAATTTAATGCAAATTACCATAAAAAATCTTAAATCTAAATAAAAAGCAAAGCACGACCATACAGCCGTGCCTTGCTTTGTTCTAGGGTATTATATATTCATTACTTATTAGCAATTTTAAGTTAGTTTCAACTAACTTAAATATATATTATCACATACTCTCAAAAATGTCAACAAAAAGTAGTAATTAACTTCGACAAATTTATCACTAATTTTTTATATAGTTTATATAACTTACAAAACTGTTTTGTTTATAAGATCTGCTAAAGTTACACTGTCTAAATAATCATTTACGATTTCGTCCAGCTTTTGCCACATTGGCAAAGTTAAGCACTTATCTATACGGTTACATTCATCTTTACCACAATTATTTAAACAAGCAACAGGTGCCAGCGTTCCCTCGGTAAGCTTTAGTACAGAAGCCACTGTACATTTTGAAGGGTCTTCTTTTAATCGGTATCCTCCGTTTTTACCTCGTAAGCTTTCTAAAATACCTGCTTTAGATAATGTAGAAACTATTGTTTCAATATATTTCATAGAAACATCTTGTCTTTGTGCTATTCCGTTAAGAGAAACGTATTCTTCCTGAGGATGCATAGCAATATCAATTAAAACACGCAATGCATATCTACCTTTGGTTGAAACCATCATATTGAATTCACCTCGAATATATTTTACTATAAATATAGTAGGAATTCAAGAAAAGAAATTTTCTTAAGCTGTTACAAAAAACAGCATTTTTCAAATAATTTATGTGTTAAAATTCATATGTAAACGGTAAAAAGTATATAAAATCTATTACATTTTTGGAGGTATAATTAGAATGATGGTTTGTCCAAAGTGCGGTGCAGAAATTGAAAATGGAGCATATGTGTGCAGTAATTGCGGCGAAGAAATAAACTGCGAAACATATGTTGAAAATAACAGCTACACATATATTAACAATGGCGGTACATTAGGTGTTTCTCACAGTATTGCATACAGTCAAAAAGCAATGCTGTGTTTGTCTTACTTGGGATTCTTAGTTATTATACCCTTTTTATTTTGCAAAAACACTTCTTTAACACGTTTTCATATTAATCAGGGCATTATGCTTTTAATAACAGAGATAATTTATGCTTTTGCTTACCTTCTTATAAAGTCGGTATTACTGGCAATTTCTATGTGGCTGTATGTAATAGTTGCCGTTATGGCAGCAGCAAGCATTGTATTTGCGGTGTACGCCATTATGGGAATTGTAAGTGTTATAAAAAGCGAAAAACGAGAACTACCGGTAATTGGCAGTTATGCTATTTTAAAGTAATGTAAATAATTCGAACAACAAAAGCACCTTAACACTTTGGTATTAAACATTGGTTAGGGTGCTTTTGTTACGAAATTATCCCAAAACTTGATATATATCAAAATTTGGATAATATAATAAATTTAGAAACACAAATAAAAGCTTCACTTTTGCTTTTTCAAAGGCAAATCGTGTCAAGGGTTTCATCCTTTAAAAACCCTGACCCATAAATTTTTAAGTGTGTTACCAACAGTTAGTTCATTAAATCATAATTTATCAAGCATCTATTATCTACTCTTATATACCCTAAATTTAATATGTAAATATGCAAAAAAGCAGACACCTTTATAAAAAAGTGTCTGCTTAAAAATCATCTTTTAAGTATAAATTAGTGCATAAACTTATCTACAGCATTTAGTGCAACTACAAGCAATGCAAAACCAATAGCCAAAACCTTTGTCCAACGTGCTAATTTGCTGTTAATAGTACGAGCCTTATTCTTTGACAAGAAAGTGTCAGCACCACCTGTTACAACACCAACGCCCTTTGAGTTACCCTCTTGTAAAATTACAACTGCAATCATAATTATTGAGAATAAAATTAGCACTCCGCCAATAATGTAATCTACCGGATTCATATTCTTACCGTCCTTTCATAGGATTATATTGATTTTAAATTCAAGTCATTCACTTAGTAATAATACCACAACAAAGTATATTTTGCAACCCATATTGTTAAATTTTTTGAAACAGTTGTAAACTTTTATACATTGAATGCATTAAATTAAGCTTAACTGTTCTGCTTTTTCTTCTGCACTAAGGGTTGAACCTGCCGCAGGTAAGTTGCGTGTACGGTAACGGTTTGGCTTAGCTAGCATACCGTCTTGATAAAGCTTGGCTGACATTAGTCTGTGTCCCTTTTTAACTGTAAGAACATTTACACCAATAGTTGCCCTGGAAGTCTTTTCTGTTAACGCACCTGTATGGAACAATAAAATTCTACCCTGACTTGATGTCAGCATAACCTCACAGTCCTCAGAAATAAACAAAATGTCAACAACAGGCGATTTATCACTATAGGCACCTGTAAGCTTTTTACGGTTAGTTTTGGTTGCATAAGCAGAAAGAGGAACTTTTGCTATTTTACCGTTTTCAAAGGCAAAAACCATTGTACCGCTATAGTCTTTAGTTGCAACCATAAATATCGCCTTTTCGTCTTCATCCATATTAAGTTTAGCAGGAGCATAGTCGCCAAAAGCGCTTGCCTTTGTTTCTTTAAAGTCGCTTGCTCTTGTTTTGTAAACCTGTGCCTTGTCGGTAAAGAATAACAACTGTGTATTATTAGCGTTTTCAGCACTGTAAATAACACTGTCACCTTCCTTTAACTTCTGCTCGCTGCTCATTCTTAATGACTGAGGAAGAATCTTTTTAAAATATCCCTCTTTAGTAAAAAACAAGTTCACAGGAAAATCCGGGGTTTCGTCTTCTTCATCGGCTACTTGAATTTCGTCAGCATAGATAAGAATGCTTTTACGTGGTTGACCATACTTTTTGCCTACCTCGGTAAGCTCTTTTTCAATTATCTTTTTTACCTTTGATTTACTTGCCAATATACTTTGAAGCTCAGCAATTTCTTTTTCAAGATTTTCTATTTCTTCTGTACGCTTTAAAATGTATTCTCGGTTTAAATGACGCAGTTTAATTTCAGCAACATACTCAGCCTGAATTTCATCAATACCAAAACCTATCATAAGGTTTGGCACAACCTCGCTTTCTTCGGCAGTTTCACGTACAATTTTAATTGCCTTGTCAATGTCAAGTAAAATTGCCTGCAATCCACGCAGCAAGTGAAGCTTATCTTTTTTCTTATTAAGGTCAAAGCAGGTTCTTCTGCGAACACACTCAACCCTAAAGGCTATCCATTCCTCTAAAAGCTCTTTAACACCAAGCACTCTTGGTACACCGCCAACAAGCACATTAAAGTTACAACTGTAGCTATCTTCAAGAGGAGTCATTTTATACAGCTTAAGCATAAGCTTATCGGGGTCTGTACCTCTTTTTAGGTCAATTGTTATTTTTAAACCGTCCAGTCCTGTTTCGTCACGAATGTCTGCAATTTCTTTTATTTTACCTGTTTTAACAAGGTCAATTACTTTTTCTATAATTGCCTCGCTGGTGGTTGATTGCGGTATTCCTGTAATATCAATGCAGTTTGCTGACTTATCATAGGAATATTTTGAACGCATTTTAAAACTGCCTCTGCCTGTTTTATAAATTTCATCAAACACCTTTTTATCGTAAATAATTTGACCTCCGCCCGAAAAATCAGGTGCAGGCAGAGTTGAAGAAATATCGTGTTCTTTGTCGTTCATTATGGCAATGGTAGTGTCACAAACTTCTTTAAGATTAAAAGAACAAATATTACTTGCCATACCAACTGCAATACCTGTGTTTGCATTAACAAGCACAGAAGGGTATGTAGCCGGCAAAAGTGCAGGCTCTTTCATAGTATTATCATAATTATCAACAAAGTCAACTGTATCTTTATCTATATCCTTAAAAAGCTCGTTGCAAATAGAATCCAGCTTCGCCTCTGTATATCTTGAAGCTGCCCAAGCCATATCTCGGCTGTAAAACTTACCAAAGTTACCCTTTGAATCAACATAAGGGTGCAGCAAAGCTTCGTAACCACGGCTTAATCTCACCATAGTATCGTAAATGGCACTGTCACCATGAGGGTTAAGGCGCATTGTCTGACCAACAATATTAGCTGACTTTGTTCTTCCTCCGCTTAACAACCCCATTTTATACATGGTGTAAAGCAACTTGCGGTGACTAGGCTTAAAACCGTCAATTTCAGGAATTGCACGGCTTAAAATAACGCTCATGGCGTAAGGCATATAATTTTCTTCTATTGTTGTAACAATTTTTTGCTGTACCACTTCTCCTGCACCATCAATGACACCTTTTATTGCAGGCAACTGTGGTGTTTTAGCTTTATTATTCTTTTTTGGTGGCATATAAACACCGCCTTTCAGATTTTAAATTTATTATAATTACATAATTACATATTTCTTCGTGACAGCTCTTTAATTAGCAAGGGCTGAATAAGAGGGTATGTAAGGTTAGAAGGAATATCGTCAAACAACCGTACAAGCTCTATTTCACTGTGCAACTCAGCTTCAAAGCTGTTTATTTCAGCAACATAAAGCATGCCGAAGGTTTCTTCTGCTGTGCTGTTTACTCTTGTTTTGCCTGTTACTGAATAAACACAAACAGGAGAAATGGTGTAGTCTTTTGCACCGGTTTCTTCTTTTAGCTCTCTGTTTGCCGTTTGCAAAATTGTTTCACCCTTTTCACGGTGACCACCGGGAATTTCAAAGGTATCTCTTTCCTTATGTTTAACATAAACCCATTTCCCCTTTGACCTTGCGGCTATTACCGCGAATTTAAGCAGACTGTCATCTGTATGTTCATAGAACTTAACATTTACAGACATAGTTTAAACCTCCGTTATATTAACCGTCATTTCCTGTATACCTTACACAAAAATCTATAATTTTTCCACTGTTGTCAGGTTCAGTATAGCGTATTCATAATTCAGACAACTTCAAATTCAGTATTACGACAAATCCAAAGAATCAGTATATTCTGCACCGTGGTCAACAATGTACTGTTTTCTTCCTGAAAGGTTGTCACCAAGTAGAATATCAAACATTTGTGAGGTTTTTTCTGCATCATCAGGCAGCACCTTAATTAGTCGGCGTGTTGCAGGGTTCATTGTTGTAAGGTTCATCATATCAGGCTCGTTTTCGCCAAGACCTTTTGAACGCTGAATTGTGAACTTTTCACTTCCAATTTTATCTATAAACCTTTCTTTTTCCTTTTCAGTGTAGGCAAAGTAAATATTCTTTTTAGTTGTTATTTCATAAAGCGGCGACTCTGCAATAAACACCTTGCCTTCGTCAATAAGGTCAGGTGTAAGACGATATATCATAGTAAGAAGAAGGGTACGAATCTGAAATCCGTCAACATCAGCATCAGTACATATTATAACCTTGTTCCATCTTAGCAGGTTAATATCAAAACTGGCAAGATCTTTATTAGACTTTGAAGTTACCTGTACACCGCAACCAAGCACCTTCATAAGGTCAGTAATAATTTCGCTTTTAAAAATCTTATTGTAGTCCGCCTTTAAGCAGTTTAGAATTTTACCTCTTATTGGCATAATAGCCTGAAAGTCAGGGTCACGTGCCTGCTTACAGGCTCCCAAAGCCGAGTCACCCTCTACTATAAAAATCTCTCTTTCCGAGTTATCTTTACTTCGACAGTCAACAAACTTTGCAACACGGTTGGTCATATCTATATTGCTTGTAAGCTTTTTCTTCAGGTTTGCTCTTGTTTTTTCGGCATTTTCACGGCTGCGTTTGTTTACAAGCACCTGGTTGGCTATTTTTTCTGCCTCAATAGGATTTTCTATAAAATAGATTTCAAGGTTATGACGAAACATTTCTACCATTACATCTTGAATACCCTTGTTGTTAATTGCTTTTTTGGTTTGATTTTCGTATGAGGTTACGCTTGAAAAGGACGAAACCACAACTACCAAACAGTCAAGAACATCTTCGTCTTTTATTTGACTTTCATTTTTATTATATTTGTTATTTGTTTTTAAATACTGATTTATGTTATATTTAAAAGCATTTCTTACAGCCTTGTCAGGAGCACCGCCATGCTCCAACCAGCTTGAGTTATGATAATACTCTGTTAATGACACTTGATTTGAAAAAGCAAATGCTATATTAATTTTAGTTTTATATTCCGGCTTATCGGCACGGTCGCGTGCAAGCTTTTCGGCACTCCAGCTTTGAACTGTGGTAAGAGAATTTTCACCTACAATTTCTTGTACATGGTCTGTTATACCGTTTACATAGTTAAAGCTTTGTTCTTCAAACTCTTTACCATTTTGATTTCTAAAAATAAAATTTACGCCTGCATTTACAATAGCCTGACGTTTTATCATATCAACAAAATATTCTGCTGTTACCTTAATGTCGGTAAAAACATCAAGGTCAGGCTTCCAGCGGATTTTTGTACCTGTGTCCTTTTTTTTATATGGTTCTTTCTTTAAGCCGCCTACATTTTCACCTTTTTCAAAATGAAGAGTATATTTACAGCCGTCACGCTTAATTTCAGCATCCATCCACTCTGAGGCATACTGGGTAGCACACAAGCCTAATCCGTTTAATCCAAGTGAATACTCGTAATTTTCACCCTCTGAATTATTATATTTACCGCCTGCGTAAAGCTCACAAAAGGTTAAATCCCAGTTATATCTACCCTCGATTTCATTATAGTCAACAGGAATACCTCTGCCGTGGTCTTCAATTTCTACAGAATTATCTTCATAACGAGTTACAATAATTTCTCTGCCGTAACCCTCTCTTGCCTCGTCTATTGAGTTTGACAAAATTTCAAAAATAGAGTGCTGACAGCCCTCTATACTGTCAGAGCCAAAAATTACAGCAGGCCTTTTTCTTACCCTGTCTGCACCCTTAAGTATAGTAATACTGTCGTTACCGTACTCTTGGGTTGTTTTTTTTCTTGCCATAATTTCACCTATTTCTTTCCCTTTAATTTATTTATTTTATCTCTTAAGTAAGCTGCATGCTCAAACTCCAGCAGCTTTGCAGCCGCTTTCATTTCTTTTGTCAGCGACTCAATTAACTTTTGCTTTTCTTCCTTACTCAGTCGTTTACCCTTTGAGCTGTAAATATCATCATCGCTGTGTTTTGAAATTTCAAGCACATCTGCAACCTTTTTAGTAATAGTTTTAGGCGTAATACCATGTTCAATATTGTACCTGTGCTGAATTGATCGTCTGCGCTCTGTTTCTTTTATAGCATACTCCATTTGCGGTGTAACAGCATCAGCATACATTATTACCATACCCTGTGCATTACGTGCAGCCCTGCCTATTGTTTGTATAAGAGAGCGTTCGCTGCGCAAAAATCCAGCCTTGTCGGCATCCAATATAGCAACAAGTGAAACCTCAGGAATATCCAATCCCTCACGCAACAGGTTAATACCTACAAGTACATCAAACTCGCCCAAACGTAATTCTCTTATAATTTTCATACGCTCTACAGTGTCAACATCACTGTGCATATAGCGTACCTTTATACCCATCGTTTCAAAGTAGGTTGTTAAATCTTCTGCCATTTTTTTAGTAAGTGTGGTAACAAGAACACGCTCTTTTTTGGCAACACGAATGTTTATTTCTGAAATAAGATCATCCATTTGACCGTCTATAGGCCTTACAGAAACCTCCGGATCTAAAAGACCTGTTGGGCGTATTACCTGCTGTGCAACAGTGGCAGATTTTTCAAGCTCCAAGTCACCCGGTGTAGCACTTACAAAAACTACCTGATTAACCCTTTCATAAAATTCATCAAAATTCAATGGTCTGTTGTCAAGTGCTGATGGAAGTCTAAAACCGTATTCAATTAAATTTTCTTTTCTTGCCCTGTCACCTGCAAACATTCCTCGTACTTGAGGCAACGTTACATGCGATTCGTCAACAAACAGAAGAAAATCCTTTGGGAAATAGTCAAGCAATGTGTACGGAGACGATCCCGCTTCTCTGCCTGAAAGAACCCTTGAATAGTTCTCAATACCTGTGCAAAAACCAATTTCCTGTAACATTTCAATATCATAGCGTGTACGCTGTTCAATACGCTGCGCTTCTAAAAGCTTACCGTTTTCTCTAAAAAATTCTACTCTGCCGGCAAGCTCTTCTTCAAGCACCTTTATAGCTTTGAACATTTTATCTTTTGGCACAATATAATGTGACGCAGGATAAATTGCGGCGTGTTTAAGCTCGCCAAACAGTTCTCCTGTTAAAGCATTAATTTCAGTAATACGGTCTATCTCGTCACCAAAAAATTCTACTCTTATAATCTTACCTTCGCTGTTAGCAGGATAAATTTCTACAACATCTCCACGAACCCTGAACTTATTACGTACAAAGTTAACATCATTACGTTCATATTGCAATTCAACCAGTTTTTTCAGCAAATCATCTCTTGATTTTTCCATCCCCGGACGAAGTGAAATAACCATATTACGGTAATCTATAGGGTTACCCAAGCTATATATACAAGACACGCTGGCTACTATAATAACATCTCGCCTTTCAGAAAGTGCCAATGTAGCACTATGCCTCAATTTATCTATTTCGTCATTTATTGAGCTATCTTTTTCAATATATGTGTCTGTTTGGGCTACATAAGCTTCCGGCTGATAATAATCATAATAAGACACAAAATATTCTACAGCATTTTCAGGAAAAAATTCCTTAAACTCACTGCATAGCTGTGCAGCAAGGGTTTTGTTGTGAGCAAGCACTAAAGTTGGACGGTTTTCTTTTGCAATTATGTTAGCCATTGTAAAGGTTTTACCCGAACCTGTTACACCTAACAAAGTTTGCTCCTTATTTCCTGCCTCTATTGATTGACAAACAGCATCGATAGCCTGTGGTTGGTCACCTGTTGGTAAATATTCAGAATGTAATTTAAAATTCATATCTATCACCTATTTATTAATAACCTTCATCCATAAATCCTGACTCTTTTAATGAAACATAATCATCGTCAGCAACAATAATATGGTCTATAAGCACAACATCTATTAATTTCAATGCCCTATATACCTTTTTAGTTGTAATAATGTCGTCATTTGAAGGTAAAGCAAGTCCACTTGGGTGGTTGTGAGAAAGCACTGCAAATTTTGCATTATACAACACTGCTAGCTCTATTATTTTTCTTATATAAACCTCACAGGCAGACACCGAACCTTTACTGACAACGCCAAAATAAACTTCTTTATATTTGCTGTCTAAAAGCAACAGTACAACAGCCTCATAATCTCTACCAACAAATTTATGCTTTATTCTGTCGCCCATATTGTCTATATCAACTATCTTTTCTTTATTATTATGCTTATCTTCCATATACATTCTGCATATTTGAGGAATTAATTTAAGATATATAGCACAGTTTTCACTAATGCCTGCTTCTTTAAGCTTATCTATAGGAGCGTCAAGCACTGCGGAAATTGAACCAAAGGTGTCAATAAGCTTATGTGCAATCGGATTAGTATCTTTACGGGGAATTGCATAGCAAAGCACAAGTTCTAAAGCTTCGTGTACTTCCATACCGTCAAAGCCATCATTTAAGAACTTCTTCCTCAATCTGTTTCTATGTCCGTTATGTGGATTATCACTCACTATATCCCCTCCTTCTGTAAAAATAACCATTTCATTAAACAACAAATTAGATTATAATACAGTTTTAAAAAAATTTAAAGGAAAATTTATTAATTTTTCCTTTTTACTGTACGTTTTCTGAATTTATGCAACACGGTATATTATTAAACAGTTTAGATTGTTTGGATTTCAAATTCAAATACCGGTGTTTTTATTCAAAGTTTAAGTGACCAAGAAAGTGTAAAAAACGCATTTGATTCGCTTACAATTTCTGTAGAATAAATGTTCAAAATAATACCGCACACTACAATCCCAAAGTATTTGTAGTGTGCGGTGTTTAATTTTTATTTTAAAAATCCGGAAATAATTTTTTCTTGTGCTTCTTCCTCAGTTAAACCTAGTGTGCAAAGCTTTAAAATTTGTTCACCTGCAATTTTACCTATTGCTGCCTCGTGAATAAGTGCAGCGTCAAGATGTGCTGCTTCTAATGCCGGTGCGGCATTCACTTTTCCTTGGTCAACTAAAATAGCATCACACTCAGAATGTCCTGAACAACGGTTATTACCTAAAATTACAGATTTAAACTCTTGATAAGAATGTCCTTTTGCAACAGAGCGAGAAACTAAATCTACCGCAGAATCTTCACCGTTCATTTCAACAACAAAATCAGTTTTCGCCTGGTCTTCACCATCGGTCATAATTCTTTCGCGTACAATTAGTTTTGCTCTGTCAGCAAGTTTAGCAGTTGTTTTTCTTAAAGTACTGTCAACACCGCCCAGTTGTACGGTATCCATTTCTAAGCTGGAGTCTTCTTCAAGAACAGCGTCTGTTACAGGGTCAATGCGCCTAAATGACTTATTACCACCTACACCTATGTGTTTTTCCTGATAAATAACATGGGAGCCTTTACCTAAGAAAAAACGGTGAATACCATTGTGTTTAGCCTCACCTTCATTGTCTGCATGTACACCACAGCCTGCAATAATAGTTACATCAGCCCCTTCACCTACAAAAAAGTCGTTATAAACAAGGTCACTTACATTACTGTGAGTTACACAGGCAGGAATAAACACTTTTTCGTCCTTTGTACCCGGCGCAATATGAATTTCTATACCCGACTTATCCTGCTTTGGACTAATAACAATATTTTTACTGGACTGCCTGCCAACACACTGACCGTCTTCTCTTATATTATATGCACCCTTAAATTCTCCATTATAGTCCGAAATTTCTTTAAGTAAGTCTTCTGTTATCTTATTCATAGGTTCTCCTTTCCGCGAGGGCATTTTTTAGTAATCTCACCTGATAAAAGCTGAGGCAACACCTCATCTTTAGAACCTGCAGCCCTTATTTTACCATTAGCAATTACAACTATTTCGTCGGCAATCTCAAGTATTCTTTCCTGATGAGAAATAATAAGCAATGTACCATTTTGATTGTTACGAAGCTCTTGAAAGGTTTCAACAAGCCTTGTAAAGCTCCACAGGTCAATTCCTGCTTCAGGCTCGTCAAAAATTGAAAGCAACGCCTTTCTGGCAAGTACAGACGCAATTTCTATTCTTTTCATCTCACCGCCTGAAAGTCCCGAATTCAGTTCACGTTCAATATACTCTCTTGCACATAAGCCTACCTTACCAAGCAAATCACAAAGCTTGTCATATGACAAAATTTCTCCTGAAGAAAGCTCCAATAAATCTTTAACATTAATACCTTTAAAGCGAACAGGCTGCTGAAAGGCATAGGCAATACCCTGTTGGGCTCTTTGAGTTATGTTACAACTGGTTATATCCTTACCATTAAGGTAAATTTTACCTGAAGTTGGCTTTTTAAGGCCTGCAATTAATTTTGCCATTGTGGTTTTTCCGCCACCATTGGGACCTGTTACTACAATAAGCTTACCATTTTGTGCTGTATATGAAACATCTTGAATAATCTTTTCTCCGCTTGGCGTATTCCAAGCTATATTCTCTAACTTAAGCATATAAATTCCTTTCTGTATATTTTATATTTAAAAATCGCTGTAAATTACCAACATAAAACAAAAAATAATATGGTCATATTTATATTGTAACATTCAGCATTTGTTTAGACATTATTAACCAAAATAATTATAACACAGTTTACTATAATTTTCTACCCAAAACTAAGTACTGTATAAATATAAACAAAAATAGAAAACAAATTTTAGCTATTACAACCTTGTGTAAACAAGTTAAAATCGCCAAACAATATATGAGCTTAAAAATATAGCGACAAGATATTCTTGCCGCTGTTATCTATTGCTTTATTATAAATATTTATTTCTATTTACTGTATTAATTTATCAAGTTCATTTTTACCATTCATATAAGACAAGTTCACTTCACGAAATATATCATTATAAAATCTAATTGCAGATTGCTGCCTTTGTTTTGCAAGTTCTGCTCCCCTTTTTGTGTAGAACTTTGAATATAAACTTTCTAATTTATATTTATACTTTTGGAAAAAAGAAGGTTCACTGTCATTTTTACCATCAGATACCTGCCCATTAGGTAATAAAGAATATAGCGGCTCTGAAACCTGCCCTTTATAAATTAGGGTACGTGCAATACCAACTGCACCACAAACATCCAACTTATCGGCATCGAATAATATTTTTGCCTCTATGCCTTGCGGATGACTATTTTTTCTAAATCTATGGGTTTCAATACAGCTTTTTACTTGTTCTGCAAACTTAACGTCAAATTCATTTTCCAACAAAAAACGGTATGCTTTGTCTGCACCAACTTTAGCATGACATAATTTTTGATTTTTAAATTGCTCTTTTCTTCCTATGTCATGCAATAAACAGGCACA
Source organism: uncultured Clostridium sp. (assembly GCA_902471875.1). Classification (GTDB taxonomy): domain Bacteria; phylum Bacillota; class Clostridia; order Oscillospirales; family Acutalibacteraceae; genus CAG-964. The sequence goes on from CABRLN010000017.1 coordinate 26,847, forward strand.
AATTAAAACATCGTAATTCACATTTTGTTCCGATTCAGCAATATCAATGGCATTATACAATACACGATAAATATGTTCTTTATCATGTGCGCTGTCATTCATACATAAAAGCATATAATTTTCTATTAACAAATAAACGTCTTTATTCATTTTTTGTAACATATCCTCTTTTAAAGCTTTTGATGTTTTTCCATAATTGAAAATTTCTGTAACTAACCGCAAATTTTTATGCTACAATAATATTTCTATTTATCAATTATTTAACATCTTGTGTATATAAAATGCAAGCATTAAATTAAGTTTATCTTCATAATTAAGTTCACAATTAAGAATTTCTTTTATCTTTTTTATTTTGTAATTAATAGTATTTCGGTGTACAAAGGTCTGTTTTGCCACCTCCTGCACGCTGGAGTTGTTCATTAAATAACATTTTAATGTAGGTACATAGTCAGTACCGTTTTTACGGTCAAATTCTACCAGTTTACCCAAACGCTCAACAAGAAGGTCGTTGAGCACTTCGGTGTCCTGTACAGAAAGCAACAGCTTATATACTCCTATTTCGCTGTAATGATAAATGTTGTGGTTATTCATTAGCGCCACCTTAACAGCAGAAACTGACTTTGTATAGCCTGACGCTACCTTTAAATATCCGTTGCATACAGGACTTATTCCAGCATAAATTCCATAATCTGGAAACTGAGCACTACAAAACGTAATAAGGTCATTTAAAAATTCTTCCGACTGCTTTGGTGTAAAACCATCTATCACACACACTAAATATTTATCTTGAGTAAAAAGACTAAATTTCTTTGTCAACTTGCCTAGCTGCTTATGCACTAAAAAGCGTAGATTTTTCTTATCAAAATCCTTTACCTCTTCATTTGATGTTGTAAGGATGATAGTAACAACCGAATAGCTGTCACTGTCTTTAAAATCCTTTCTGTCAAGAGTACTGTAATATGCCTCTCTGTCCCATGGTGAAAAAATAAGATTTTTAAAGGCATTGGCAAGACTAACCTCATTTTCTTCACTTGCAACTATTCGGTGGCAATAGTCATATATAATATCTACCAAATGAACAGACCATGGTATTGCAAAAAGAGGCAGCCTGTTGCTTTCGCAAAACTCGATAACCTCGTTAGGAATAGAACAAATGTAGGGTCCAATATTTACTACCAAACCGACAGCTTTTTTGTCGTAAAGCTTTTTTACAAAATCTAACAACCAGCTGTCGTCACTGCTTTGCTGACCAATACCTGTTACAAATACAAGCTCACTGCCATGCAAAAAATTTGGTACATCTCTGTCTTCAATTAAGTGTACCCAACGCACATAGCTGTCAAGCCCATCTGCTCCTGATATTAACTTCATTCCATAGGTATTTTCGCAATTTTGGCACAAATTTGCCATAGTTATAGCCATAATTAATTCCCCCAGAAAAAGTAACAACAGTTACTTAACATAAAAATACCCATACTTAATAATTCACACAATTCATTATAACATTGAATTAAAATAAAATCAACCTTGCAAAACACTTTTTATAAAATATGCAATACAGGGGAATCAGGTCATTTTAGCGAAAATATTTTGCAAGTTTCGTTTATATATTATTCATTTTCAAGAGCGTTTCAAATAGATATCACGTAATTATAATTTATTAACTCATTTTGGTACTTTATAAATTTAGATATATTTCAACCTGAAATACAAAAGGCAGCTCATAGAGAACCGCCTTTTATCATATATTTATTTTTTACTACTTTGTTCTGCCAATATCTTTGCGGTAGTGTGCACCTTCAAAATGAATTTTTTCTACTGCACTGTATGCTTTATTAAGGGCCTCGTCAAGAGTAGGTGCTGTTGCTGTAACACCTAAAACTCTTCCGCCATTTGTATAGAATTTACCGTCTTTGCATACTGTACCTGCATGGTAAACAGTGGCACCGTCAACATTGCCTTTGTCATTTAAGCCTGTAATTTCAATACCCTTTTTATAAGCCTCAGGGTAACCCCCGCTTGCCATTACAACACAGGCAGAGGCATCGTTTGACCACTCAATTTCAATATCATTTAGCTTTTCGTCAATTACTGCATCTATAATATCTAAAAGATCTGTCTTAAGGCGTGGCAAAACAACCTGTGCCTCAGGGTCGCCAAAGCGTGCATTATATTCAATTACCTTTGGTCCCTTTGGCGTAAGCATCAAACCAAAATACAAACAACCTTTAAAAGGTCTTCCCTCTGCTGACATTGCTTTAATAGTTGGTTCAAAAATAGTTTCTTGACACTCTTTGGCAAACTCGTCAGTGTAATACGGGTTAGGACTTATTGTACCCATACCGCCTGTGTTTAAGCCTTCGTCATTATCATAAGCTCTTTTGTGGTCTTTTGAAGATACCATAGGCTTAACAGTTTTTCCGTCTGTAAAAGAAAGCACAGAAACCTCAGGACCGGTTAGAAATTCTTCAATTACTACCTGATTACCTGATTCGCCAAACTTTTTATCTTCCATAATGGATTTAACAGCATCTTTAGCCTCATCAAAAGTTTTTGCTATAATAACCCCTTTGCCCAGTGCAAGACCATCTGCTTTTACTACTACAGGAATTTCATTTCTGTTTTCAATATATTCAACAGCCTTTTGAGCGTCACTAAACACTTCGTAATCAGCTGTAGGAATATTATACTTCTTCATAAGCTCCTTTGAAAAAACCTTGCTTGCCTCAATAACAGCAGCTTTTGCGTTAGGTCCAAACGCTCTTATGCCTGCCTCTTCAAACGCATCTACCATACCTGCTGCTAAAGGATCATCAGGAGCAACAAAAGCAAGGTCAATGCTGTTTTCTTTTGCAAAGGCAACCATTTTTTCTTTATCCATTACAGGTATGTCAACACATACACTGTCACATGAAATACCGCCGTTGCCCGGTGCAGTATATAGTTTTGTAACCTTTGGACTTTCCAGCAACTTTTTAACAAGTGCGTGTTCACGTCCACCTGAACCTATCATTAAAATATTCATAACAATCTTCCTTTTTATTAGTGATGGAATAGTCTTATGCCTGTAAAGCACATAGCCATATTATACTTATTGCAGGTGTCAATTACATTATCATCTCTGATTGAACCACCAGGCTGTGCAACAAACTCAACGCCAGACTTCTTTGCTCTTTCAATGTTGTCACCAAACGGGAAGAAAGCGTCACTACCCAATGCAACACCGCTTAGGTTCTTTAACCATTCTTTCTTTTCTTCTCTTGTAAGTGGTTCAGGTTTAACCTTAAAGAACTGCTGCCATGTACCTTCAGCAAGAACATCCTCGTAATCATCAGAAATATAAACATCAATAGTATTATCTCTGTCAGGACGGCGAATGTTATCAACAAATTTCAGATTAAGAACCTTTGGATGCTGACGCAAAAACCAAATATCTGCTTTGTTGCCCGCAAGTCTTGTGCAGTGAATTCTTGACTGTTGACCTGCACCTACACCAATAGCCTGACCATCTTTTGCATAGCAAACAGAGTTAGACTGTGTATATTTTAAAGTAATAAGAGCAATTTTAAGATCACGCTTAGCCTCCTCTGTAAAACTCTTGTTTTCTGTTACAAAGTTTGTAAGCATTTCGTCATCAATTTTTAGGTTATTTCTACCCTGTTCAAAAGTAATGCCGAAAACATCTTTATATTCTTTTTCAGCCGGAACATAGCTTTCATCAATTTGAACTATATTATATGTGCCTTTTCTTTTCGACTTAAGAACCTCCAGAGCCTCGTCTGTATATCCCGGAGCAATAATACCGTCTGAAACCTCTCTTTGAATCAGCTTAGCTGTTTGCACATCACAAATATCAGAAAGTGCAATCCAGTCACCGTATGATGACATTCTGTCTGCACCTCTTGCCTTTGCATAAGCACTTGCCAGAGGAGATAACTCTAAATCATCTACAAAATAAATTTTCTTTAATGTGTCAGACAGTTCTGTAGCAACTGCAGCACCTGCAGGACTAACATGCTTAAATGAAGCAGCAGCAGGCAAGCCTGTAGCCGCCTTTAGCTCTTTTACAAGCTGCCAGCTGTTAAAGGCGTCTAAAAAGTTAATGTAACCCGGTTTGCCGTTAAGCACCTTTATTGGCAGCTCTGTGTTATCCTTCATAAAAATTTTAGACGGCTTTTGGTTAGGATTACAGCCGTATTTTAATTCTAATTCGTTCATTGTATTTCCTCCTGTATTTTGGAAAATTGTTATTTTAGATGATAATTGTTAAATCACAATTATTACTTATTTTTATTAATAATTCTGCTTTCAGTTTGCTGTGTTTCTAAATCTATATAACGTACAAAAAGCGAAACCTTGTTATCATCATTAAGGGCTGTCCATAACTTGTTTGCAAATGTATCAATATCATCATTGCCAATTTCAACTAGCTTTGGCTCGCCCTCAAAGCTAGGCAAAGGATTTTCATTACATTTGTATGTGTGTATAAATCTGCCCTGTCCGCTTAGAGGATTTTCGTAAGTAAATGTATATCTTTGGCAAGAGTCGGGGTTACCGTTTGCACTTTTAAGAATTGACATTGCATAATTGTACTTACCATTTTCTCTAATTACTAAGCCTGAAATTCTTGGTGTATAGTTAGGACCGTCAGGTTCAAACTCTCTTGTTCTTAATGACTCTTCAAAGGTTTTACCTTTGCTCATTAGTTCATAAACAGTGTCTGTCTGGTCACCGTTAGTAACAATAGTTTTGTTGTCCAAAACTCTTACAGGTGCATAAATAATAAGTGAAGGATCTTCAAGCTTAGACTCATCAAAAGCCTGTGTTCTTATACCACTGCCCTCTTCTGCAAATATTCTGTTACGACTGTTCTCGCTTCTTCCCATAATAAAATAAGCAATTACTGCATTTTTGCCGTTAGCACTTTTACCTATTAAAATACCTCTGCCAGGATATGGATTAGTGCTTAACTCTTTTTCTATTGATAATAGTTCCATTACTTTTCTTCCTTTCGTTTACCCCAAAAATTACAGACCTAAAATTTTGGTTTTATTGTCAATAACCTTTATTTTATCTTCACAAAATAGTGAAACTGCCTGCGGTAAAATATCCCACTCGGCTTGTTCCATTACTCGCTTTTGCAAAATCTCAGGGGTATCACCGTTTTGAATTTTCACAGCTTTTTGCAAAATTATAGGTCCCCCGTCACACACTTCATTTACAAAATGTGCTGTTGCACCTGTCACCTTAACACCACGCTTTAAAGCACACTCATGTACCTTTAAGCCATAAAAGCCCTCACCACAAAATGACGGAATAAGAGATGGGTGAATGTTGATAATTCTGTTTTCAAAGGCTTTAATAACACCCACCCCTAGAATAGTCATAAATCCTGCAAGCACAACAAGGTCGGCTCTTTTACTTTGCAAAAGCTCTGTTAATGCTGTGTCATATTGTGCTTGGCTTTCATAATCTTTACGTCTTATAACCTCAGTGCTTATGTTATTACTTTTAGCACGTTCAAGGGCATAGGCATTTGGATTACTTGATATTACACAAGTAATTTTGCCGCCTATAATTTTACCCGACTTCTGTGCGTCTATAAGAGCCTGTAAATTTGTGCCTCCACCTGACACTAAAACAACTATATTTTTCAAAGCAGGTACCTCTTATTCAAAAATTACTTCCTTATCACCTTCAACAACCTCACCAAGTACAAAAGCTTTTTCGCCTGCATTTGCAAGTGTTTCAAGGGCTGTGTCAACATCGTTTTTATCTATAGCAATTACCATACCAACACCCATATTAAAGGTGTTAAACATGTCATGTTCAGAAATATTACCTTCTTTTTGAATTACCTTAAAAATTGGCAGTACAGGCACTGCCGATTTTGTAATTTTAGCAGACATACCGTCCTTTAACATTCTAGGAATATTCTCGTAAAAGCCGCCGCCTGTAATATGTGAAACAGCCTTTACATTACATTTTTCAATAAGAGCAAGCAGTGGTTTAACATAAATTTTTGTTGGCGTAAGCAGTGTTTCGCCCAGTGGCTTGTCTAACTGGGCGTATGTATTATTAATAGTATTTTCGTTAATATCAAATACTTTTCTTACAAGAGAAAAACCGTTTGAATGAACACCTGATGATGCAAGACCAATAAGAACATCACCTGACTGCAAGCCTTCACCGTCAATAATTTTTTTCTTGTCAACAATACCTACGCAGAAACCCGCAAGGTCATATTCATCTTCAGGGTAAAAACCCGGCATTTCAGCTGTTTCACCGCCAACTAGTGCACAGCCTGCCTGCACACAACCCTCAGCTACACCAGAAACAATTTCTGCCACCTTTTCAGGTATATTTTTTCCAAGAGCCATATAGTCTAAAAAGAACAACGGCTTTGCACCGCCACAGACAACATCGTTTACACACATTGCAACACAGTCAATACCAATTGTGTCGTGCTTGTCTAGCAAAAAAGCAAGCTTTAGCTTTGTACCAACACCGTCTGTACCCGAAACAAGCACAGGCTCTTCCATATCTGTAAGATTAGGTGCAAAGCAACCGCCAAAACCGCCAATGCCGGAAACAACACCGTCAATATTTGTTTTAGCAATATGCTTTTTCATTAACTCTACCGACTTATAACCGGCAGTAACATCAACACCAGCCGCTTTGTAGCTTTCACTAAAACTCTTCATAAATATTCCTCCGTAAAATGTATTTAATTAAATCTTTTCAATTTTCTGACTAAATTTATCAACAAATTGCTCTGCAGGAATTTCTGTAGGAAAGTTTCCTGTAAAGCAAGCTGTACAAAAGTTAATGTTTGTATCAGTTGCACAAGCAAGCAAATTTTCTTGCTTAATAAATTCCAAAGAATCTGCATTAATTTCTTCGCAAAGTTGTTGCTTAGTAAGTCTGCGTGATATTAACTGTTCCTTTTGTGGCAAGCTTGTACCGTAATGACAAGTTTCGCAAAATTCAGGAGAAGCCACTCTTACATGAACCTCTTTTGCACCTGCTTTTTTAAGCAAATCAACAATATGTGCTATTGTACCTCCACGTACAATGCTGTCATCAATTATTACAACTCTTTTTCCATCTACAGTTGGCTTAAGAACATTTATTTTAATTTCAAGAGTTCTGTTTTTTAACTCCTCACTTCCACCCATAGAAAGTGTTCTGCCTAAATATTTATTCTTAATTATAGCCATACCATATGGAATGCCCGACGCATTTGCATAGCCGATTGCACAACTTACACCACTGTCAGGCACACCACAGACAACATCAGCTTTAACCGGATACTCCTTTGCCAGTGCCGCACCAACATTCATTCTGAAATTGTGAACACATTGGTTATCAATAACACTGTCAGGTCGTGAAATATATATAGGTTCAAACACGCACATAAATGTTTCTTTGCCGCAATGTTCTGTATAACTGTGTAAACCATCTTCATCTATTACAACCATTTCGCCCGGCTTAACATCTCTTATAAATTCGGCCCCCAGGCTATCAAAGGCACAGCTTTCTGAAGAAATAATATAACTATTATTCATTTTACCTATACACAGTGGTCTGAAACCATGAGGGTCACGCACCGCAATAAGCTTACTTGGTGAAATCATTACCATTGAATATGAGCCTTCAATCATATCCATTGCTTTTAAAACAGCCTCTTCAATAGAAAAGGTTAGCAGTCTTTTGCTGGCTATAACATATGCAATAAGCTCTGCATTACTATTTGACTGAAATATTGCTCCGCCTTCTTCAAGCTCCTTGTGAATTTCTGCCTTATTTGTTATTGCACCGTTATGTGCAATAGCTAAAGAGCCTTTAATGTAACGCATAAGCAGTGGCTGCACTGCTGCAATATCATGTGTGTCACGAGAATAAACCGAATGTCTTACATGACCGATTGCGATTTTACCGTTTGGCAACTCTTCAAGAGCTGCTACAGGCAAAGCCTCTGAAACTAAACCGTTGTTTTTATAGCATTTAAAGCTACCGTTGTCATTAACACATATACCCGCACTTTGCTGTCCACGGTGCTGCAGTGCATACAAACCGCTGTAAACCTCGGTAACAGTGTTAATTTCATCATCATTTTTATAAATACCAAATACACCGCATTCATCCTGCGGTTTTTCATTATCCGTTAATAAAACATCTTTTACTGTTGTGTTCACAGCTCTTCCACCTTACTTTGAATTGCTTTATCCTTGGCAATTACTCCCGACTCCATATCTGCCTTAAGTGCCTCCAGCTTTTGTGACAGTGAGTCGTCAGACAAAGCCAGCATTTGAACAGCCAATAAAGCCGCATTGTCAGCACCGTCAATAGCTACGGTAGCTACGGGAATGCCCTTAGGCATTTGAACTGTTGCCAAAAGAGCGTCTAAACCGTCAAGGGTTGAAGATTTAACAGGAATACCAATTACAGGAATTGTTGTATGTGCAGCTAAAACACCTGCAAGGTGTGCTGCCTTACCTGCTGCGGCAATTATTACACCAAAACCGTTTGCCTTTGCATTTGAAGAAAACTCTGCCGCCTGTGTTGGTGTACGGTGTGCAGACATTACATGAACCTCTACAGGTACCTCGTACTCCTTTAATGTTTTAATAGCACCCGAAACTACAGGAAAGTCGCTGTCGCTGCCCATAATTACTGCTACTTTTTTCATAATTTAACATTCCTTTCATAATTCAAAATAAACAGAATTGCTTATTACAAAACTAAAAGGCTGCGGTTATACACCACAGCCTATAATTATGCCTTGTAACAACACGCAAGTACCCCACCTATGGAAAACATATTACCTGTAATGCAAATAATATCCGCCATTGGGAATACCTCCGTGTAATGTCATTACTTATATTTTATTGCATTTTACTTATAATTTCAACCATTTTTCGATTATTACAAAATTTATAACGGGTTTTGTAATATTTTACCATCTGTTACTATTCCAACAGCTTTATTTTTCAGCAATTGTTACAATCAATATTATGTCCTCTATACTTAAATTCAGTATATAAAAGTAGCAAAATTGAAATTACAATTATCAAAAAGAAATAGCAAATATATAAAAGGCAAAACTCCAATAATCAGTAATACCAAAGCTATAACATAATTTTTAATTTTAGTACTTATGTTTAAAGTAGTTCCTTTCATATTTAAATGCCTTTTAGGTTATTTGCCATTATTCGCAGAAACATCGTCATTATGGAAAATTTCTTTAACTGATGTTGCAAGACCTGCCAATGACTGAATTTCTGACGGAATAATAATTTTAGTAGCCTTACCGTCGGCAGCCTTTTGGAATGCCTCAAGACTTTTAAGTGCAATAACCTTTTCATTTGGTGCTGCTTCATTTAACATTTTTAATGCGTCAGCATAAGCCTGCTGTACACTTCTGATGGCTTCGGCTTCACCCTGTGCTTCACGAATTTTTCTTTCTTTAATAGCATCAGCTTGTAAAATTGCTGATTGCTTGTGACCTTCAGCAACAAGAATTTCACTTTCTCTTTGACCTTCAGCCTCAAGAATTCTTGCACGACGCTCACGCTCAGCTTTCATCTGCTTTTCCATTGATTCTTGAATTTCTCTTGGAGGCAAAATGTTCTTAAGCTCAACTCTGTTTACTTTAATGCCCCATGCATCTGTTGCTTCATCAAGAATAACACGAATTTTTGTGTTGATAACATCTCTTGATGTAAGTGTGTGGTCAAGTTCTAACTCACCAATAATGTTTCTTAATGTGGTAGCCGAAAGATTTTCTATAGCTGAAATAGGATTTTCAACACCATAAGTATATAGCTTAGGGTCTGTAATTTGAAAATAAACTACAGTATCAATCTGCATTGTTACATTATCTTTTGTGATAACAGGCTGTGGCGGAAAATCAACTACCTGCTCTTTTAAAGATACTTTTCTTGCTATTCTGTCAATAAAAGGTATTTTCCAATGCAAACCTGTACCCCATGATTGATAGTATGCTCCTAAACGCTCAATTACATATGAATGTGCTTGCGGCACAACTTTGACATTTTTGATAAACACCAAAATTGCAAGAATTGCAATAATAATAATAACTAAAAATAGTAAATCCATAGTTTTCTCCTTGTTTTCAATATTTTAATTGTTTTAAATGCATAATAAGTTAATATACTTAATTTATTATTTTGTTACACTTACGGGTGTAACAACCATTTTTACACCTTCTATTTTATTAACTGTAACCATAGTACCAACAGGAAGAACCTCATTAGTAGTTGATTTTGCAGACCATACTGAACCTTCAACCTTTACCTGACCAAGTGCTTCATCATTATTAACATCTACAATAACCTCTGCAATCTTACCTATGTATCTGTCACTGTTAGTAGCAACATTACTGTTTTTCTGTTTAAATCTTCGGGCAAGAGGCCGTGTTACAGCAAGACATATTATCGATGCAATTACAAAAACAGCAAGCTGTATAATTAAATTGTCAGTAAACACTGCAATCACAGCAGTGACAACAGCACCTAATGCAAACCATATAGAAACCAACTGTGTTGTGCAGCCCTCTATAATAACGGCAATTACCGCTATTGCTATCCAAAAAAACGGCAATGTAAAAAAATCAACAGCCATACCCTCCATCTCCTTTCTTTTAGCTAAATATATATTATTCAGCTCAAACATACAATAACATATTAACTATTGTTAGTCAATATACAGATTTGTAATTAAGCTGTTAAAAATCCTTTACCAAATATAGACAAAAAATTATAATAATATTACACCTATTACAAACATATAATTAACTAAAAAAGCAAGGAGTGTAATATATGGATATTAAAACGATAGCCGGAATTATACTGGGGGCAATTGTATTTTTTGCTATATTATATGCAATAAAAAGCAGTAAAAACCCTTTTAAACGTTCTGTAACAACCGTTGCAACAGGGCTTGTTTCTTTGGCAGCAGTAAACATTGCCGGTATATTTACCGGCGTTTATATTCCTGTTAGCGGCTTAAGCATTTGTGCAAGTGCTGTTGGCGGAATACCCGCCGTTACCGCTATGCTTATTATTGACACTTTTTTTAAATAATTAAATAAAATCTTCTGTATTAAGCTGTGCTGAACTTATAATCTGCAATGCTGACTTTTTATCACCTGTCATAAGTGCAACAATAGCTTGATAAACAACATCAGTATTATTATAAAACACATTTCTTACAAGGCTTGCCTGTTCTGTGTCAGGCATATACATATTTACCTTTAACAGTGGATTATCTCCGTCGTTTACAGTACATTCAACATAAGTTTTATTATTTTCGCTGTGCAGTTTTACGCTGTTTTCTTGCTTTATGTCGTACTGGCGTAAATAGTTTTTGTAGTCTTTCAGAGTGCTTTCTTTAATTGCTTTTGGTAATTCGTCAGAAAGTGTGGTTACAATAAACCTTCCTGAATCAGCCAAAATAAATAAATTGTCATTGTCATCACTTGCTGTAAGTTGACCATTTGCAACAAGCTCTGCAAAGCTGTGTGAAGCCTCAAAGTAGTTGGCGGCACCGCATTTTTGTAAAACTCCGCTGATAAAGTCAGAGGTTACAGCCTCTTGCGTTTCACTTAATAAATAGCATATTAACACCTTAATTTGCTCTGTGTCGTGCAAACCACCCGGTAAAACACCCTGGTTACTGTTACTTTCATTATATAAAATATCAAATGACATACGGCACACCTCCTGTATATTTATTATAACATTTTTGACTTATATGTTCTACCCTGTGATGATATAATTAAAATAAATTTTAAAAATTTGCTAAATATTTTTTCTTTTATTAAAAAGTTAGTTACCAATCTTTTTTGATAAGTTATTGACTTCTTTTAAATAAGATGTTAAACTTTTATAGGTTAATTTTTGCTGTACATATTTATGCAGCATATCACAAAATTTAATATTTTAAATGCAAAACGACACATGTAGTGTTTAACACATAAATCTGATTACGGAACATTTAATGCTTGTTACTGCTAAAATTGATAAATTATTTTTATCTCTGTAGCAGTTATATGCAAAATTTTCTTTTTAAAGATTTTTGGTTAAAGCTGAGCCTGTGTCGTTTTTTGCATGGAAAAGGAGTTTATTTATGCCAAGAAATCAATTTCAAAGAATGGTGTTCGCCTTTATTACAGTTGTTATAACTGTACACGCTTACGTATTTTTCAGCCTGTATGTTGTAAACGGCAACACCCTAATGTCTATTAACGAAACAAACAGCGTATTAGGTGCCATAAACAAACAAGGCGGCATTTATATGTTTGGCAATTATATGCCAATATGGGTTGTAATTGTTGTTGAATTTTGCCTCGCTTATTTTTTAGAAATTGTTATGGGAAGTCCTTGTTCGTTTAAGCTTGCCTGCAAAATTTTTGACCCACAAAAAACACACCCAGTTTTATTTGAAACAGCAATTATTTGTGCAACCGTTGGTTTAATGTGCCCTGCAATGAGCTTTATAGCTGCTTGGCTATACTATCCGTATTATGCAGGCTTTAATATTTTAACACTGATTGCAAACTGGATTAAGCTGGTATGCCTTAACTTTCCTTTTGCTTTCTTTACACAACTGTTCTTTTTCCAGCCCTTTGTTAGAAAAATATTTAAGCTTATTTTTGCAAAGGATATTAAAAACCGTCAACCACAGCAAGAAGCTATTCCTGCTGAAAAAGAACAACTTCAGCAAGCTTAATAAACAACAAGCCTGTCACGCAGAGAGTTACGTGACAGGCTTGTTGTTTATTAAGCTTTAATTTGTACCATATTATTTATAATTTTGCTATTTGCCCTTATCATAAACGTTAATGCTGCAACAAAAGCAACAAGCTCCGCTATGGGAAAAGCAAACCATATCATAAATTCGGCATTTTCAAAGGTTGAAAACAAAATTGCAAGTGGTAATACTATTACAAATAATCTTAATAATGAAACTACCAGCGAGCTTACACCGCAGCCAAGTGCCTGAAAAACACCCTGCAATGCTATATTTCCCCCTGCAAATAAAAAACCTGTTGCAATTATGCGACTGCCAGTTACACAAAGCTGTGCCGTGTGTTCTGACAACCCGAACATTTTCACTAAAGGATCAGCAAAAATTTCAAGCATTAAAACACCTATCACCATAACTACACTTGTATATATTAAACCGTATTTTATGCCTGTATTAACCCTGTTTTTGTCGTTCATACCATAATTGAAGGATATTAAAGGTGTTATGGCATCACGCAAACCAAAACCTGCAAAAAATATAAATTGCTGTATTTTATAGAAAATACCATATGCCGTAACAGCCGTAACAGATACAGCACCAAAAATAATATTTACGCCATATGTCATAAATGACATTAGTGCCTGCATTATTATAGCAGGTAAACCAATTATATAAATTTCTTTAATAATGGAAATATCAGGCTTTAAATATTTAAAACCATTTTTAACTTCCTTATTTTTTACATAGTGAAATACCATAGCCAAAGCCATTGAAACAAACTGTCCAATTACAGTTGCATAAGCTGCACCGGCAATGCCCATTTGCGGTACACCAAAGTAACCAAATATCATTATTGGGTCAAGAATTATATTAGTTACAGCACCGGCAATTTGTGCTATGGTAGAATATAATGATTTACCTGTTGACTGTAACAGTTTTTCAAAAATTGAGAACATAATAATTCCTAAAGAAAGCAAAGTACAGATAATCAAATAAGTTTTCGCCATAGAAAAAATAAGTTCATCACTAGTTTGTGTATTAAGATAAAAATCAATACCCAAAATGCAAAAAATTAAAAACAGAACATAAATTATTATTCCCAGTGTTACACCGTTGCCTGCTGCCATTGCTACCCTTTCAGTATTCTTTTGCCCAAGACACTTTGCTAACAATGCATTAACTCCTACACCTGTACCTATACCAAAAGCTACAATAAGCATTTGTACAGGAAAAGCAAGTGTTAAAGCATTTACAGCATATTCGCCCATATGGCTGATTCCTTCTGCGTCAGGAATTCGTGCAACAAACATACTGTCAACTATATTGTAGCAAGCTTGTAAAACCATTGATAAAATCATAGGTATACCCATACTAAGCATTACCTTTGGAATAGGCTTTGTGCCCATCTTATTCATTTTCTCTAATTCTTTATTCAATTTTCCTCCTTTTATTACGGACTATTTAAATCTGTGTGTAGATAGATTATGTAATTTATAACCGATTTTAATAATCCACGGAACTTTTACGGAAAGCTGCCATAACCATATTAGAACAAAAAAAGAAAGCGTAAGCCCAAAATCTGGACTTACGCTTTCGCTACTCGACTTTATTATGTTAACACAAATTATTTATTTTGTCAAAGTAATCATGCTTTTTTAGTTGTAGCATGTTCTGTTTTTTGAGCTGTAGCAGATTCGTCTGACACTTTTGAAGAAGCTTCTTTTGTAGCATCTTCTTCATTGCTTTCTGTTGTTTTTTCAGTAGCTTTCTCTGTTGAACTTTCAGTAGTCTTTTCATTTGAAGAATCGCTCTTGATTTCATTAAAATCTTTGTCATAGCTTACTGTTGTATAGCCTGAATCAACAAACTTCTGGTTAAGTTCATTTAAATCAACATAGTTGACTGCTGAATAATAGATATAGTTGTCAACAATCTTGTTGTCTGCAGTAATTTTCAGCGCACTTGACATTATTGCCATGTATGTAACACCTGTATCTGTTTCATTTTTCTTCATTGCTGTTGCACCATCATCAACATAAGTCTGGTCAGAATCTGTTCGCTTAACCTTATTGGTTACCTTATAAACAGCAACTAAACCATTGTTGTCAATATCGTCTTTTTCATAAGCATATACATAATTAACTAACTCTGCCTTTGCAGTATAGTCAAATCCATACGAAGATAAATCTCTCTTTTTTCCACTTTCAAATTTGTAATCAAGGTAAGCAAGATCGTACTCAGAATCAATTTCGTCATCTAGCTTATCCTTCATATCTTTAGCAATACTAGTACAATCGACTCCTTCAAGAGTTGTTTTGGCTCCGCTTAAGCCTTCAACTGTAAACGTCTTTTCTTCTTCCTTCAAGAAATAACCTTTATCTTCAAGATTACCAAATGCGTTTACCACTACAGTAACCTTGTCGCCATTTGAAAGATTGTATCTTTCTCCATCAATCTCAAAGTAAACATTATTTTTTACTTCCTTCGGACAACTATCTGTGTTTATGCTAACATAACCACTGCCATTGTCGCCGGAAAATTCAACCTTTACCTTGGCAAATGCGTCAAGCTCAACACCTTCAGGAAGCTCTGCAACAGTACATTCAATATCAGTATTAGACAGTGTAACTCCTAATTCTTGAGCTTTATCAATATCATATTCAGTCTTTACAGTAAATTTGTCACCGTTTGATAAAGAACCGTTTTTAGATTCATCTTCCATTTTAAATTTCATAGCAGACAATAAATTGTAAACTTCAGAGTAATTATCATTACTTGAAATTGAATTTAGCGCATAACCAATATTATTATTATTAACGCTAAGCTCTACCTTACCATGACCATTACAACCGGAAAAATTAACATCCAGCAAATAGTTACCCTTTACATCAATAGTAGTTCCGCTGCAACCTGATATAATAGCTGCTGTTGACAGAATAACTAAAGCCATAACAAAGTAAGGAAGCTTCTTGATAGTGGTTTTAAAATTTGTCATTTTATACCTCTCCTTAATATATTTTAATTACAAAAGAATTATATCAAATTATTTTTACAGTTACAATACATAAAATACTTTTTGTTTGTTTTTGTCAAAAGCTGCGGATTTATAGGGCAAAATATATTTATTGTACTATCGAATTATATGTTTTTAACAAATACAAAATACATAAAAACCCACATGATTATGCAATGTATGATGCTAACCATATGGGTAGAATTATTTTATGCTATGCCGATGTTATTAAATGACATTTAAATGCAACTCTTTGTCATTGGCAGTAAGTGCAATACTTTTTAAAACACCCTCACCATGACTAATAATTTCTGTTGCAATTTTATCTTCAACATTGTGTCTGATATAGTTTCGTATATCTCTTGCACCACTTTTACCACCTGTTGACTTTTCAGCAATAAAGTCTGTTGCAAATGCATCGTAAGTAAATGTAATTCCCTTTTCAGCTAATGACTCAACATATTCGTCAAGTACAAGTGCAGCAATGCCTTTAAAATCGTTTTTATCAAGATTTCTAAATACAATTATGTCGTCGACTCTTGCTAAAAACTCAGGTCTTAAAAATTCACGCAAAGCTTTCATAACACGCTCTTTTGTGGCATCATCTTCGGTTTTACCAAATCCCAGTGCAAATTCTGCTTTAGCACTGCCTGCATTTGATGTCATAACAATTACGGTATTCTCAAAGTTTACTACTCTGCCGTGAGCATCTGTTACCTTACCTTCGTCAAGAATTTGAAGCAAAATGTTTAAAACATCAGGATGTGCTTTTTCAATTTCGTCAAATAGAAGCACAGAATACGGCTTTCTTCTTACCTTTTCAGTTACCTGACCTGCCTCGTCATAACCTACATAGCCCGGAGGAGAACCAATGATTTTTGACACCGCATGCTTTTCCATATATTCTGACATATCCAGTCTGATTAATGTTTCAGGTGTATCAAAAAGCTCTTCTGCCAAAACCTTTACAAGCTCTGTTTTACCTACACCTGTAGGACCTACAAATATAAATGATGCAGGACGGCGGCGTGGGCTTATTTGAACCCTGCTGCGGCGTACAGCCTTGGCAATAGCTGCCACAGCTTCATCTTGACCAATAATATGTTTTTTCATTGAAGCTTCAAGGTCAGAAAGCTTATTAAGCTCGTTTTCTTCTACTCTTTGTGCAGGAATACCTGTCCAAAGCTCAATAACCTTTGCAAGATCTTTATCTTGCACTGTTACACCTAACACTTCAGGTTCAATCAACTTTATTTTATCCTGAACCTGTGCCATTTCAGCCCTTAGCTTTGCTACAGCCTCGTAGTCGATAGCATCTTGATTTTCAGTAAGCTCTTCTTCTCTAATATGCAAATATCTTAAATTATCTGTAAGCTTATCATACTCCTCCATTGGCTTACAGCCAAGTGCAGCACAAGCACATGCCTCATCAAGAAGGTCTATTGCTTTGTCAGGTAAAAATCTATCTGTAATATATCTTTCAGAAAGTACAACCGCTCTGCGTACAATTTGATCAGGTACAGCTACACGGTGATGTTTTTCGTAATAATCTTTAACACCTGTAAGAACCTCAATAGTATCTTTTATGGAAGGCTCATTAATTGTAACAGGTTGAAATCTTCTTTCTAAAGCAGAATCCTTTTCAATATACTTTCTATATTCGTTAAAAGTAGTTGCACCAATAACCTGAATTTCTCCACGAGAAAGTGCAGGCTTTAAAATATTTGCAGCATTCATTGTTCCTTCAGCATCACCTGTACCTACAAGGTTATGTACCTCGTCAATAAACAGAATAATATTTCCTGCTGCTTTAACCTCAGCTGTTAAGCCCTTAATTCGGCTTTCAAACTGGCCCCTAAACTGTGTACCTGCAATAAGTGAGGTAAGGTCTAAAAGCTGAATTTCTTTATCTTTTAAACGTTGCGGAACATCACCCTGTGCAATGCGTAAAGCCAAACCTTCAGCAATAGCAGTTTTACCAACGCCCGGTTCACCAATTAAACAAGGATTATTTTTACTTCTTCTTGATAAAATTTGAATAACACGTGCAATTTCTTTATCTCTGCCAATTACCCTGTCCATTTTACCTAATTTTGCCCTTTCGGTAAGATTGGTACAGTAGGCGTCAATATGCTTGCGCTTTGCGTCTTTTTCTTTTTTGCTCTTTCTTTTTGACTGTGTATTTTTTTCTGTTTGATTTGCATTAAAAATATTAAACGGAAATGTCGGAGCTCCTCCTTGTGAAAATTTGTCAGGGTCATCTGCGTCATCACCAGGTAAAATACCATCCTCTTGGTTTAATATTGCACTAACATCTGCATTTCCAAGAAGCTCCTGCAAATTCGGCATTTCACCATTATTGCTCATTTCCATCAAGCTGTCCATAGAATCCTGCATGCTTTCAAGCTGTTCATCGGTTATGCCCATATTCTTCATTAAATCCTTTACAGGCTTAATACCCAACTCATTAGCACAGCTAAGACAATACCCCTTAGTCTGCCCCTGTCCGGATGAGTCTGATATAAAAACTACAGCCGGTCTTTTATTACATTTACTACAAAGCATATACTTTTCTCCTCAATAATTATCTTTATATAAATTTTGCGTACAGGTTTTAAGGCAACACATTGTATAATTACAATGTACAATTCACCTTAAGGTACACTTTTGTTATTATCTTATTTTTGTGATTTTTCTTTATCATTTAAAAGTTTGATAAACATTATGGCATACTTTACAAGTGCAAACATCATTGCAACAACTGTAAGGCTCAACAATATTAACACTAGCATAGCGTTTTCATAGTGCAAAAAAGCTCTGCAAAATACTATTATACATACAGATACATAGAATATTATTGTTGCCAATTTACCATACCATTTTGCAGCAGGAGGTGTAATACCCTTGCGTATGAGATAATACCCCCCCAGCAGCATAGAAATATCTTTTACAACCAATGCTGCAACCAACGGAACAATTGG
>CABRLN010000018.1 GCA_902471875.1 uncultured Clostridium sp.
AGAGAAATTGATGTTCCTCTTAATGGCAGTTTTGGTATTACTGATGACAATGTCAATAATACAACTAAAATTGTTGACCAACCTGTTATTAATAATTTAGATATAGATGTTTCTAATACTGTTGAACAATCCATAAATACTATATCTGACACTATTAAACAAGATATCAAAAATACAAAAGAAGTTAAACCTTTTGGTGATAGTTTTACTTTATCAGAAAAATCTAATCCTATAGAGGATATTGCTTCCGAAGAAATTAATGTTCCTCTTAGCGATAATTTTGGTTTAGATGAAAGTGATAAATCTGTTAACACTAACCAATCATCAAGTATTGCAGACTTGATGAAAGAAGCTGAATTATCTGTTTCTAAAAAAGAAAGTGAACCATTAATAATTAACAATTCATCAGAAAGTATAGAAGATCTTATAAAACAAGCTGAATTATCTGTTAACGATAATAACACTGATATTGACAATAATTCTGAAGAATATACTGAACCTGATTATAATTCTTCAGATGAGCCTGTTGAAGATGATATTGAACAATTTGAAGATACAACAATAAATGATGATTTTATTATTGAATCAATAAAGAATAGTGAAGATTTTAAAAGTGCTGTAGAAAAAGTTATTAAAGATTATCTTTCTTCTGATGAATTTACAGAAAAATTAAAAAATATTTTAATTATTAATAATTAATTATTATATGATTAAAATAATATACATACAATTGTGAGCTTTACTTGTAAAATAGTAAAACTCATGGTGATAAAATTGGTATTATATGAAAACTGGCAATAGAATAAAAATGAAATGAAAGGCAAGTGTAAAAATTGCTTATAGATTACTTTATGACAGTTGGTGGACAAGTACTTATTTTGTTCATTCTTATTGCTGTTGGCTATATATGCGGAAAAATCAATTTTATAAATGACAATACAGCAAAACATATTACTGACATTGTATTATATTTTGTAACTCCTTGTGTAATTATTAATGCATATCAAGTAGAATTTAAGCCTGATATATTAGTTAATCTTGGTATAACGGCCTTGTGTGCTGTTGGTGTACATCTTATATCAATAATTATTGTAACATTAGTATTTCGTGGTAATAATATAAACAAAAGGTCAGTACTACGCTTTGGTACAGTATTTTCTAACTGCGGATTTATGTCTTTGCCACTACAACAGGCAATAATTGGGCAAGAAGGGGTTTTATATGGAGCCGCTTTTTTAGGTGTATTTAATGTATTTTTATGGAGCTACGGTGTTGTTTGCATGAGTGGCAGTAAAAAAAGCTTTTCAAAACGAACGCTATTGCTTAATCCGGGAATTCTTGGTGTAATAGTAGCATTAGTATTATTTTTATTTTCAATTAAGCTTCCTATAGTAATTGCACAACCTATAGAATATTTAGCGGGACTTAACACACCATTACCAATGATAATAATAGGTTTTTATTTATCTAACAGTAAAATAAGCAACGGTTTAAAAGACAAAGACGCCTGGATTTCAACTATATTAAGATTATTGGTTATTCCTGTAGTTTGCCTTCTTATAATGTATTTTGTGGGAATACGAGGAAATATATTAATTACAGTTGCTATTGCAATAAGCGCTCCTATTGCCGCCGCAACTACAATGTTTGCAACAAAATTTGACAAAGACACAGAACTATCTGTAAACATCGTTTCTTTGTCAACGATATTTTCAATAATAACAATGTCTTGTCTGGTTGCAATTACCCAAATGTTTTCATAAATTATCTTAATTATAATCAAATAATAATTTTATTATATTGTTCAATGTTCGTTATTTATATATAACAATATTTTTTAATTTTATAACACAAAAAAGCTATAATTCACACTTATTAATCTGTGAGTTATAGCTTTTAATTTTTACATTATCCTTCAATTTTTAATTTTTTCTCTTTATTATATAAAATTTCTGCATAAACTATTGGTATAATAACATTCATAATTATTAAAATTAAAAATCCAATTATAAAAAAAATAAACGATGCTTCACCAATAAAAGTTCCTATAATGCCTAAAATAATCATAATAATACCGCTTATAACACCCAAATAACCGGATAATTTATGTGTTTTTTTCCAAACTGTTTCGCTTTTTAATGTAGCATTTATTTTTATTCCCAAAATTTTGTTTTGCTTTAGTTTACCAAACATATTGCTTAAATAAACTACTAAAGCACCTAATATTAAACAAAAAAACGGTCCTATAAAGCTGCTAACATTATTAATACCATTTAAACATATAATAATTACAAACCAAACAATAATTATAAGCAATAAAAAAATTGCAAGTATAAATTTATTTTCATATTTTTTATTACTATCTATATTTTTGTTGTTTTTTATACACAAACATCTAATTAAATAAATTATCCCCAAAACAACAGGTAAAGCCGAAAAAAATAATAATGTCCATTTTGATGCAAAGCTGTCAGCTTCACCGGTTATGTTATAATGTGCAGGAACAATTTCTTTTGGTGACATAGCAATATACAATGCGGTTAAAGCAATATTAATTGCAGAAATTAATAAATAAATATATTTTTTCATACCATTACTCTCCTCTATTAGTAAGATTAGATAGAATATTCATAATGTCTTCTAAAACACTTGTTTTTAATGAATAAATAACATTCTGACCTTGTTTTTCAGCGTCAACTAAATCTGCCTGTTTTAAAATATTAAGATGATTACTTATTGACGGCTTTGTCATATTAAATTTTTCTGCTATCTCACCTGCATTCATATCATGCTTTTTAAGCAACTCAAGAATTTTTCGCCTTGTAGGGTCTGCAAGTGCTTTCCATACATCCCCCATATAATTACCTCCTAAAATTAATTAGTTAATTAGACAATTATTTAATTAACTAATAATAGTATATTTCATTTATTTTCTTTTGTCAATATCTTTTTTAACATACTAAATTTATTAATAGTAGTAATATAAAAAATAGTCATAAAAAAACCGCTTCAATTTGAAGCGGTTAATAAAACTTTAATTATTCAGGCTTTGTATCTACTTTACCATACAGAGAAAGACTTCCTCCCTCATTTTTCGGCTCTCTTTCACCCTGATTAGCAACATTGTCATTTCTGTTAAAATTAGTGTTGTTTCGGTTATTATAAGTTTTCTTTCTGTCATAATTATTATTATAATTTCTTCTGTTATTTCGATTATTATAATTATTTTTACGGTAAGGTCTTTTATATTCAGGGTCAGGACCAATTACAACATGCCTGTTAGTAACTTCTCCTTCTGACCAAGAAATTGCACCATTAACCTTTTGCACAGAAGTATGTATAATTCTTCTTTCATAAGGATTCATTGGTTCAAGGGAAACATTTTTTCCTGTCTTAAGAACCTTAAATGCCAACTTTCTGCCAAGAACCTCAAGTGTTTTTTCTCTTTTTTCTCTGTAATTGCCTGTATTTATTGTAATTCTGTAATAAGAATTTCCAACATGGTTTGCTACCAAACCTGCAAGATATTGCAATGCGTCAAGAGTTTCACCTCTTCTACCAATAACAGCACCAACTTGGTCACCCGACAATGTAATTTCAGCAGATGTTTCTTCCTCTTTAATCTCCACTGTAATATCTTCTAAACCCATAGCTGACAATACATTTTCAATATACTTTTTAGCCTCGGCAGCAGGTGCATAATCATTTGGAATATTTACTACATCAGCTTCTTCTGCAGTTTGTCCCTCTTCATTATATGAAACAGATGCAGTTTGCCCCTCTTCATTATATGAAACAGAAATTTCTTCTTTAAAAACATTATTATTTTTTATAACATTTTCACTTGCAGAATTATTTAATTCTTGTTGAACATTATCTGAAAGCAAATCGTCAGATATTTCGTAAATTGCTTTTACCTTTGCAGGGCTTCCGCCAAAAATTCCAAACTTCTTTTTTTCTGCCTTTTTCATAACTTCAAACTTTACATTTGAATCACTGTTTAATCCAAGCTGATTTAAAGCATCCTGTTTGGCAAGCTCTTCTGTTTCACCAATCCCTATTGCTTCTCTTATCATTTTTCTACACCTCAAACTCACTTTTTCTTCTTTTTATTATTACTATTATTTTCATTAATTCTCTTACGAGGATTATAAGAATAGGCTATATTTTTTTCTTTCAATCTTAAAAGCTCAACTCTTTGAGCCTCTTGTTTTGCAGTCATATGATTTACACTGTAAAAATTCTGTAAAACCATTGTCTGAATAAAGCTTGTAATTGTTGATATAATCCAGTAAAAACCAACAGCCGCCGGTACAGAATAAGCAATATATGCACTAAATACAGGCATTAAAAACATCATTGCCATCATACAGCCCTGTTGCTGTTTTAATGATCCCTGAATTTTCATTGTAATAAACTGACTTGCAAGCGATGTAATTAAACATAGTGCAGGAATAATCCACAATATAGAAAATCCATCACTTGGTTTTCCAAGCAAATTTAAACCTAAGAAATTAAAGCTGTTTGCATAATCAGCAATAGTTTTAATATCTACTGCACTGAAAAATTGACTTAAAAATGCCTCTCCATTGGACTGTGTTGCAATATTAACAATTTCAAGCTGTCCGTATATTGATGTAAACTGGTTACCAATACCCGGCATAACAGTTAAATTATTAAGAGCATTTGTAACTACACTGCTATCCATATGCATAGTATTAATAAGAGGACTTACTACTGCATAATAAACGCCCATAAGAATAAGCAAAGGTATAAACATAGACAGACAGCCCATTGACTGCATTCCGCCCTCTCGTTCATACAGCTTCTGAATTTCTTCATTCATTTTTTTAGTGTCGTTTGCATATTTCTTTCTTAATTCCTGCTGTTTTTGTGACATTCTGGCATTTTTAGCCATTGACTTTTGCTGATGTATTGACATTGGAAACAATACAAGTTTAACAACAATTGTAAAGCAAATAATTGCTAAGCCATAGTTTTTAAATATAGTGTAAAAAAACCATAGTACAAAACCAAATAAACTTCCTATGGCATCGAAAATAAACATTTCAAATTCTCTTCCTCTCATAAAGTAATACTAATTAAAAATCACAAAAATTATTTCTTGCTTTTCTTTTGAGGAACCGGGTCATATCCACCCTTTGAAAAAGGGTTACATCTTAATATTCTCCACAAAGTCATAAAACCGCCCTTAAAAGCTCCAAATCTTTCTATAGCCTCCAGCCCGTATTGAGAACAGGTAGGTGTAAATTTACAGCTTGGCGGTGTGTTAGGTGAAATATTTTTTCTGTAAAATTTAATCAGCCAAATTAGCGGACGCTTCATTTAATAACACCCGCTTTTTTTAGCTGCTTTTTCATACAACGCAAAATATCCGTACTTTTTACATAAGGTGTGCGGCCTCTGGCTACAAAAATAATATCATACCCTGTTTTTTCAAGCTTTGGGTACAACTCTCTATATGCTGCCATAACAATGCGCCTTGCTCTGTTACGTTGTACTGCTTTGCCTATTTTCTTACTGGTAGTAATTCCTACCCTTAGTTCTTTATATCTTTGTTTCAATACATAAGTAACCAAAACAGGATCAACATAAGATTTACCTTTTGAATAAATTCTGCGGAAATCTTTATTCTCTTTTATAGTAACCAACTTCATATAATCATTCCTGTTAAAAATAACAAAGCAAATAGCGGTTTTCGGTACATAAAAACAAAGACCACCTTTCAGTGGCCTTAATTTTTAGTAAGACAACCTTTTTCTACCTTTAGCTCTTCTGCGAGCAAGTACTTTTCGTCCGTTTTTGTCAGACATTCTCTTTCTGAAGCCATGCTCCTTTTTTCTGTGAAGCTTCTTAGGCTGATATGTTCTAAGCATCGAAAATCCTCCTTTCGGATATTAACCTTGCAATTTAGCATTATATCTTAATTTTATGAATCCGTCAATAATATTTTTCTAATTTTTTATTCTTTAAAAAGATAAATTTTCTTCAAAATACTACAACAACTATATATTGTATAATGTAACATATTTTTTACATTATAGTGTGTAATTAAATTATAATAAAAATTTGTTTAGATTTTTGCAAAAAAAATAAAAAATATTTGAAAAAGGTCACAAAATATGATACAATAAATCAGATACATTGCAAGATAGAAAACATATGAAGAGGTGAAACTTTTGGATACGTTTAATGAAGCGTGGGAGGTTATTTGTGATTACCTTAAAAACAAAAGGGAAAATGGTAAAAAAGTAATTTCAGATGTTGCATATAATGCATGGATTAAAAAAATTCAGCCTGTGTCAATAGATTTTGAAACAAAAAACATAATTCTTAAAGTACCTAACAATTTTAACAAAACAGTTATTGAAAACAGTTATTTAGGAATTTTAAAAGTTGCATCTGAAGAAGTATTTGGTGACGAATTTAGTTATATAATTCAAATTGATAATGAAGATGATAAATCTGAGTTAACAATGTCACAACCTCCACAAAAGGTTCAAGGCGACAGATACGGAGATGAATATACCTTTGATACATATGTTGTAGGAAAATCCAATGAGCTTGCTTACAAAGCTTCACTTGCAGTTGCAAAAGATCCTGCCGGTCTTGAAGTACAAAATCCTCTGTTTATATATGGTAATTCAGGTCTTGGAAAGACGCATTTATTATATGCTATAAAAAATGTAATTTCTAAAAATTATCCTGAAAAAAAGATTATATATGTAAAGGGTGAAGATTTTACTAATGAGCTTATCGAATCATTAAGTAAAAAAACAGCCGACAAATTTCGTGATAAATATAGAACAGTTGATGTACTTTTAATTGATGATATTCAATTTATTGCAGGTAAAGAGGCTACTCAGGAAGAATTTTTTCATACTTTTAATACACTTTATGAGGCAAAAAAACAAATAGTATTCACATCTGACGTGCCTCCTAAAGAAATGAAAACACTTGAAGACAGGTTAAAGTCACGTTTTGAGTGGGGGTTACTTGCAGATATTCAGCCGCCGGACATTGAAACAAGAATAACAATCATTAATAAAAAAGCTGAGCAGCTTAATATAGAAATACCATACAACATAAGCGAATTAATTGCAATGAAAATTAAAACAAACATAAGAAAGCTAGAAGGTGCTGTAAAAAAGCTGCACGCTAAAAATCTTTTAAATAATGAGAAAATAAGTGTAAAAATGGCACATGAGGTTATAGCTGAACTTCAAAGTGAAGATGTTTCAGTTGAAATTTCTTTAGATACCATTGTTGAAGAAGTTGCAAGAACATTTAACGTTACAGTAGAAGAAATAAAATCTTCTAATAGAAGAGCCACTTTGTCAAAAGCAAGACAAATTGCTATATATCTTGTAAAAGATATTACGAATATGTCAATGGAGCAAATTGGTTCATCATTTAATGGCCGACATCATTCAACCATTGTATATACCTGCCAGCAGGTTGAAAAGAATATGGAAACTGACCCAAAGGTTAAAGAAATTATACAAGATATAAAGAAAAATCTTCAAAATAATTAATAAAGTTTTTAACAATTTAATTAACAATTAACTAACAGTTATCCACATCATTGTTAACTTATCAATTAATGTTAAATGTTATTAAATTTTGTCAACTGAATTTAAACATAAATTTTTTAATAACTTTTTCAGTATAAATGGGACAAAAACGGGTAAACTAACAAGTTAACATACACTACTATTACTACTTAAATAAAATAAACTATTCTATATATAAAGGATTGATAACATTGAAATTTTCTTGCGATCAAAAAGAATTTTCATCAGCAGTTAGTAATGTACAAAGAGCTGTATCAACAAAAACTAATTTGCCATCACTTGAAGGTATATTAATAAGAGCTGAAGAAAGCAGAATAATTTTATGCGGATATGACCTTGAAATCGGAATAACCACATTTATTAACTGCAATGTTATAGAAAAAGGCGAGCTTGTTGTAAGCGCAAAGCTGTTAAGTGAAATTGTAAGAAGACTGCCTGAAAATACAGTTGACATTGAAACTGATGAAAAAATGATTATTTATATAAAAAGCGGACAGGCTGAATATCAAATTGTAGGAATATCATCAGAAGAATATCCTGAACTTCCAAGGGTAGAGAAAATGGATGACATAAAAATTAAAAGTGGTATTCTTAAAAATATGATTAAGCAAACTATTTTTGCAATATCAGATAATTTTTCAAAGCCTATTTATACAGGATCGCTTTTTGATATTGATAATAATTTATTAAAAATTATTTCTGTTGACGGTTATAGAATGGCAATAAGGCAAGAAGTAATAGACTGTGACAAAACTAATAAGTTTGTTGTTCCCGGTAAAACGCTTAGTGAAATTTTGAAACTGACCAGTGATGAAGAAAAAGATATTGAAATAATTATAGGTCAGCGACATGCGATTTTTAAGGTTGAAAACTATTCAATTATCTCAAGATTAATAGAAGGAAACTTTATTGATTATAAAACAACAATTCCGCCTGAGGTTAAAACTGAAATTATTATTAACACAAGAGGATTGATTGCTGCTGTTGAAAGAATGTCGCTTTTAACATCTGATAAAATTCAAAGTCCTATAAGATGTATGATTGAAGATACACAGGTAAAGCTGTTTTGTTCAACCTCTATAGGAAGAGCTAACGACTCTATGCCGGCAAACATAAGCGGCGAAAATGTTGAAATAGGTTTAAACAGCAGATATTTATTAGACGCATTAAAAAATTCAGAAACAGATGAAGTAAAATTACAACTAAACGGTTCGCTTACACCTATGAAAATTGTACCTGTAAAGGGTGATTCGTTCCTATTTTTAGTTGTTCCAATGAGGTTTAAACAATGAAAGAATTAAAAAGAATTTTTATTGACACAGAATTTATAAAACTGGATAATTTGTTAAAGCTTAGTGGTGTTGCACAAACAGGCGGTCAGGCAAAAATTATGATTCAAAATGGTGAAGTAATGGTAAATGACTATGTTTGCGAAATGAGAAATAAAAAAATAAGAAATGGTGACAAGGTTGAAACACCTGATAAAATTATTGAGGTGTACTATAAGTGATTATTAAAGGACTGAAATTTGAAAATTTCAGAAATTTAGAAAATAATCATATAGTTCCTTGTGAAAAAATGAATGTTATTGCCGGTGACAATGGTCAGGGCAAGACAAACCTGTTGGAATGTATATGGATGTTCAACGGTGTAAAGTCTTTTAGAGGTGCAAAAGATAAGGAACTTATAACATTTGGTAAAAAGTTCTCAAAGCTTGAAATTGATTTTTACAGCGAAGAAAGAATACAAAATGCAAGAATAGAATTTGCAAATAATAGACGTGATGCTTATATTAATGACGTGAAAAAACCTGCACCATCATATTTAATGGGAAAAATAACGTCAATTGTTTTTTCGCCTGAGCATTTGTCGCTTGTAAAAGAAGGTCCGGGACTGCGAAGAAAATTTATTGACAGTGCTATTTGTCAAATAAAACCAAAATATTCTGCTTATTTGGCAAGATATAATAAAATATTAAATCAAAGAAATGCATTACTAAAAGATATAGCTTATTATTCTGAGCTTACTGATACTCTTGAAATATGGGACAAGGAGCTTGCTGTAAGCGGCGGTGTAATTATAAGCGAAAGATTAAAATATATATCCTTACTTTCTGAATCAGCAAGTAAATACCATAGTGGAATATCTGAAAATAAAGAGAATCTTGAAATATTGTATACAAACAAATACAGTGTTGACTTTTCAATACATGAAATATCAAAAAATTTCTTTGAAGTACTTTGTAAGTCGAGAAATGAAGATTTGTCTTTAAAATATACAACTAAAGGTCCCCATAGAGATGATATTGAGATTATTATAAATGGTAGAAGTGCAAGAAAATATGCTTCACAAGGTCAGCAAAGGTCTGCAGTACTTTCATTAAAACTTGCAGAGGCGACATTAGTTGACCAAATAACGGGTCAAAAACCTGTTATACTGTTAGATGATGTTTTAAGTGAACTGGACAAAGAAAGGCAGAGCTTCTTATTAAATAAAATAATGGACAGACAGGTATTTATAACCTGTTGCGATTATTCAACAGAAAAACTTCTTGAAAATGGAAAATTATTTATTGTAGAAAACGGTAATGTACAAGAAAAGATTGTTTAAGGAAAGAATTAAAGTATGTATTTGCATTTAGGAAATAACACAATAGTTAATAATAAGGACATTATAGGTATTTTTGATATGGATAATACTACCATTTCAAAACATACCAGAAAATATTTATCTGAAAGAACAAAAAATAATGAGGTTATTACTGTTTCTTTAGAATTGCCAAAATCTTTTATTGTATGTAGCAGAGATAAGAAAAAAACAGTATATGTAAGTCAGTTATCACCAAAAACTTTACTTAACAGAAAAGAATTTTTAAAAAAGCTTTAGAGTGCAGCTGAAAAATAAAATATACACTTAATAAAACGCATACTTATTGTAAATTTGATTTTTTACTTATTAGTGGGAGGATTGAACATTAATGAAAAAAACAAGATGCCCGTATTGCGGAAAAAAACTTAATTATTTTCAAGCTTTTGCAGAAAGAAAAAGAGGAGAACACAGTTGCAGCCATTGCGGAAGAAATTCGACGATATTTTTTTCAAAAAGCTATAAAATAATGATAGGTATAGCAATATTGCTAGCAATAGTTTTAATTGTTATTTCAATTAATCCTTATTTTATTGGAGGATTGTGGGGAATGCTGTGGGTAGCTCTACCATTTTTAATACTTTATCTTATAACTCCATTTTTTCTTAAGCTTGTTCCTTTGAAAAAGAAAAATAATATTGACATAGAAAATGTAGAGTCAAGTTCAGATTCTAATATTGATAATCATTCTACTAAAACTATAAATAAGTTAGATAGAAGTTATTTTGACAAAGAATCTAAGTTTGAAAAAAATGATGACGACAGTGAATTTTTAGATATTTCTGAGCTTAACCTTTAATGAAGGATGTGTAACTTTGAAATTATTAAAATTACCTGTTTGTCCCCATTGCAATGCTGTTTACAGGTATAATGAAGTAAAAAATATGTCAAAATTCAGGCATATTGAATGTAGACATTGTAAAAAGCCTTTTACTGTATATAAATCAAAAGGAAGGGCAATATTCTTTATAATTGATATTATAGTTTTAATATTATTTAATCTTTTATTATTTCATTTTTGTAATTTTAATTTAATTGGTTTATTAATATTTACATTAATATTCTTTGGATTATCGTTATTAATTTTACCTTTTACCGTAAGATTTGTGAAATATACTGAAAGCAGTAAAAATAATAATATAAGAAATAAAAATAAGAAATAAATTCGAGAAAGAAAATTTAAAACGGAGGGTTTTAATTGGATAATCTTGATATTACTAAAGTAGAAAATGAATATGGTGCTAATGAAATTCAGGTTCTTGAAGGACTTGAGGCTGTAAGAAAAAGGCCCGGTATGTATATAGGTTCTACAGGACCGGCAGGACTTCATCATTTAGTATATGAAATTGTTGATAACTCTATTGATGAAGCATTAGCAGGATATTGTACAAAAATAGATGTAGAAATTTTACCTGATAATATAATAAGAGTTAAAGACAACGGCAGAGGAATACCTGTTGGAATAAATGAAAAAATGGGAATACCTGCTGTTACTGTTGTATTTACTGTTTTGCACGCAGGCGGTAAATTTGGCGGCGGAGGATACAAGGTGTCAGGTGGTTTGCATGGCGTTGGTGCGTCTGTTGTAAATGCACTTTCTCAGTGGCTTGAGGTTACTATTTGTGACGGCGAAAAGGTTTACAAGCAAAGATATGAGCAAGGCAACATTGTAACAGAGCTTGAAGTTATTGGAGAGAGTTCTGTAAAAGGAACCGAGGTTATATTTAAAGCTGACCCAGAAATATTTAAAGAAACTACTGTTTACGAATTCGATATTCTTGAAAGACGTTTGCGTGAACAAGCATTTTTGAATGCAGGTGTAAATATTGAACTTAAAGACCTGCGGGATGATGACAATATTCAAAGTGAAAATTTTAAATATGATGGTGGTATTGTTAGTTTTGTTGAATATATTCATAAAAAGCGTGAGTTGGATGTTATTCACCCCGACGTAATTTATTTTAACACAACAGCGTCTGATGATTCATCTTCTGTTGAGGTTGCAATGCAATATAACGAAAGCTATAATGAAATTATGCTTTCATTTGCGAACAATATTCATACAGTTGACGGTGGTACGGCTGAAGACGGATTTAAGCGTGGTTTAACCAGAATTATGAACGATTACGCAAGAAAATTTAATATTTTAAAAGATAACGATAAAAATCTTACAGGCGAAGATTTGCGAGAGGGTTTGACTGTTGTTATAAGTGTTAAACTAAAGGAAGCCCAATTTGAAGGACAAACCAAAACAAAGCTTGGTAACACAGAAGTAAGAACAATGGTTGAAAAGCTAATGGGTGAAAAGCTTAAAATTTATCTTGAAGAAAATCCTTCGTCTGCAAAGTTAATATTTGAAAAGGCTTTAGCTGCATCAAGAGCTAGAGAAGCAGCAAGAAAAGCAAAAGATTTAGTCAGAAGAAAATCTGCTATGGAAAATGCATCACTTCCGGGAAAGCTGGCAGATTGCCAGTCGAGAGATGCTAACGAAACAGAAATTTATATAGTAGAGGGTGACTCTGCGGGTGGTTCTGCAAAAGGCGGACGTGACAGAAGATACCAAGCAATTCTTCCTTTATGGGGTAAAATGCTTAATGTTGAAAAAGCAAGACTTGACCGTGTATATGGTAATGACAAGCTTATGCCTGTTATTACAGCACTAGGAACAGGTATTGGTGAAGATTTTGATATCGAAAAGCTAAGATACGGCAAGGTTATTATTATGGCAGATGCCGATGTTGACGGATCTCACATAAGAACATTGCTTTTAACCTTTTTCTTTAGATTTATGCGTCCTCTTGTTGAGCAGGGTCATGTATATATTGCACAGCCTCCGCTTTATAGAATTACAAAAAATAAAGAACATAAGTATGCTTATTCTGATGAAGAAAGAGATGCTATTTTAAAAGAAATTGAAGGTAAGTCTGATATTCAGAGATATAAAGGTCTTGGTGAAATGGATTCTGAACAGCTTTGGGAAACAACAATGAACCCTGAAACAAGAATTATGTTAAGAGTGGAGCTTTCTGATGCTGAAGCTGCTGACGAAATATTTACTATTCTTATGGGTGACAAGGTTGAACCAAGAAGAGAATTTATTGAAAAAAATGCCAAGTATGTGCAAAATCTTGATATTTAACAGGTGATTAATATTGGATAATAACGGTGATAGCATAAAAGAAATACTGAATGAGGTACGTAACTCTGAAGAAATAAGTAAGTGCAGAGGTAGTGAAAAACTTATTTATGAAAATGAGTTTGTTATAAATAAGACTGAAGCTTATGAGGGATTAAAAAATTCCGGTATGATAAAAACGGTTGGTGGAAGATCTGTAATTTACACTATTATTTTGGTATTGGCTATTGCAGGATTTATTGCAGCTTACGTTATACAGAACAATATTAATGATTTAATATTTGCAATTATTTCTTTTATAGTGTTAGTTGTAATATGGTGTGTGCCTTATATATCATTGAAAAGACTTGCAAAAGCTAATGCTAATGGAAATGTAATTAAATTTAAAGTTTATAGCAGTAGTTTACATATTTTTTGTAATGATAACAGTTGGTATATTGCACTTGATAATTCTAACAGAATGAAAATATGTTCAAATCTTATTATTATAAAAAGACTGAAGGATAATCAGTTATTTGTAATACCCTTAAGAGCTGTTGAAGAAAGTAATAAAGACGAGATTATTGATATTATAAAAAAAGGTACTTTAGGCTTTGAAAAATAATAAAAATTATAATTTTTTAATCAAATAAAATAAGGTGATTTTTTGAAAAGTAAAACAATAATTACAGCAAGATATGGCGAAACTGATATGATGGGTATTGTACATCATTCTGTTTATGCATTATATTACGAACAAGCAAGAGTTGATTTTATAAAAAATTTTGGAATTACTTATTTACAGCTTGAAAAAGATGGTTTAATGATGCCGCTTGTAAACTTAGGGTGTAATTATAAAAAGCCTGTTTATTTTGCAGACGAAATTGTGGTAGAAACATTAGTTGAAGAAATTAAACCGGCGAAAATAAAGTTTAGGTATAATTTATATAATAATGAAAATGAGCTTGTAAACACAGGCTATACTGAACATGGTTTTGTTGACAGCAAAACCTTTAAGCCTATTAATGCAAAAAAACTTTTTGCTGATATATACAGAAAGTTGAGCGAAAGCGTTGAAAATTAATTTAACTTATTGTCTGTATTTAATTATAAAATTTTGATTAAAATTAGCAAATAGAGAAGTAAGACACTTAATTTATAAAAAGAGGGTGTAATCTTGTGGAAAATAATGAAAATAATATTGGAAAAGTAATTGATGTTGACTTAAGAAAAGAAATGCAAACTTCTTTTATGGCATACTCAATGTCAGTTATTGTTTCAAGAGCATTGCCTGATGTGCGTGATGGTTTAAAACCTGTACATAGAAGAATTCTATACACAATGAATGAGAATAATCTTACTCCGGAAAAAGCATATAGAAAATGTGCTGACACCGTAGGTTCTGTACTTGGTAGATATCACCCTCATGGTGACGCATCTGTTTATGATGCTTTAGTAAGACTGGCACAGGACTTCTCTATGAGGTATCCTTTGGTGGATGGTCACGGTAACTTTGGTTCTGTAGATGGTGACCCGCCTGCTGCATATAGATATACAGAATCTAAAATGACAAAGATGTCAGTAGAAATGCTTACTGACATTGAAAAAGAAACTGTTGATTTTACCTCAAACTTTGATGACAGACTGTTAGAACCTACTGTTCTTCCGTCGCGTTTTCCTAATTTGTTGGTAAATGGTTCAAGTGGTATTGCTGTTGGTATGGCTACAAATATACCACCACATAACTTAGGTGAAGTTATAGATGCTATGTGTTATCTTATTGATAACCCTGACGCAGAGTTGCCGCAGTTAATGGAGTATATTCAGGGACCTGATTTTCCGACAAGTGCATTAATAATGGGAAGGTCAGGTATAAGAGCTGCTTATGCTACAGGCAGAGGTAAAATTATTGTTCGTGCCAAGGCTGAAATTGTTGAGTCAAAAAATGGAAGATATAAAATTATTGTAACTGAATTACCATATCAGGTTAATAAAGCAAGACTTGTTGAAAGTATTGCAGACCTTTGTAAAGACAAAAGAATTGATGGTATTACTAATATTGAAGACCATTCAGACAGAAATGGCATGCATATTGAAATTGATATAAGACGAGATGCTTCACCACAAATTGTATTGAATAAGCTGTATGCACTTTCACAAATGCAGGTTACATTTGGTGTAATTATGCTTGCTATTGTAAACGGTGAACCTAAAATACTTACACTAAAGCAAATTTTACAGCATTATATTGATTTTCAGGTTGAGGTAATTCGAAGAAGAACTATATTTGATTTAAAAAAGGCTGAAGAAAGGGCACATATTTTAGAAGGATTAAAAATTGCACTTGATTTTATTGACGAAGTTATTGCAATTATTAGAAGCTCTAAAGATCAATCTACAGCTAAAAAGAGATTATCAGAAAAATTTGGTCTTGATGATATTCAGACGCAAGCTATTGTACAAATGCGTCTTGGTCAGTTAACAGGCTTGGAAAGAACAAAAATAGAAGCTGAATTACAACAATTAGTTGAAAAAATAAAAGAGTTTAAAGATATTATTGCCAGTTATGAGCGTCAGTTAGAAATTGTTAAAACTGAAGCTATGGAAATAAGAAGAAAATTTGCAGATCCAAGAAGAACAGAAATTCTTTCAGTAAGTGGTGAGGTTGACATTGAAGAACTTATTCCTGAAGAAGAATGTGTATTGACAATAACTAACTTTGGTTATATTAAGCGTTTGTCTGTTGACACATATCATACACAAAAACGTGGCGGTAAAGGTGTTTCGGGTATGAGTAAGCGTGATGAGGATGTAGCCTCTGACATGTTCGTTATTAACAGCCATGATTATGTTTTGTTCTTTACTAATTTTGGTAGAGTTTATAGACTTAAATGTTACGAAATCCCTGAAGGTAGCAGAACTTCAAAAGGTATGAATATTGCTAATTTACTGCCAATTTCTCCTGATGAAAAAGTTACCTCGGTAATAAGAGTGCCGGAATTTGATGAAGAAAAATATCTGGTAATGGTAACAAGACAAGGTTTAGTAAAAAGAATTAAATTAAGTGCTTATAATACTAACCGTAAGGGTGGAATTGTTGCCCTTGAACTTAACGATAATGACGAGCTTGCATGGGTGAAAATGACAGACGGTAACAGTCAGGTTGTTGTTGCTACAAGGTTGGGTAAGGCTATTAGGTTTAATGAAAATGATGTAAGACCTATGGGCAGAACTGCAAGAGGTGTTAAAGCACTTTCACTTACAAATGATGATTTTGTAGTTGGCATGGCAACAGTTAATGAAGACAGTATGTTGCTTACTGTTTCAGAAACAGGTTATGGCAGACTGTCAAATGTTAGTGACTATAGACTTCAAACAAGAGGCGGTAAAGGTATTACTAATTATCATACTGAAAAGTACGGTGATGTTGCTGCAATAAGTGCTGTTGATGTTGATAATGATGATGTCATAATTATTTCTTCAGATGGAGTAATTATTAGAATTGAGGCAAGCTCAATTAGAATTTGCTCTAGACCAAGTAAGGGTGTAACCGTAATGAAGGTAAATGACACTAATAAGGTTGTAACTATTGCCATTGCTCCTCACGAAGATGAAAGTGATGAAGAATATTCTGAAACATCTGCCGTTGATAATGATCAACAAGAAGACATATCTGAGGAGAAGTCTGAAAAAACTGAAGAGTAAATTTTATAATTAAAATTTTTATGGGCGGCTTATAGTCGCCTGTAACTTTATGTATATAAATATTTAGTAACAAAAAATATTGTGATATTATAAATAATTTTATCTGAAATAAGGTGGTATAATGCAAAATAATACAATAGCAGCTATATCAACTGCAAATGGTCCGGGTGGTATAGGAGTTATCAGAATTTCAGGAGAAGATGCTTTTGATATTGCTGACAAAATTTTTAAAGGAATAAATAATAAAAGCATCTGTAGTATGAATGGTTATACAGCTGCATATGGAAGCGTTTATGACGGTAATGAAAAGCTTGATGAGGTTGTTGTTACTGTTTTTAAGGCTCCACACAGCTATACAGGTGAAAATGTTGTAGAAATATCTTGCCATGGAGGTATGTATATTACAAAGCAGGTTTTACGTGCTGTAATTGACAATGGTGCCTTACCCGCACAGGCAGGTGAATTTACTCAAAGAGCATTTTTAAACGGAAAAATGGATTTGTCAGAAGCTGAGGCCGTAATGGATATAATATCAGCTAAAGGTAAAATCCAAGCAAGAGCAGCTCTTGCTTGTCATGATGGTAAAATAAGTAAGGAGATTTTTAAGGTTAATAAAATACTTGTTGATTGTGCAGCACATCTCTCTGCTTGGGCAGATTACCCCGAAGAGGATATTCCACAAGTTGACAATAAAAATTTAGGTGATAATCTTAACAATGCCAAATTAATTGTTGAAAATTTGCTTAAAAATTATGATGCGGGTATGACATTAAAAAGAGGTATTGATACAATTATTGTTGGTAAGCCTAATGTTGGCAAATCAACACTTATGAATCAGCTTACTGGTTACGAAAAATCTATTGTAACTAATATACCGGGTACAACAAGAGATATTATAGAAGAAACTGTTATTTTGGGTGATGTTACCTTAAATTTGTCTGATACAGCCGGTTTGCGTGATACTGATAATGTAGTAGAAAAAATTGGTGTTGAACGGGCAAGAAAAAAAATCGAAACATGTGGCTTAGTACTTGCTGTATTTGATGCCACTGATAATTTGAATGACGAAGATGTTAAATTGTTAAAAACTATAAGTGATGTTCCAGCAGTAGCAATTATCAACAAAACAGACCAAGAAACCATTATTGACATAGATTATATAAAATCTCAGATTGATAATATTGTTTATATTTCTGCAAAAAATGGCGATGGTATAAATGATTTAGTAAAAATAGTAGAAAAAATAACCGGTACTTCAAGCTTCGACCCTAATGCAGCAACGTTGGCAACTGAAAGACAGCGTGATTGTGCTTTAAGGGCTTTAGATGCTATTAACGAGGCTATTAATGCTTTGCAAATAGGTATTACATTAGACGCTATTACTGTGTCAATAGAAGATGCTGTTCAAAATATACTTGAAATTACAGGTGAACGGGCAAGCGAGGTTATTGTACACAGTGTATTTTCTAAGTTTTGTGTAGGTAAATAGATATGTATAGTATTTTAGGTAAAACTGTAACGGTTACTGTTGACCGTCCTATGGGAACATATCACCCAAAGCATAATGATATTTTTTATACTGTAAATTATGGTTACATTAATAATATTATTGCACCTGACGGTGAAGAGCAGGACGCTTATATTTTAGGTATAGACAAATCTGTTAAAGAATTTACAGGAAAAGTAATAGCAGTTATTCACAGAATAGATGATGTTGAAGATAAATGGATAGTTGTACCTGATAATATGATTTTTACTAAAGATGAAATAATTAAACAAGTAAATTTTCAAGAAAAATATTTTGTTACTGAAATTATAATGATAAATAATGAGAGTGGTGAAGCAAAGTGAGTTTTTTAGCAGGAGAGTTTGATGTTGCAGTTATTGGTGCAGGTCACGCAGGTATTGAGGCTGCACTTGCTGCTGCAAGACTTGGATGCAATACGGCAGCATTTACAATCAATATGGATGCAGTGGGTAATTGTCCATGCAATCCGTCAATAGGCGGTACAGCAAAGGGCCATTTAGTGCGAGAAATTGACGCTATAGGCGGAGAAATGGGAAAAACAGCTGATGAAAGTATGCTGCAAATGCGTATGCTTAACAGGGGTAAAGGCCCTGCTGTTCATTCGTTAAGAGCACAAATTGATAGGCGTAAGTACAGCGAAATAATGAAGCATAAAATGGAGCTGCAAAAAGATTTGCAGGTGCTTCAGGCTGAAATTGTCAGTATTGTAAAAGAAGAGAATAATTACTGGCTACTTGAAACAAGGCTAAAAGCTCAGTACAGGTGTAAGGCAGTTATTATAGCAACAGGTACTTTTTTGGGTGGCAGAGTTTATGTTGGCGACGTTTCTTATGAAAGCGGACCTGACGGTATTTTTCCTGCATCATTTTTGGGACAATCTCTTAAAGATTTAGGCTTAAATTTAAGACGTTTTAAAACAGGTACGCCTGCTAGAGTTTTAAGAAGAAGTATAGATTTTACTGAACTTGAAGAGCAAAGCGGTGACGAACCAGTTATTCCTTTTTCTTACGATACAATAGAACCTTTAAAAAATAAAATTAAATGCCATATTAGTTGGACAAATGAAAATACAAAAAAGATTATTCTTGACAATATTCATCGTTCACCTTTATATGGAGGATTAATTGAGGGTGTTGGTCCAAGATATTGCCCAAGTATAGAGGATAAAATAGTAAGGTTTGCTGACAAGCCAAGACATCAATTATTTATTGAGCCATGTGGTATTAATACAGAAGAAATGTATTTACAAGGTATGTCATCTTCACTTCCTGAAGATGTTCAATTAGATTTTTATCATTCAATTAAAGGACTGGAAAATGTTGTAGTTATGCGTCCCGCATATGCCATTGAATATGACTGTGTTGACCCTACTATGATGAAAAGTACATTGGAATTTGAAGATTTTCCAAATTTATACGGTGCAGGTCAATTTAATGGAAGTTCAGGTTATGAAGAAGCGGCTGCCCAAGGATTGGTTGCGGGTATAAATGCTGCATTAAAGGTTAAAGGAGAGGAACCTTTTATTTTAGACAGAGCGTCTTCATATATTGGAACATTAATAGACGATTTAATAACTAAAGGTGCAGATGACCCTTACAGAATGATGACCTCTCGTTCTGAATATCGTCTTGTATTACGACAGGATAATGCAGACGAAAGATTAACGCCTTTAGGAAGAAAAATAGGTCTTATTTCTGACGACAGATGGAAAAGATTTGAAATTAAGCAACAGCAAAAAATTGATGAAATAAAAAGACTTAAAAATACTGTTATTTCACCAACTAAAGAAGTAAATAAAATTCTTGTTTCACGTGAAACAACACCAATTACTACAGGTATAAGATTAATTGATTTGATGAAAAGACCTCAAATTAGTTATGATGCATTGACGCCTGTTGATGTTACAAGACCAAAACTGGATTCAAATGTTCTGGAACAGGTTGAAATTGATGTTAAGTACGAAGGTTACATAAAAAGACAACTTGAACAAATTGCAAAAATGAGAAAGCTAGAAGAAAAACGTCTGCCTAAAATTGATTTTTCCGAAATTGTAGGTTTAAGGTTAGAAGCAATAGAAAAACTGAATAGGGTTAAGCCTGAAAACATAGGTATGGCATCACGCATAAGCGGAGTTAGCCCTGCCGATATTTCAGTACTTCTTATTTGGTTGGCACAAAATTCTCATAAAAATAATAAGGATTAAATTATGGATAAATTTACTGATATTTTAGTCAACGGTATGCATAAGTTTAACATTCAGCTAACAGACAATCAAATTGAACAATTTATAGTTTATTGTAATTTGTTGGTCGAATGGAATAACAAAATGAATCTTACTGCTATAAAAGAGCCTGAAGAAATAGCTGTTAAACATTTTATAGACAGCTGTAGCATTTTAAATTATGTAAAAATAAAAAGGAATGCCAGTGTTATTGATATTGGAACGGGAGCGGGCTTTCCGGGAATTCCACTAAAAATAATACGAAATGATCTTAATATTACATTGCTTGATAGTTTGAATAAAAGAATTGTTTTTTTAAATGAGGTTGCTAAGCAACTTAATATTTCTATTACTACTATCCATGGCAGAGCTGAGGAATATGGAAGAAAAGAGAATTATCGCGAAAGTTTTGATGTGGCGATGTCTCGTGCGGTGGCATCTCTTAATGTGCTAAGTGAATATTGTATTCCTTTTGTTAAGAAAGATGGCAAATTTATTTCTATGAAGGGTCCAAATATTCAAAATGAGGTTGAAGAAAGTAAAAAAGCTATTAAAATACTTGGCGGGAAATATAACAATATTGTTAAGTTTAATGTAGAAGATAATAACAGAAGTATTGTAATTGTTGATAAGATTAGTAACACACCTTTTAAATATCCTCGCCACGGCTCAAAAATTTCTAATAAGCCAATTATCGGTTAGAGAATTAAACAAAATTTTTTATATAATATAATGTGTCAAAGCAAACTTATGCTTTATATGACTATCAAAATTTTAAGCTGTCTGTAAATATATCAGACAGCTTTTTTCGACTGATTTACAAATAATATTGTAAAACATTATATAATATTTTCACTTGCTTTGACAAAATAATTCTTACTAATATGCTATTATTAAATTGTTCCAAGGAGATGGACGGAAGTTTAAAGAGGTGATACATAGTGAAATTAATTCAAAGGGAGGAAAACAGACTGACTGATATACCTGTAATTTATATTATTCCCAACAGGTCACAGCCACGAAAAATATTTGACAAGGACGAACTTAGTGCACTGTCAAGAAGTATTGCAAAAAATGGTATTTTACAACCATTAACTGTAAGAAAAATATCGACAGTTGAATATGAGCTTGTTGCAGGAGAAAGAAGATTAAGAGCGGCTATAATGGCAGGTTTTTCAAAGGTTCCTTGCATTATAATGAAATGTTCTGACAATCAATCGGCTATATTCGCACTTATTGAAAATTTACAGCGTGCAGACTTAAATATGTTTGAAGAAGCTTTTGCTATTAAAAGATTAATTCTTGAGTGCAATATGACTCAAGAACAGGTTGCAAGACAAATTGGAAAAAATCAGTCAACTGTTGCAAATAAATTAAGATTGTTAAGATTAAGCAATGAGGAACAAAAAATTATTCTGGAGAATAATCTTACAGAAAGACATGCAAGGGTAATTTTAAAGCTTAATGAATCTAAAAGAAAAACTGCTCTGGAAAAAATAGTTGCAGCATCTTTAAATGTAACTAAAAGTGAAGAATTGGTTAATTCTATGTTAGGTGAAAGTGATAAAAAGCGTAAGAAAAGCAATAATCAAAAATTTATTATCAAAGATGTAAGAATTTTTATTAATACATTTATGAAAGCATATGACACAATGAAATTAAGCGGAATTAATGCTATAAGCAATAAAACCGAAAGTGACGAATATATAGAATACAGTGTAAAAATTCCCAAAATGTCTGCATATAGCAGATAAGTATTTTAAATACATAAAATTAAGTTAATAAGAGTACAAGTTTCCACTCATACCCATTTCCTTATCTGAAACCCTAGTAAGAGCCATACATTAATTTGTATGGCTCTTACGCTTTTGTTTCACGTGAAACAAAAATGAAAGGTAAATCATAAATTATTATCTATTTAATATAAGCTGTATTAAATAAAACTAATGTTAAAAACAGATTGTTTATATGTAAAAAAATTAAAATTTATTCTTTTAATATTTAACGAAAAGTGGTATAATTTATGTATCATATTTGATATAAAAGAGAGGGATGCTTATGGCTAAAGTTATAGCAATAGCTAACCAAAAGGGCGGTGTAGGTAAAACAACAACAGCTGTTAATTTGGCTGCTGCTTTAGGCATTAATAATAAAAAAACTCTTCTTATTGACATAGACCCTCAGGGAAATTCTACAAGCGGTGTTGGTATAGATAAGCGTACTCTTAAATATACTACTTATGATTTACTTGTAGATAATGTTAAAGTGCAGAATGTTTTACTGACAACTAAATTTAAATATCTTGACATTTTGCCATCAAGTATTAATTTGGCTGCTGCAGAATTAGAAATAGCTGAAAAAAGAAATAGAGAATCTTTACTTAAAAATGCAGTAACTCCTGTGCGTGGAAATTATGATTATATTATTATAGATTGTCCTCCTTCACTTGGATTAATAACAACAAATGCACTCTGTTTTAGTGACACTATTTTAGTTCCAATTCAATGCGAATATTATGCATTAGAGGGGCTTTCACAGCTTATGAACACGGTAAGAAGAGTTAAAAGGCAATATAATGATAAGCTTGAAATGGAGGGTGTACTGCTTACAATGTATGACGGCAGACTTAATCTTACACAGCAGGTTGTTGAGGAGGTTAAAAGGTATTTTCCAAGAAAAGTGTTTTCAACAGTTATACCAAGAGGTGTGCGTTTATCAGAAGCACCAAGCTTTGGTATGCCTGTAATGTATTTTGATAAGTCTTGCAAGGGAAGTTTATCATATTTAGATTTATCACAGGAAATTATAAAAAATACATAAATAATCTTAATTTTAGAGAGGAGAGTGAAAACTTTGGCACCTAAAAATAAAAGAGGCGGTTTAGGTAAAGGTTTAGACGCCATATTTATTGAAAATGAGCCTGAAGAAAGCAATAGCAGTATAACGCTGAAAATATCAGAGATTGAACCTAACAAAGACCAGCCAAGACGAGAGTTTGATGAAAATGCTTTGGCAGAATTGGCAGAATCAATATCTCAGCATGGAGTTTTACAACCGTTGTTAGTTCGTCCTATAGCAGATGGCGGATATCAGATTGTTGCCGGTGAGCGTAGATGGCGTGCAAGCAGAATGGCAGGATTAACAGAGGTTCCTGTAGTTATAAAAGAATTAACCGATAGTGAAACAATGGAGCTTGCTCTTATTGAAAATCTGCAAAGAGAGGACTTGTCACCGGTTGAAGAGGCATTAGGATATAAACAGCTTATTGATGAATATAATATGTCGCAAGACCAGGTTTCAAAAACTGTAGGTAAATCCAGACCGGCAATAGCAAATGCACTAAGGCTTTTAAATTTGCCGGAAGAGATTTTGCATTTAGTCAACACAAATAAAATAAGTGCGGGTCATGGAAGAACATTACTTTCATTTAAAAATCCTGATGATATGTTAAAGGCAGCAAAACTATGTATAGAAGAGGATATTTCTGTGCGAGAGCTTGAAAGAATGGCAAAAAAGTCAAATCAAGAATTTGAAGCCAGGGGTAAGCAAGAAAAGGCTGTTAAAAAGTTGAAAAGACTTCCATATTATGACGAGGTTGAATTGTCACTTAACGAGCATCTGGGACGAAAGGTTAGCGTAACGGGAGACAATAAAAATAAGGGTGTTTTAGAAATTGAATTTTACAGCAAAGAGGATTTATTTGAGCTGGCACAAATTCTTGGTAAGCATTCAATGTGACTAAGTTTTAAATTAAGGCGTATTTGAAAATATCAAACGTCCTAATCTTTATAAATAATTAAGAGGAGAGGAAATTTTTTATATGCTAGACATAAAATTTTTGAGAGAAAATCCTGAAATTGTT
This sequence comes from uncultured Clostridium sp., assembly GCA_902471875.1. Lineage (GTDB taxonomy): Bacteria > Bacillota > Clostridia > Oscillospirales > Acutalibacteraceae > CAG-964. Next base: position 24,673 of record CABRLN010000018.1, read on the forward strand.
AAGCAAAACATTAAAAATAAGTTTCAAGACAGTAAGTTGGCACTTGTTGACGAAGTTATTGAGCTTGATATAAAAAGCAGACAAGCTCAGCAACAGGCTGACGCTTTGCGTGCTGATAGAAATAAGTTCTCTAAACAAATTGGTTTACTAATGTCACAAGGCAAAAAAGACGAAGCCGAAGAAATGAAAAAGAAGGTAACCGAGCAGGCAGATAAGCTGGCAGCATTGCAAGAAGAAGAGGTTAAGCTTCAGGACGAAATAACAAAACGAATGATGGTTATTCCAAACATAATTGACCCGTCAGTGCCAATAGGAAAAGACGATTCTGAAAATGTTGAAATTCAAAAGTACGGTGAGCCTGTTGTACCTGATTTTGAAATTCCGTATCATACAGAAATTATGGAAAAATTTAATGGTATTGATTTAGATAGTGCCAGAAGTGTGGCAGGTAACGGCTTTTACTATTTAATGGGTGATATTGCAAGACTGCATTCTGCAGTTATTTCTTATGCCCGTGATTTTATGATTGACAGAGGTTTTACTTACTGTATTCCTCCTTATATGATAAGAAGTAATGTGGTTACAGGTGTTATGAGCTTTGCCGAAATGGACGCTATGATGTATAAAATTGAAGGTGAAGATTTGTATCTGATAGGAACAAGTGAGCATTCAATGATTGGTAAATTTATTGACACAATGAATAAAGAAGAAGATTTACCTTATACGTTTACCAGCTATTCACCTTGTTTTAGAAAAGAAAAAGGTGCACACGGTATAGAGGAACGTGGGGTTTACAGAATTCACCAGTTTGAAAAGCAAGAAATGATTGTTGTATGTAAGCCTGAAGAAAGTAAAATGTGGTTTGAAAAGCTATGGCAAAATACAGTTGATCTTTTCCGTTCACTTGATATTCCTGTAAGAACACTTGAGTGCTGCTCAGGTGACTTGGCTGACCTGAAAGTAAAGTCAATAGATGTTGAAGCTTGGTCACCACGCCAAAAGAAATATTTTGAAGTTGGAAGTTGTTCTAATCTTGGTGATGCACAGGCAAGAAGGTTAAAGATAAGGGTAAAAGGTAAAAGCGGAAAATATTTTGCACATACACTTAATAACACTGTTGTTGCACCACCTAGAATGTTAATTGCCTTTTTAGAAAATAATCTTAATGAAGACGGTACAGTAAATATTCCGGTAGCGTTGCGTCCATATATGGGTGGAAAGGAAATTATTAAGTAATTAAATTTTTATATTGACAAATTCTTTACAGATAGTTATAATCGATATAATAATCAAAAAATAAGTGTAAATTAAAAAGCTTAAAATGAATAAGGAGGAAAGGCAAAATGATAAATAAAAATTATCAAGAAAAATTTTGTAAGGAAGCTTTAACATTTGACGATGTTTTGCTAATTCCGGGTGAGTCTTCTGTAGAGCCTGCTAATGTTAACATTGGTGCTCAGCTTACGAAAAAGATAAAATTAAACACACCATTAATTACTGCTGCTATGGATACCGTAACTGAAACAAGAATGGCTATTGCTATTGCCAGAGAAGGTGGTATTGGTATCATTCATAAAAATATGACAATAGAACAGCAGGCTGACCAGGTTGACAGAGTAAAAAGGTCTGAAAACGGTGTTATTGCTAATCCGTTCTTCCTTTCACCTAATCATACAGTTAATGATGCTAATCAACTAATGGCTAAATACAAAATTTCAGGTGTACCTATTTGTGAAAACGATAAGCTTGTTGGTATTATTACTAACCGTGATATGCGTTTTATGACAGAAATGGACTATAGCCAACAAATAAAAAATGTAATGACTTCAGAAAAGCTTGTAACTGCTTCTGTTGGAACAAGTATGGAAGAGGCACAGGAAATTTTAAGACAGCATAAAATTGAAAAATTGCCTTTAGTAGATGAAAATGGTAAGCTAAAGGGACTTATAACAATTAAGGATATTGAAAAGTCGATGCAGTATCCTAACTCTGCAAGAGATGAAAACGGCAGACTTCTTTGTGGTGCAGCTATTGGTGCTACTGCTGATGTTCTTGAAAGAGTTTCAGAACTGGTAAAGGCTCAGGTAGATGTGCTTGTACTTGACTCAGCTCACGGACATAACAGAAATGTTATTAATGCTGTTAGAAGAGTAAAAGAGGCTTTTCCTAATGTACAGCTTATTGCAGGTAATGTTGCTACTGCTGATGCTACAAGAGCATTAATTGAGGCAGGTGCAGACGCTGTTAAGGTTGGTATAGGTCCGGGTTCTATTTGTACAACTCGTGTGGTTGCAGGAATTGGTGTACCACAAATTACTGCTATTTACGACGCTGCTTGTGCTGCAGCTGAGTATGGTGTGCCTATAATTGCAGACGGTGGTATTAAATATTCAGGCGATATAGTAAAGGCACTTGCTGCAGGTGGTAATGTTGTAATGATAGGTTCACTTGTAGCAGGATGTGAAGAATCACCTGGTGACAGTGAAATTTATCAAGGAAGACAGTTTAAGGTTTACCGTGGTATGGGTAGCCTTGGTGCCATGGGTAAAGGTAGTCAGGACAGATATTTCCAGAGCGGCTTTAAAAAGTTTGTTCCGGAAGGTGTTGAAGGCAGAGTACCTTACAAGGGATATTTATCAGAAACAATTTACCAGATGGTTGGTGGTTTGCGTGCAGGTATGGGATATACAGGCTGTGCAACTATTGAGGAGCTACACCAGAAAGCACAATTTGTACGCATTACAGGTGCCGGCTTAAAAGAGAGCCATCCACACGACATCAATATTACAAAAGAAGCTCCTAACTACTCTTATAATGGTTAATTATACTTTTAGGTCAGTTATTTTTATAGCTGACCTTTTTATTTTGGTAATATTTAATATTAAATAATTAAATTTATATGTTTATAAGTTAAGTATTAGTTACTAATGGTCACTAATTATATTTTTTACTTGAATTGATAATGTAAATGAGGTATAATAACACTTATAGTAATGAAATGAATTTATGAAACGAGGTTATTATATATGAGTAAATTTTTAAAGAAAGTTATAGCACTGATTATTGTAGTGGTATCAATAATTTCATTTACAGGTTGCGGTATGCAAACAGCAACTGTACCTGAGGACAATAAAACTAAAATTAGCGAATTTAAAAGCTCTGACGGTATAGAAGGTATTTGTAAATCTTTACTAAAAAAAGAATATATTCCTGATGATTGTGTAAAGACAAAAGCTGAACTTATTGGTGCAAAAGAAGGATATAGAATTGATAATGTAAGTGTTAACGGTTCTACATTTTCTATGGAAATTTATCAATATGATGATATTAATAGTGAAACTGCAAAGAGTGTAGTTGACAGTGTTAAAGATAATGGATCATTTGATTTATTTGGAAGAACAGTATCTTATTGTTATATGTCAAAAAATGATAAATATCTTTTAATTTATCCTGACGAAAAATCAACTACTGGTAAAGCTGATGATGAGGATAACGCAAAGAGAAAAGACGAAGTTTTAAAAATTGTTAATAGTGCAAAATAATAAAAAAATTTTTTATAATAAAAGCAACACCCAACAAGTACAAAGTTAACTTGTTGGGTGTTGCTTTTTTGGAGGTTATATTAAAAGAGTAAACTAGCTTACTGGTAATTTTATATATGATGTATTAAAATTTATATATATTAGTCAACCAAATATATGCTTTTAAAACAATCTGGTAACATATCAATAATATCTGTAGCAAGCATACTTATGTGTCCAAATTTCTCTTGAGCAAGGTCACCAGCGTAACCGTGGCAGTAAACACCGCTTACTGCTGCATTAAATGGTGTAATTCCCTGCGACATAAGGCTGCCTATAATACCTGCAAGCACATCACCACTGCCTGCTTTTGCCATGCCCATATTACCTGTAGGATTCACAACAGATCTGCCATTAGGATGTGCAACAATGGTGTAAGCACCCTTTAATACTACAATTACATTATATCTTTTAGCAAATTCTGTGGCCACTGTAAGCCTATTATTTTGTATCATTGGTATATTTGTGTCCAAAAGTTTTGCCATTTCACCCGGATGCGGAGTTATAATAATTTGTGATTTAGCATTTTTAAGAATGTTAATATCTTCAGAAATTGCGTTAAGAGAATCGGCGTCAAGTACAACAGGTACTGTACTGTTGTTAATTATGTATTCTGTTATTTCTTTAGCCTTTGTTGTACTGCCTAAACCACATCCGGCAATAATGGCATTTGTTTTATCCATACTTTTTTTTAACATTTCTATGGTATCTGTGCTTGTATATGGCATAAAAACAGCTTGTGGAATATTGTTTGCCAAAATAGGATACAAATTTGACGGTAATATGCTTTTTACTAAACCAACACCGCTTCGTAATGCACCTTTAATACACATTTGTGCAGCTCCCATCATACCATAGCTGCCGCAGGCAACGGTTAATGTACCTGTACTACCTTTGTTGGCAGATACATTTTTTTTAGGCATAAAGCCTCTCAATCGGCTTCCGTCTATAGTTTCTGTTAAATAAGGGCTGTCAAAAATAACACCTTTATTAATACCTACCTGTGCAACAGATGTTTTTCCGCAGTAATCCATTGAAGGGTAAAGTATATGGCATGGCTTTAATGTTGAAAACGAAAGTGTCATGTCTGCTTTAAAAGCGGTGTTGCCTACTGCACCTGTGTCACAATTTACTCCGCTTGGAATATCAACACATAATACCTTGCTATGTGTGCTGTTTACAAGGTCTGCAATTATTTTTATATTGTCACTTAAAGAACCTTTAAAGCCTATGCCGTAAATAGCATCTATAACGTAATCGGCTGTTGAAATAATATCCTTAACCTTTTGGCTGTATTCCCATATACGAACAATTTGTACATTATCGCTTTCTGCCTGCTCCATTGCTTGCATACTGTCTTCTGTGCGTGGTTCTCCATCTACTAACAATGCATAAACCTTTATTCCTTGTGACTTTAAATATTGCGCTGCAATAAAACCGTCACCACCATTGTTACCTTTTCCGCATAGTACTGCAACAGTGCTGTGCGAGTTCGCTCCCATTTGTGAAATTAATATTTTACCTACCTGTACACCGGCGTTGTTCATAAGCTGAAAATATGTAGAGCCACGCTCAATTTGATTTTGTTCAAGCTTTCTTGTTTGCTCACAAGTCAATATTTTCATACAACTAGCCTCCCGTTATCTTATCTATGATACCTTCAATTAATTATTTTTTAAAAGTTCAATTTTAATCTCAGGCTTTAAATGCATTTTTATTGAGTTTAAAACCTTTTCGTTTGGTGCAAAAACAACCATAACCTTTCCGTATTTATTAGTTTGAATTATAAAACGATATTGTTTAGGGTCATCGTCATATGTGCCAAGGTATAAAACCTTGTTGCATCTGTTGTCATTTAAACGGTTCTCAGTTATCTTGTCAAAAGCCTCAATTTTCTTTATATCAATGCTTAATATAGGTTTACGTCTGCGTTTAGCCATTACCTTATCAATTTGAAGATTATTATTTGTTACTGTATATTCGTACTCAACATTTCGCCCTGTAATTACATACCAGCAAAAATAAATATCGAATATTGCCAAGAAAAAACCTACTGCGATGAAATAGGCATTTACCATTACACCAAATATAACGCCAAGTGCAAGTACAGCAAATATGCTAAGTATCATTACAACCTTAACCATAAAATCACGGTAATCTTTTTTGTGTACAACAAGTTGTTCAATATATGTGTCCATAAAATAAATCTCCTGTTAATTACTCATAATATTTTATACTATTTTAACATTTTTATTATATCAAATCAAGCATAAATAACAAAAATTTAATGTTAATTCACATTTTTATTTGGCATAACAAACAGTTTTTTTATTTGCAGTTATGTTGTTTTAATCTGATAGCATCGTTATTCATATTCTAAACAAAATTTTTAAAGAAATCTTATCGGATTTTTATTATTAGAAATTTTAAAAATAAACAGTAAAAATTATATTGACAAAGTATATTCGTAATGATATTGTAAGCATAATAAATTAATTCTTAATAGAGTGGAGGGAAGGTTATGATAATAGAAAATACCCTTGCTTATTTTTTAGGTATTATAGTGCTTATTAGTTGGGTTATTATATCATATATTAAAAAGTGTACTTTAGGTAATCAAATTCTTGTTTCACTATTTATTATATATTTAACAACTGTTGTTTCAATTACACTGTTTCCTATTATTATTGATGATGAAACAATTTACCCCTCAAACATAAATTTAATTCCCTTTGTAAACTACATAAATTCTTTTTTTGTAACAGGAGTAAATAAAACAATGTTTTTACAGCTTGGCGGAAACATACTGTTGGCAATTCCTTATGGAGTAGCTGTTCCGTTTTTTATGAAACATAAAAAACGGTCAAATTATATTGCTGTAGCATTAATATTTCCTTTATCAATAGAAATATTACAGCTTATAATTGGTGTTGTTATGCAAACAATGTACAGAACAGTTGATATAGACGATGTTATTCTTAATTTTATCGGTTGTATAATTGGTTACGTAATATACAAAATTCTACCTAACTTTATGAAAGAATTTTTTGCTGTGAGAAAACAAGATAATCAATAATAATATTATAATAAATTTAAAAAGTCAGTAAAACCACTTGAAATTTTACCTTATGAATGTTATATTAATAACAAAGTAAATTTTCACCTTAAACACTATGACAAAGAAAGTAGCACAATATGAATACCTTGTTGCAGAGAAGGTTTGCCTTTGGCTGAAAGCAAGCCTGCTTGGTTATTGTGTGAAGTTCCCTTTTGAGTGGCTGTTCTGAACCTAAGTACTAAATCTTAAAATTTAACTAAGATTTTGTGTAATTCAGTAGGAACAGACGGTTGACGCCGTTACAAGTCGCAGGAGTGTTTGCTTCTTAGCAAAAATACGGGTGGTACCGCGGAAGTTACCGAGCTTTCGTCCCAGAAGTTTATTCTGGGACTTTATTTTTTATGGAGGTAAAAATGGACGACAAAATTATTAAATTAAAACAAGAGCTTGAAAATGAACTTGGCAAAATTCAAAATCTTATTGACCTTGACAAAATAAGAGTAGCCTATTTGGGCAAAAAGGGCAGTGTTACAGGTCTTCTTAAAGCTATGAAAGAGCTGTCTAATGAAGAAAAAAAGGAATTTGGCAAAAAGGTAAATGAGCTAAAAGGTGCTGTAGCCAAAAGTATTGAGGAAAAAACGGAAGAATTAAAAGAAAAAGAAATTCAGGCAGAAATAGCTTCAATGCCTATAATTGATGTTACAACTCCGGTTGACCTTACAAGAGGTTCATACCACCCTATTACACTTGTTCAAAGACAGTGTGAGAATATTTTCCGTTCAATGGGTTTTACCGTTGAGGATTATTCAGAGGTTGTAACAGACTACGAATGTTTTGAATCACTTAATATTCCTAAACATCACCCGGCACGTGATATGCAGGACACATATTATCTTGAAAACGGTCAGCTGTTAAAGTCGCAGACTTCTGCAGCACAAAATGCCATTTTAAAAAAATATGGCAAAAATCTTATTGAAAATAATGTACCAATAAGAGCAATATTTCCGGGAAGATGCTTTAGAAATGAGGCAACTGATGCTTGCCACGAAAATACCTTTTTTCAAATGGAAGGTGTTATGGTAGATAAGGATATTAGTATTTCTAACCTTATTTACTTTATGAAAACTATGCTTTCAGAGGTTTTTCAAAAGGATATTAAGGTAAGACTTCGTCCGGGATTTTTCCCTTTTGTGGAGCCTGGCTTTGAGCTTGATATAAGCTGTCTTATTTGCGGCGGCGATGGCTGCGCTTCTTGCAAGCACAGCGGTTGGCTGGAGCTTTGCCCTTGCGGTATGATTCACCCTGAGGTTCTTAAAGAGGGCGGCATTGACCCTGAAAAATATACAGGTTTTGCTTTTGGCCTTGGTTTAACAAGATTAGCGATGATGAAGTACGGTGTAAAAGATATTCGAGATTTAAACAGCGGCAGCTTAAAAGCACTGTCACAGTTTACTGACGATAAGTAAGAAGGGAGATTGTAATTATGTTTTTATCAATGAATTGGATTCAAGACTTTGTTGACCTTAGCGGTCTTGACAAGGTTAAGCTTATACATCAATTCTCTCTTTCTACAGCAGAGGTTGAGAACGAAATTTTCTTTAAAGGTTCTGATTTAAGCGGAGTTGTTGTTGCAGAAATTAAATCTATTGAAAATCATCCTGAGTCAAAAAAGCTTCACTTGTTAAAGGTTGATATTGGTGAAGATGAATTAACTGACGTTGTTTGCGGTGCACCAAATGTAAAGCTTGGTATGAAAACTGCCTTTGCAAAAGTGGGGGCAAGACTTGGTGAAATTGAAATTGCTCCAAGACCTCTTGCAGGCTGTATGTCTTACGGTATGTGCTGTTCTGAGGCTGAAATAGGCATTAGCGACGATAATTCAGGAATTATGGAAATTACAGACAATGTTAAGAACGGTACTGACATTAAAGAGCTTTATGCAATTGAAGATATTGTGTTTGAGGTTGATAATAAATCTCTTACAAACCGTCCTGATTTGTGGAGTCACTATGGAATTGCAAGAGAATTTGCTTCATTGTCAGGTAGACAACTTAAACCACTTAATATAGATGATTTATCTGCATATAATAGTCTTCCGCAAATTGATATGAAAATCGAAGATGCTCTTTGTCAAAGATACTCCTGTTTACAGGTTGAAAATATTACTCGAAATGTTAGCCCTGTTAATATGAGAATAAGACTTTTCTACTGTGGAATGAGAGGAATAAATTTCTTAGCTGACCTTACAAACTATTTAATGCTTGAAATGGGCCAGCCTATGCATGCTTTTGATTCAAGAAAGGTTGAAAAAATTAGAGTTAAGCGTTTTGATAAGCCATTTACTTTCCAAACACTTGACGGAGTTGACAGAAAGATTGATGAAAACACCTTAATGATTTGCAATGATAACACTCCTGTTGCTATTGCAGGTATTATGGGTGGTCTTGATTCTGAAATTGTCGATGACACAACAACACTTACACTTGAGTCAGCTACGTTTGATTCTGTATCTATTCGTAAATCAACAGTAAGACTTTCTCACAGAACAGACGCTTCTATGAGATACGAAAAATCTCTTGATCCTGAAATGACAGTTATAGCCATTGCAAGATTTGTTAAGTTGTTGAAAGAATACGATAGCAACGTAAAAGTTGTTTCTTCATTAACTGACGAATATGCTTTTCATTATGATACTGTAAAGCTGAACTTTAACAAGAATTTTGTAAACAGATACACAGGTATTGAAATAAGTAATGATACTATTGTTAAAACACTAACTTCACTTGGTTTTAAAGTTACTCTTGAGGGCGATGAGTTTACTGTTATTGTTCCATCTTGGAGAGCAACAAAGGACGTTACAATAAAGGCTGACATTATTGAAGAAATAACCAGAATTTATGGTTATGATAATTTTGATATTAACACAACACGTTCACCGCTTTATCCTGTAAGAATGACTGATGTAAAATGTGACGAAGAAAAAATTAAGGATATGCTTGTAAAAAGATATAATTTACATGAATTGCATTCTTATGTATGGGCATATAATGATGAGCAGAAAGCGCTTGGAATACCTGTTGAGGAAAATATTAAGCTTGCAAATGCAACAAACCCTAATATTGAAACTATAAGAAAATCAATTATTCCTACACAGCTTTGTCAGATTAAAATAAACACCTCATTTGCTTCTGAGTTTGGAATTTTTGAAATTGGCAGAGTAGTTGACGGTGTTGACAGCAATAACAAATGTATTGAAAAGAAAAAGCTTGCCATTACACTTTTTAGCAAAACTAAGGAGATTAAAGAGCTTTACATTAAGTTGCGTGATATTCTTGCAACAATTACAGATGATCTTAAGCATAAAGAACTCACATTTAAGGTTTCACAAGCTGAACATAGTTATGAACATCCTATTAATTTAAACAAGATTATACTAGATGATAAAGAAATAGGCACTATGGCAATTGTTCACCCGTTAGTTGGTAAAAAAATTGATAAAAAGGCGAATATTGTGTTTGCAGAAATTGATGTTGAAATGTTTGCCAATGTAGAAAATGCAAGTATAGCTTATAGCGAACCTTCAAAATTTCCGCCAATGACATACGATTTAAGTCTTGAACTTACTAAGGATATGTTTTACGGAAAGCTTCAGGAATGCTGGAAGGATTTTAATAACGGCATTCTTAAGAATACAAAAATTGTAGATACCTATGATACTAACCAAATTCATAGTATGACAGTAAGATTTGAGTTTTCATCTAACGAGAGAACACTTTCTTCATCTGAAGTACAGGAAGTTATGGACAAAGTTATTGAGAATTTAAAAAATATAGGTGTTCATCTAAGAGCATAATTTACAAAAAGCCTACTGCGTTTTGCAGTAGGCTTTTATAATAACTTGAATATTAACTCTAATGAACAATTCTTAACAATTTATTTTTGCCCCTTGTAATTATTGATTTAGCACGTGATCTAAAAGTTGGTTTAAGTAATTTTGTAAGTTTTTTCATAGTACACGATTTGCTGTTAAGTGTTCTGAAAAATATCTTGCGGTTTTCATGTGGGGCAACAGATTTTCTTGAATCAGAGGAGGGTGGAAGTGCTTGCTCTGTTTCAGCGCTATTGTAATTTAAAAAATATTTTATATTTTCAAACATTTCTTCACCTTTATGTGAGTGTGTAAAAATTACAGAAGTACCTTTATCATCATCAAGCTCCGGCATATATTTTTCTATACCCCAACAATCACCTATTGTAACATCTGACGGACGCTCAAGTGCTTTAAATTTACAGCTGTGACATGATGGACGAAGGCATATATTACTTAGAAATAAATCCATAAAAGGATCTTGTGTAAAAGGCTTTTTATATTTGCTTAAGTTATTAAAATTCAGTTCCATGGCAAAAGCTTTCCAGCCAAAATCTTTATTCCTGAATGATACGTCTGTTATATCTGCGTTATAAATATTTTGTTGACTATTAAGATAAAATTTCCATAGTTTTGGTGACGGTACACCGTGGCATAATATATCTATTGTATATAAATTATCATAATCTCTTTTTAAAAAATTTTTAAGTCCTGCTATTTGACAGGCTGTTCCGGTATAAAGAACTTTTCTGCCTTTTTGAAGCTCTAGCTTAGCTTCTATGTAAGTATTTTCTATACGACTTTGCAAATATTTGCTGCCACGCAGCAGCTTAAGTTCTTTTTCATTTTCAACTTTTATATGATGTACCATAAGTTCTTTATCAAATGCAGCACCAAAAACAACACCATTTGATTTTAGTACATTTTGTGCAAACAATGAAAAAAGTCCTCCCGAAGAGCTTTTTAAACGCATGGATTCATTTTTTGCATAGGCTATATATGTACCTGTAGTGATTTCTTTACATGCCTTTGCGTTTTTTACAGGACATACTTTTTCACATAATCCGCATTCTATACAGAGTGATTTGTTTACAACAGGATATAAAAAACCTTCACTATCACTTTTAGTTGAAATACATTTTTGTGGGCAAATTTGTGTGCAAGCGTCACAACCACAGCATTGCTCCTTTTGTAATACGTTTATCATATAATCCTCCCAAAATATATGATGAAAATATTATTTTATAATATTTTCTAAATGTAGCTTACCTTTTGTAAGTCTATTAAAAAGTATAACACATTGCTTAAATTCGTCACTTCGAAAATAAACAATAAAGAATAAAATATTAGGAACAATAAGGCATACAATACCTCGAATAATTAGTGTAAGAAAATCAGATAGATTGATTAGTGAGCATAAGAAATATGTAATTGCACTTGCAATTACAGTAACCAAAAAATACATAACAATTTTACAAAGATAACCCCAAAGGTATTTGGTATCAAATAGTAATGTAAAAAGATTATGCAATAACCAAGGAATGCCTATTATAACAGTAGATATTACTGTTGAAAGAATAACGCCATAAATTCCAAAAAAATTTACCATTATAAGGTTAAGAAGTAAATTTGTAATAGCTGTGAAAAAAGGTCTGAAACGATCCTCATGCCATATACCGGCAGCGTCTTTATATGTGGTAAAAAGCGTATTAATTTCATAAACAAAAAAATAAATACACAAGCATATTACTACACTGAAATCAAGCTGTAATTTTTCGCCAACCCATAATTTCATAAATGGCTGATAAAGACATAAAAGGCTGCAACTGCAAAATCCTGCTATCCAAGCTATTATAAGTGTAAACTTTTTCAGATCATTAAAATTTTTTTCTTTGGTTTCAGTAATTATGCTATTACCTATTCCTGCTGTACATGAATTAAAAATTATTATAACAAACCCCATAACTGATGTGAGTATGTAATAATAATTTTGATAAATTGCAAGCATGGTCAAACCTAAAAATGCAGAAATAACAATAGTATCAACTGAATTAACTATTACCATTCCTATTTTTGAAGTGAATAAATCACGTACACGTTTATTTATTTCTGCTACTTTTTCTTTTGGCAATTTTCCTGCAGGCTTATATTGCGGATACATTTTATTTGATTGAATTGCGGTAAATATGTTTAAAATTGCCGTACAAATTAAAGAAATTATAAGATATAAATAATAGTCTTTGAAAATTATTATTGCAGCAATCTGTATAGCATATTGGGCAGTGTTTATTATCATTGTTATTTTGCTTGTTATGTCAGAACGCTGGTGAGCATAAATAAGAGAATTTTTATACGCAAATAGCCAGTATGATAATACTACTGCACCAAGATTCATAAGATAAAGTATATATATATTTATTCCCTCAGGTACATCACTTTTTATAATTTTGGATAAAAATGGCATTACACACAACCCCAAAACGGCTATTACCAAACCAATAATTCGGTAATATTTGCGGTAAAGCCGCATAAGTGCACATATGGTTACTGTATCTTTTTCTGCAATTGGTTTGTACATACTATAAATCATAGCACTTCCCACACCAAGCTCAGCAAGACTTAAAACCTGTAAAACAGAAACAAAAAGGCTGTTAAGTCCAAGATACTGTACGCCCATAAAATGTATCATAACTGTTCTTATAATAAAAGGAACTAAAATTTGATACATTTTTAGAGCACTTGCAAAAAGTATATTTCTTGTGGCGTTTTGTGTTCTGCTGTTTTTCAACAGAAGCCACCTCCCAATTTATTAGTTATAATATATGAAACTGTATTAATAGTTTTAGTTTGCTATTTTACGCAGATAATTGTAGGAGCTTTCACGCAATTTGTCAATAAGTGAATTAAAGGTATTAAAATCAACATTATTATCAAGTGAAATATCATATAATTTTTCTGTAGTTATAAATCTGTTTTCAAGATTAAATTCAATTAAAAAATCATGTATCCTGCTGTTAGTGCTTCTTACCTCTTTGTTTTCACGTTTAAGTATATAAAAATTTTTTTGAAAAAGGCAAGAAAAAATCATTGCATGGTACGAGTCAGTAATAACAAGTTCTGCATTTTTTATAAGCCCTATAAAATCAGCAGGTCCCGACTTAAAATCTCTTATATTTCCAAAATCGTTGTCAAAATCTTCAATACGGTTATCCTTTATATATGGTAAAGTAACTATAGGCAGACCAAGCCTTTTTGCAACAAGGGTTGTTTCTGTTCTATATTTTTTTTCTTTACCAAGGTAATAGCAGAAAATATATTTTTTCTTTTGTCTAGAATTTACAGCAACTTTGTTCCACTCATCTGCATTAAGAAGAAGAGTAGGATCAAGATCAATGCGAATATCTTTTTTAGCTAAAAGCTTGTTTATTTCTGTCTGTGCACTGTGTTCTCTTACAGAAATGCCGTTAAATTTTTCAAGTGTATTGCTATAAAGCTCGTTAAGTTGTGGGTTGATATCATCTGTACCAATACTTGCAGCATATGAATAACGTTTTCCGTTAAATCCACTGTGCTCCATTAAAAAGCTTTTTAGAGCTTTTTCGGGCAGCCAATCTCCCCATACCTGATCACTGCCTACAATAAAAACATCATATAAATCACAAAATTGTTCAACTGATGTGTATATAGCTTTACTATGTGGTATATCATTCATAAATTTTGCAAAGCTGTTTAAACGCTTTGCAAAAATTTTAATTTTTTTATTTGCTTTATATCTGTCCTTGTAAAAGTTTATTCTGTTTTTTACTTTTTGAAAAAATGTTCTTTTTACAGGTGCAATTACCTCCGGTTCATTACAGTAGAACCTAAAATAATTAAAAGTTACCTGTTCAGCGATACAACCTGTTTTTTGAAGTGCTTTTTGAAGTGCATATGCCTGCAAAAGACCACCCATATTATAGTTATTATAGTATAATGATAAAATTCCAATTTTTTTCATAAGTATTGTTTATCCTTTTAAATTTCGTACCATAGCAGCAAGTTTACATTTTATAAGATCAAGATGAATATAATAAATGCCAATTTTAATAAAAAATATTTCAATTCGTGACAGATATTTGCTGTTAAAGGGGATTCTTTTCAAATATTGTTTGGCTTTTTTATTTTTAACAAATTTTTTTAGAGCATATATTCCGTTATCGTAGTTTCTGTTGTTGTCATTTCCTAATGAAATAGCAACACATTCTCTCATAGTAAAATATGTTTTTTCAGGATTCAAATTATCAAAACCGTTTTGTGATAGAGCATTTGACATTTTATTAAAGTATTTAATATATTTTTCTGCTTTTTTAGTATCTCCTCGGTTAAGTGATGAATTTTCATATACCATATAATTGTACCAATGCTGATTAGATAAGCCGAGTGAACTGCATTTTGCAACATAACATGCCAAAAAAACCTGATCCTCTCCGATTACAAGCTCCTCATCGAACCTTAATTCTCCAATAAGCTCCTTGCGGTAAAGCTTACACCATATTTCCGGTTGAAAACCTTGTGCGGTTTTATCATTTATACAATTCCATAGTAAAAACCTGCACAAATTATTTTGTTTTTCTTCATTTGTATTCTGTTTATAAATAACTAAATCTGTTTCGGTTTTATCAGAAAAGTTACTATGAACAATTTTATTATCTTTTATCCATTTAACTCTGCCTATTGCTAAATCAATACCCTGTTCCATTATGTCGACACTATTTTGAAGAAAGCATTCTGTAATAAAATCATCAGAATCAATAAAACACACATATTTGCCTTTTGCACGATCAAGCGCAAAATTTCTTGCCTTTGATACACCCTCGTTTTCTTTATGCCAAAGTTTTATTCTATTGTCTTTGTCTGCAATTCGGTCAAGTTCGTCTGCACAAAGCTTTTTACTGCCATCATCTACTATAAGAAGTTCAAAATTATCATAAGTTTGTAGTAGTATGCTGTCAATACATTTTTTTAAATAATCAATTTCTGTGTTATATACAGGTACAATAACCGAAACCATCTTTTGCCTCCTAAATTTGAAAGAGCATTCATTTATTGTTAAAAATATTATAAAATGACATCATCTAAGCTAAAAACATTATTTTTAATTATAGCTATTAAATAATTTGATGTCAAGCACGGTACTGTTGAGGAGAGTGAGTTGATGATACTTGTAATGGTAAAATTTTTAAGTAAAGTAAAAATTGAAAAACATACAAGGAAAGGTTTATAAAATATTAAGTTTTAAATATACGTTGTCATGTTTAATAAAAAGTTGACATTATGTTTACTACTGTGGTAATATTATAGTAATAGTTAAGATTTATATATAATGTATCGTTATATTATATTGGAGGTGTTCTTGTATGGACAAAACAATGATTTTTTCATTGAATGGTGATAAGGAAGAGTCATTTAAGAAAAATCTTACAACTGTTTATGATGCATTAAGAGAAAAGGGTTATAATCCAATTAATCAAATGGTTGGGTATATACTTTCTGAAGATCCGACATATATTACAACTCATAAAAACGCAAGAGCAATTATAAGTAAAATGGAACGAGATGAAATTTTAGAAATTCTTTTAAAGTCTTATCTTAACAAATAATAGCTATGTTTAATTAATACAAAGTAAATGGCGGCACAGGGTTAAATCTGTGCCGCCATTTTAATAAATGTATAATTATATGGTGATTTTTTAATGTTTTATATATTTACTTAAAATTTTTATTTACTGTAGGAATAGGGGTGCGGTCAAATTCGTCTAAATTGCCAAGATAGTGTTTAGTTTCTTCTGCAATAACTTTATTTAACAACCATATAGCTATAATATTTGGTATAGCCATAAAAGCATTTAAAATATCAGCTAATGTCCATACTGCGTCAAGGCTGATGATAGGCGATACCAAAATAAACGCAATAAATATAAGCCTGTAAAATTTAAGAGCCTTAATACCCATTAAATATACTACACATCTTTCGCCATAGTATGCCCAACCCAAAATTGTAGAGAAGGCAAATAAAACAATTCCAACAACAATTACACCAATACCTATATGAGGTATTTGGCTGAAAGCCTTAAAAGTAAGATCACCACCATGACCACTGGTTGAAATTGCTGCGTCAGCATGCATACTACTTACTAATACAAGGCCTGTCATAAAACAAACTACTACAGTGTCCCAAAAAGTACCTGTTGAAGAAATTAGTGCCTGACGAACAGGATTTCTTGTTTGTGCAGCTGCCGCAACAATAGGTGCAGAACCCATACCGGATTCGTTAGAGAATAAGCCTCTTGCAATACCATAACGGCATGCCATCATCATACCTGCACCAACACCGCCGGCGACAGCTGATTTAACAGAAAATGCAGATTGTACAATATCAGCAATTGCAGGTACTATATATTGGTGATTATAAAATAATATGTATATACAGCCAAGTATATATAAAACAGCCATAAAAGGTATAAGCTTTTCGCAAACTTTTGATATTGATTTTACACCGCCATATAAAACAATGCCAACTAAAATGGCAATTACAATACCGCAAATAATGCCAATAACATCAACCTTTTGACCAAAAAGTTCAATTTTAAAACCTTGTTCAGGAGCAAAAGCCTGATTAAAAATATCAGCAATAGCATTAACCTGTACGCCGTTACCAATACCAAATGTTGCAAGTGCAGCAAAAACAGCAAATAAAACTGCTAACCATTTTAAACCCAGTCCTCTTTCAAGTGCGTACATTGCACCACCAACCATTGTGCCGTCCTTTGCTTTTACCCTGTACTTTACACCTATAAGTGACTCGGCATATTTTGTAGCAATACCAAGAATACCGGTTAGCCAACACCACAGAACTGCACCGGGACCGCCAAGCGTAATTGCTGTACCTACGCCCACAATATTGCCTGTACCTATTGTAGATGCTAAAGCCGTAGTTAATGCCTGAAACTGGCTAATATCGCCTTGGGTTTTTGCATCTTTTTTTACAGAAAGCTTAATACCTGTAAAAAGCTTTCTTTGAATAACACCTGTGCGTATTGTCATAAATAAATGAGTTCCAAGAAGAAGTATAATCATTGGCCAACCCCATAAAAAATCACTAATAGCACTCAAAATTTCATTAAGATCCAAAATCTCACTTCCCTCTTAAATGAAAATATAGCGTAATTTTAACATATTATTAATAATCTTGCAATTATCATACGGTTTTTTGTAACCTCAGAATAATATCTTGAGAAACAGTGATTAAATCTGGTGTGCAGGTTATGCAATCAAAAATTTTGTCGGATGAAGCATAAATTCCGCAGGAAGGTTGTTGCTTGTCAAGTAATTTTGTAAAATATGACAGGATTTATGTAAGAAAGGTATATGTCAAGCAATTAGGCTTAATTTATTCAGTGTTTCCCTAGTGCTTATTATCGTTTTGTAAAAATACTCATTTTTAAACAGGCAGAAACATAATCTATATTTGACGTAATATAATGTACTATGCTATTATATGTTTAGAAGATTTATCATATTAATTTATGAGGAATTTATTATGGGACTATTTAATAAGAACTCAGAAATATCTGATACAGCAAAAGAATTAAAAGATTACCGTAAAAAACGTGAGAATGAGGGTGCATATAATATTACACCTGAAAAATTTTATGACTCTACAATGAAAAATAGTGACGACAATGGCAAAAATGTTTGTAAAAGTACAGACTATAACAATAACATTTCGCTTAATATGCAAAATTATCAGCATGATAGCCAACAGCAGGTGCACACAACATATTATCAGCAAGGCGATATTCGAGAGAAATACAATTCGTCACATATAATTTATGGAAATCAAAATATAAATCAAAACCAGAAACCTTCCCAAAAGGGAGGAAAATTTATTTTAATATGGTTTTTAGTTTCTTTTATCGGAATGTTTGTTACATTTCCTACTTACCCTGCTGTCGGTATGCTTATATTTGGGTTGCTTTTTGCTGTAATTGGTTTTTACGTTTGTTTTTTTAACGGAAAAAAACGAGAATATGCGGGGCTAATATTTTCGTTTATTGGTATAGCAACAATAGCAGGTGTTTTAATATTTTGGTTTGGCTCAGTGAATTTTGTTGAAAGTATAACAAAAATAGTACCGTATTTGTTCATGCTAATATTTTTCTTTGTTGGGTTAGGTATAATTATTACTCCTTACATTAATAAAAAGATAAAGATAAAACGTTGTACTGACAAATCTATTGCCAAAGTTGTTAATTTACAGCGTAAAAGAAACTCAAAAGGAAAATATTTATATTGTCCTGTATATGAGTATTTATATAAGGGACAAATACTGGTAACCAATGATAATTCATATAGAAATTTTTGTTTGCCCAAATTAGGTGATGAATTTGAAATTCTAATAAATCCACAAAATCCTACAGATACCTATGTAAATTCAAATAAAAGCAAAGTGGGTAACATAATTTTTGGCGGTATATTTATGGCTGTACCAATATTTATTATGTTAATATTATTATTATGCGTTTAGAATAAATATATTTTATAAATTAAAACTCTAATATAAGGAGGATGCATCTATGAAACGACAAGACTACATAAGCTGGGATGAATATTTTATGGGTGTTGCATTGCTGGCTGCACAAAGAAGCAAAGACCCTAACACTCAGGTTGGTGCATGTATAGTTAGCGGAGAAAACAGCTGTTACGGTAAGAATGTAATTATTTCAACGGGCTATAACGGTTTTCCTGTAGGCTGCTCAGACGACGAATATCCTTGGGGCAGGGATGGCTGCTCGAATGAAACAAAATATCCGTTTGTTGTACATGCAGAACTGAATGCAATTTTAAATGCACATGGAAAATCTCTTTTAGGTACAAAAATATATGTTGCATTGTTCCCTTGTAACGAATGTGCAAAGGCTATTATACAGTCAGGTATAAAAGAGGTTATTTATCTTTCAGACAAATATTGTATGTCTGATAATACAAAGGCTTCAAAGCGTATGCTTACATCAGCAGGAGTTAAGCTGACACA
>CABRLN010000019.1 GCA_902471875.1 uncultured Clostridium sp.
TTATTGGTATTGACTTAGGTACAACAAACTCATGTGTAGCAGTTATTGAAGGCGGCGAGCCTGTAGTAATTGCTAACGCAGAAGGCGCAAGAACAACTCCTTCTGTAGTAGCTTTTTCAAAAACAGGCGAAAGACTAATTGGTCAGGTAGCTAAAAGACAGGCGGTTACAAACCCTGACAGAACAGTTTCTTCTATTAAAAGAGAAATGGGTACTGACTACAAGGTTAATGTTGACGGAAAAAGCTATTCTCCTCAAGAAATATCTGCAATGGTGCTTTCTAAGCTAAAGGCAGACGCCGAGGCTTATTTGGGCGAAACAGTAACACAGGCTGTTATTACTGTTCCTGCTTATTTTACAGACGCACAGCGTCAGGCTACAAAGGACGCAGGTAAAATTGCCGGTCTTGATGTTAAAAGAATTATTAACGAGCCTACAGCAGCGGCCCTTTCTTATGGTATTGATAAAGAAACAGACCAAAAGGTTATGGTTTATGACCTTGGCGGCGGTACATTTGATGTATCTATTATCGAAATGGGTGACGGTGTACAAGAGGTTCTTGCTACAGCAGGTAACAACCGTCTTGGCGGTGACGACTTTGACCAAAGAATTATTGACTGGATGGTTTCAAGCTTTAAGTCAGAAACAGGCGTTGACTTGACAAATGACAAAATGGCTATGCAAAGACTAAAAGAGGCTGCCGAAAAGGCAAAAATTGAGCTTTCAGGTGTTACCTCAACAGCTATTAACCTGCCTTATATTACAGCAGACGCAACAGGTCCTAAGCACCTTGACCTTACTTTGACAAGAGCAAAGTTTAACGAGCTTACAGCTGACCTTGTAGAGAATACAATGGGTCCTGTAAGAAGTGCATTAAGCGACAGCGGCTTGTCTATCAGTGAGATTAACAAGGTTCTTATGGTTGGCGGTTCTTCAAGAATTCCTGCGGTTCAAGAAGCTGTTAAAAATCTTATCGGTAAAGACCCATTTAAGGGCATTAACCCTGACGAATGTGTTGCTATTGGTGCAGCTATTCAGGGTGGTGTACTTGGCGGCGAGGTTGACGGCTTGCTGTTGTTGGACGTTACTCCGCTTTCACTTGGTGTTGAAACAATGGGCGGTGTAATGACAAAGGTTATTGAGCGTAACACAACAATTCCTACAAAGAAGAGCCAAATTTTCTCAACAGCTGCCGATAATCAGACACAGGTTGAAATTAATGTACTTCAGGGTGAGCGTGAGTTTGCACGTGACAACAAACAGCTTGGTTTGTTTGCTCTTACAGGTATTGCACCTGCTATGAGAGGTGTTCCTCAAATTGAGGTTACATTTGACATTGACGCCAACGGTATTGTTAATGTATCAGCTAAAGACCTTGGTACAGGTAAAGAGCAGAAAATTACAATTTCTTCTAACACAAATATGTCTAAGGAGGATATTGAAAAAGCTGTTAAGGACGCTGAGCAGTATGCTGCTGAGGACAAAAAGCGCCGTGAAGAGGTTGACACAAAGAACGAAGCTGAAAACCTATGTTATCAGGCTGAAAAGCTTGTAAAAGAAAGCGGCGACAAGCTGAGTGAAGAGGATAAAAATGCCATTAATACAAAGGTTAGTGCTACAAAAGCGGCTATTGAGCAAAACAGCGTAGATGCTATTAAGATGGCTACAGAAGATATGCAAAAGACAATCTATGACATTTCAGCTAAGCTGTATCAGCAGGCTAACCCACAGGGGGCTGCTGCTCCTGACATGGGCAATATGGGTTCAGCTCCTGCTGATGAAAGCTCAACAAGCAGTGATGGCAATGTATATGACGCCGACTTTAAGGATGTTGATTAATTTAAAAAAATAATAGATTTTAGTTACAGTATGTTGTATAATATATAAGTAACTTTTATAAAAGAACAGGGCAGGAGGTATTCTGCCCTGTTTACTGAATTTTTAATATAGACAATATCGCATAATTCTGCTGTGCAGATTGCAAGGTCAGAAATTTAGTTATATTGTATAAAATTTCGAGGGCATACTCTGCATATGCCGAATAGTTTTTGTGAAGGATAACGGGATTTATGCATACGAAATTGACGTCAATTGTGCGGTATTGCCTGTAATTAGGGCATGCCTGAAAAATATTAAAATATGCTGTTAATATTTTTCAGGTATGTCCCGGTAAAGTAAACATTTTAAAATTTATGCTGACAGGAGGCATTAACTTGGCTGATAAGCGAGATTATTATGAAGTTATGGGTGTACCAAAGGGTGCGTCAGACGACGAAATAAAAAAGGCTTTCAGAAAATTGGCTAAACAGTATCACCCAGATTTAAACCCGGGTGACAAGGTGGCTGAGGCCAAATTTAAGGAAGTAAATGAAGCATATGAGGTGCTTTCTGATAAAGATAAAAGAGCAAGATACGACCAGTTTGGTCATGCAGGTGTTGACCCTAGCTACGGTGCAGGTGCTGCAGGCGGAAGCCCGTTTGGTCAGGATATAGATTTAGGTGATATTTTCAACAGCTTTTTCGGTGGCTTTGGTGGCGGCGGCAGGCGTGCAAACCCTAATGCACCTCGCAAAGGCTCTAACATTGAAACAATGATTTTAGTTTCTTTTGAAGAGGCCGCAAAGGGTTGTAAAAAAACAATTACATATACTAACGAAAGTGTATGTAACGAATGTCACGGTTCAGGTGCTGCAAAGGGTACTTCTCCTAAGGTTTGTCACGCTTGTAACGGTACAGGACAGGTTCAGGTAAATCAAAGAACACCATTTGGTGTTGTAAGAACCTCACGAGTTTGTGACGCCTGCGGAGGCAAGGGCAAAACTATTGAAACACCTTGTTCAAAGTGCCGTGGCACAGGCAAGGTGCGTACAAAGCGTACAGTAGATGTTGACATTCCGGCTGGTATTAACGGCGAAATTTTACAGGTTTCAGGTCATGGTAATGCAGGTATAAATAATGGTCCTTATGGAGATTTGCATGTAAGGGTAGAGGTTAGACCGCATCCTATTTTTGAAAGACGCGGTGATGATGTTTGGTGTGAAATGCCAATTACTTTTACACAAGCAGCGCTCGGCGGTGAGGTTACAGTGCCTACTTTAGACGGAAAGGTTTCCTATAATATACATGAGGGCACACAGCCTAATGATATATTTAAGCTAAAGGGCAAGGGCGTTACCCATTTAGGAAGTAAAAACCGTGGTGACCAGTATGTAAAGGTTGTTATAGAAGTGCCTAAGCATCTTAATGTAAAGCAAAAAGCCTTGTTAAAAGAGTTTGACGGTACCGCAACAGACAAAAATTACGGTAAAAGAAAAGGTTTTTTTGATAAGCTTAAAACAATGTTTGGCGATGATAATAGACGATAATAATAAAAAATAAGGGTGTGTTACCGTGGAATGGACAGAGGTTAGCATTACAGTTCCAATAGAAAAAATTGATGCAGCAGGGGATATTGCTCAAATGGTAGTTCCTTATGGAATTTACATTGAAGACTATTCAATGCTTGAAGACGAGGTTGAAGAGATTGCACATATTGACCTTATTGACGAGGATTTATTAAGTAAAGACAGGACAAAGGGAATTGTGCATATTTATATTAGTCCTGAGGATAATCCTGTTGAGGCAATTGCTTTCTTAAAAGAACGCTATACACAGGAAGATATTCCTTTTGAAATAGCATCGTCAGGCTGCGAGGAACAGGATTGGCTTAATAATTGGAAGCAGTATTTTAACCCTATTGAGGTAGGTGAAAAAATACTTATACGTCCAACCTGGCGTGACAAATACGACTCTAAAGACAGAGTGGTGCTTAACCTGGACCCCGGTTTGGCATTTGGTACAGGTACACACGAAACCACCCGACTATGCTTACAGGCTGTTGAAAAATATACTACACCGCAAACCACTATGCTTGATGTAGGTTGTGGCAGCGGTATTTTGGCGGTTGCTGCACTGTTGTTAGGTGCAAAAAGTGCTGTTGGTGTTGACATTGACGAAATGGCAGTAAAAACAGCAAAAGAAAATGCACAGTTAAACAAGGTTGAAGATAAGTTTAGCGTTTTGGCGGGCAACCTTACCGAAAAAGTTGAGGGTAAATATAATGTGGTTGCAGCAAATATTGTTGCTGACGCCATTATTATGCTTTCAAAGGATATAAAAAATTTTATGTATGACGACTCGGTTTATATTATGAGTGGCATAATAGATACAAGAGTAGATGATGTTTTAAACGCAATCAGCGACACATTTGAGATTAAGGAAAAGCTGTTGGAGAACGGTTGGTGCTGTTTGGTTGCAAAACTGAAAAAGTAATTGGGAGGACTATTATATGTCAGAATGTTCGCATAACTGTGACAGCTGCAGTCAAAATTGCAGTTCTCGTAAAGAGCCTGAAAATCAGTATGAAAAGCTGAACCGGTACAGCAACGTAAAAAAGGTAATAGGTGTTATAAGCGGTAAGGGCGGTGTAGGCAAAAGTATGGTTACATCTATGCTGGCTGTTTTATTTAACAGGCAGGGTTATAAGGTGGCTGTGCTTGACGCCGATATTACAGGGCCTTCAATACCGAAAAGCTTTGGAATAAGCTCAAGGGCAAGGGGCTGTGAAGAGGGTATTATACCTGCTGTAACCGAAACAGGCATTGACATTATTTCAACCAATATGTTTTTGCCAAACGAAACAGACCCTACTGTTTGGCGTGGACCTGTTATAGCCGGAACAGTTAAGCAGTTTTGGACAGATGTTATTTGGAAAAACGAAGACTATATGTTTGTTGATATGCCGCCGGGAACAGGCGATGTAGCGCTGACAGTATTTCAAAGTATTCCTCTTGACGGCATTGTTATTGTAACCTCACCGCAAGATTTGGTTAAAATGATAGTTGAAAAGGCTGTTAAAATGGCAAATATGATGAACATTCCTATTTTGGGCATTGTGGAAAATAACAGCTATTTTATGTGTGATGAATGTGGTAAAAAACACTACATTTACGGTGAAAGTAAAATTGACGAAATTGCACAGGGCTATAAAATACCTGTTCTTGGTAAGCTTCCAATAGAACCAAAGCTTGCAAAGCTTGTTGATAATGGCAGCATAGAGGGCTTTGAAGGTGACTGGCTTAACGACGGTATTGAAAAAATTATAAAAGCAACAAAGTCTTAATAAAATGAAATACAATTAATCCCCGGAAAGGTTATGGATTTAAAATAATCTGTAACTTTTTCGGGGATTTTTATTAATTTTATATTCCGGTTTAAGGTATAAGTTTGTAAACAACAAGTTTTTAATGGTTATTATTTGCCTCTAATGCCTTTTTTAGGTCAAGCACATAGGCTGATTGCTGTTTCTTTAAATAGGATTTTACAAAAGGCTTCATAAATATTTTTTTAGCTGCTACATCTTCGGTAAAGTCGATAGTGGTTTTTCCGTCTTGATAGCTGAATATGCCTATCCAGTGTCCTTTCATATTATCATTTTCCATATCAAATTCCCAGCGTTTATATTTTTCACAATAAGTAATAGTAAATTTTGTTTCGTATCCGTCTTTTGTATGTTCGATAAATTGTTTGTCATTTAACAAGGTTATTTTACTCAAGTCACTTCTCCACGAATAATTGTTAAGAGAAGTAACGGTATCCCATGCTTTTTGCACATCACATTGAAAGGTTGCCTTTATATTTGAAATTGCCATATATTACCTCAAATAAATCCATTAGTTATTCTTATTATATCATTAGCAAGCATTGATTACAAATAAAAATACCATGGCATATCTGAAAAGTAAAAACCAATGGTTACTTCTTTGTATTACAAGTATTTTTGTGTCAAAAATACTTGTAATACAAAATGACTTGCTCTTTTATAAACTACATCATTATTAGAGAAAAATTTGGTTTCAGATAAGCCATGGTGAAACATTCTGCTGTATAATACGCACAATTTAATTGTTTGGTGTTGCTTTAATTAAATTCTCCGTCCGCAATGTTTTGTACAATACGCTGCATTTCGGCTTTACTGGTTGCCTGCATTGCTTTGCTTTTAACTGACTGCCGCTGTTCATTTGTCATACCCGAGTACAGCAGCATAGCTTGTTCATTTACAGCCAGTGCCATTGCAAGCCCTATAGGAATTTCAAAATTTTTATCATTCATATCAGTGTAAACACTCCCATTGTACCCAACAGCCAGTATATTACACCAAAAATAACCGAGGCTGTTATGCCGTAAACAAGCACAGGCCCGGCAATTACAAACATTTTAGCACCCAGCCCCAGCACATAACCTTCACTTTTAAATTCAATAGCAGGAGATACTATAGAGTTTGCAAAGCCTGTAATAGGCACTAAAGTTCCTGCACCGCCATGCTTTGCGATGTTATCATAAAGTCCTATAGAAGTAAAAAGTCCGCCTAAAAATACCAATGATACAGATGTAAGTATGCGTGAGGTATCCTCTGTTAAGTCAAAAGACATGTACATATTTGTAAGTGCCTGTCCAATTACGCATATTAATCCGCCTATTAAAAACGCCTTAATACAGTTGGTAAAAACCTTGCTGTTGGGTGAGGCTTTTTTTGTCATTTCAGAATATTCTTGTTTGCTAACCTTCAAAATATCAAGTCCTTTCAAATTGATTTTATGCTTTTTCATCAGTTTTATTCACTAATGATATAGCTTAATAAGTACAATTTGTTAATTTTTCAAAACAAAGTGTTAAATTTTTATTTTGTGTTGGAATATTAATAAAAATTGTGTATAATGTAATGTGAGTATTAAGGCTATTATAGGATGTATATGAAAAGGATAAAATTACCTGAAAATGTTTTTTATATATTATTTATTCTTTTCATACGTGTCCTGAAAAAGGAGAGGATTATTATGGTTGAAGAAGTGTATCTTGACAATAGTGCTACAACAAAGGTGAGCCAAGCTGCTTCAGACATGGTTTGTCATATGCTTGTAAGTAACTATGGTAATCCGTCATCATTACATTCAAAGGGACTTCAGGCACAGCACAGTGTTGAAAATGCAAGGCAGACCGTGGCAACAGCACTGGGTGCTAGCGAAAGAGAAATATTCTTTACAAGCGGCGGTACAGAAGCTAACAATATGGCTGTTATAGGAACAGCACTTTGTAAAAAGAAAACAGGCAACCGCATTGTAACATCGGCTATTGAGCATTCGTCAGTATTAGAGGCTTGCAAATATCTTGAATCAGTAGGCTTTGAGGTGGTGTATGTACCTGTTGACGAAGATGGGATTGTGCAGCTTACAGCGCTTGAAGAAGCAATTAACGAAAATACAATATTGGTTTCATTAATGTATGTAAATAACGAAACAGGTGCAATTCAGCCTGTTGAGAAAATTTCCAGAATAATAAAGCGTAAAAGCTCTCCTGCAATATTCCATATTGACGCTGTACAAGCTTTTGGAAAAATACCTTTTAAAAATACAAAGCTAAAGGCAGACCTTATTTCGGTAACAGCACATAAAATACATGGTCCTAAAGGCGTTGGTGCTTTGTACATAAAAAAAGGTGTTCGTATTATTCCAAGACAATACGGTGGTGAACAGCAGTATAAAATACGCCCCGGAACAGAGCCTGCACCGCTTATTTGCGGTTTTGGCAAGGCTGTAGAAGAAATTGATTACACATTAAACCAAAAAGTTAAGGATATTAACCTTTATTTACGTCAGCAGCTTAAAACGCTTGACGGTGTGGTTATAAACTCAGCAGACAATGCCCTTGAATATATTGTTAACTTTTCTGTAACAGGAATAAGAAGTGAAACAATGCTGCACTATTTGGCAGAAAACGGTATATACGTGTCCAGCGGTTCAGCCTGTGCAAAAGGTAAGCAAAGCTATGTACTTACTGCTATGGGGCTTAGTAAGACTTTAACCGACTCGGCTATAAGGGTCAGCTTTTCAAAATACAATACAAAAGATGATGTTGACAGGTTAGTTAATGCAATTAATAATGGAATTAACAGCTTGGTAAGAATAAATTAAACGTGAAAGGTTTATATAGAATATGGAAGAAATTATCCTGATTAAAATTGGAGAAATTGTTTTAAAAGGTTTAAATAAACGCACCTTTGAAGATGTTTTGCTTAAAAATTTAAGAAAAAGGTTGCATAAGGCAGGTAGTTTTGAAATTAAAATTGCCCAGTCAACAATATCTGTTATTCCTAAAGATGACAATGCAGATATTGAACTGGCGTCGGAAATTATAGGCAAAACCTTTGGTATAGCTACATATTCAAGAGCTTGTACCGCTAAAAAGGAGATTGACGATATACAGCAAAAAGCTGTGGAATATTTACAAGATGAGCTTGAAGACGCTAAAACTTTTAAGGTAGAAGCACGACGCTCAGACAAAAAATTTCCGCTTACTTCACCGCAAATTTCAGCACAGGTTGGCGGTTATATATTAAGTAAATTTTCACATTTGAAGGTTGATGTAAAAAATCCTGACATTGTGGTTACAGTAGAGGTTCGTGACTTTTGTGCATATGTACGCGGCGGAGTTGTTAAAGGTGCAGGCGGCATACCTGTGGGTACCGGCGGCAAGGCGGCAATACTTATTTCCGGCGGTATAGACAGCCCTGTGGCGGCTTATATGATGGCAAAACGAGGTGTAGAGCTAACGGCAATACATTTTGCCAGCCCTCCTTATACCTCACAGCGAGCAGAAGAAAAGGTGTGTAAGCTGCTTGAAACAGTTGCCGAATATGCTGGCAGAATGACAATGTACACTGTACCGTTTACCGAAATTCAGGAGCAAATACGTGACAAATGTCCCGAAGAGCTTTTTACAATAATTATGCGAAGGCTTATGATGGAAATAAGCGAAAGAATAGCAAAAGAAAAAGAATGCACAGCACTAATTACAGGCGAAAGCTTGGGGCAGGTGGCAAGCCAGACTATCAATGCAATAGCCTGCACAGACATTGTTTGCAATATACCTGTATTCAGACCGTTAATTGGTATGGACAAGGACGAAATAGTTGCAATTTCACGCAGAATAGGAACCTTTGAAACATCAATAGAGCCTTACGAGGATTGCTGTACTGTTTTTACACCAAAGCATCCTAGAACAAAACCTGTATTAAAATATGTTGAGCAGGCACAAAATGAAATGAATTGCAACAAGCTTATAGAAAAGGCGTTAGCTAATTTAAAGGTTACAAGAATAGGTTACGGCGATAATCAGTATTTAAACTAATCTCAATGTAAAAGAATTTATCTGTTTTATTTGAGAGCTTTATGAATTATTAAGCAGAGAAATTTGGAGGAATGATTTTATGAATGCCGAGATTTACATACTCAGAAATATGGATACATCCGGAAGAATAAGTACGGCTCTTGACAGCATTGCAATATCGCTGAAAAGTAACGGTGTTAATGTTGCATACAAAACAGAGCTGGACGAAAATAAAGATGAAATTATTAATAGTTTGGCACAGTCACTTCAGCCTGAGGAAAATATTGATGTTATAGTTATTCCTGACGGTTATGATGACAATGCAAGAGATACACTTGTATTTAAAACACTTTTTGCATTGTCGGCTTATGAGGATACTAAAGAGAAGAAACAGCTTAAAAAGCTTTTAAGAGAACTTAATGGTGATTTTAAGCGTGTAAACGAAATGACACTTGCCAACGGTAAGGCAGGGTATTGTTTTGTTATAAATGGCTTAAGGGTTATTTTACTGCCTGTTATGAGTCCTGCCGAGTTTAAGGACATTATACCTGCAATGGTACAATCAGTTAAAAATATATCTTCAAATAAAGGACCTGTAGGAAATATTCAAGAAAAAACAGCAAAGCAAGAGCAGAAATTAAATAATATAGTTAATGCACCAAAAATGCCTGTAGAAAAAAATAATAATGTTGAAAATGAAGGCAAAACAAAAAAGACTGTGCCACCGACTAATGAAAGCGACAGTACACTGTTGGAAGAAGAACCGGCAGAAACCGAACAGCTTCTTGCCGATAACGAAAATGCTGACAAGCTTACAATAAAATCACGCACAAAAGAAATAGACAACACTTCAAAAGAAACGCCAAAAAATAAGAAAGTAGGATTTAAAGAAAGATTTATTCCTATGAAGGGTGACGGCGGTAAAGAGGTAGCCAGAAAAATTATACTGGATCTTGCTATTATTGTTTTTATTGTAACAGCAGGCTTTTTGGTAAAATATATGGTTATAGACCCACTGCTGAATAACCAGAAATATGACGAAATAAGACAAATGGTAAAGACTGACGGTGAGGTGGCAACTGAAGTTACCACAACGCCTGACGGTAAAACTGTTGTGAACAAAATTGCTAAATCATCAACTGACTGGGACGCTTTAAAGGCAATTAACAGTGAGGTTATTGGTTGGGTTACTATTAACGGTACTGCTATTGACTATCCTGTACTTCAGCATAAAGGCGATAATGATGACTACCAGTACTATCTGTATAAAGATATTTATAAAAATTACAGTGGCTATGGCAGCATATTTGCCGATTACAGAAGTAAAAACGGTGCAAAATCAAAGAATGTTATTATGCATGGTCACCATATGAATGACGGAAGTATGTTCCAAAATTTGATGGGCTATGGCACATATTCGGCAGATATGGACTTTTACAGAGAACACCCTACAATAGAGTTTAACACGCCTGCTGGTGATGCAACATATAAGATTATTTCTGTATTTAAAACAAATACGCTTGATGCACACGGAGATTTCTTTAACTATCTTGTAGGCAGCTTTGCAAGTGACGCTGAGTTTATGAACTATGTTTACCTTGTTCGTGAGCGTTCTCTTATTGATACCGGCGTAACCTGTAATGAAGACGATCAGCTTATTACACTTTCAACATGCTCTTACGAATACAGCGAATTTAGAACAGTTGTGGTTGCACGAAAAACAAGAGCAGGAGAAAACTCAAAGGTAGATACATCTAAGGCTAAGGCTAACCCTGACCCTTTGTGGCCTGATGTTTACTACGGATATGATTCATCGGCTAAGCCAAAGGTGTCAACCTTTAAAAAGGCTAACAAAGCTAAAAAAATAGATTGGTATGACGGTGAGGGAAATCTTAAGGGTACAGAAAGAATGTTTACACTGCATGACAATGTAACTTCGGTAGAGGATGAAACCGAAGCAACAGAAACTGTCGAAAATGTTACACCAACAAATGCACCTGCAACAAACCCACCTGCAACAAATCCACCAATAATCCAAAATCAAAGCATTTTGTTTAATTACAGTACCTTGGTATTAGATGTTGGTCAAACAGACACATTAGAAATTTATTGGGATCCTGTTGACACAACAAATAAGTCAATTAAGTGGACATCAAGTAATGCAAATGTTGCTACTATAGCCTCAGGCGGCAGGGTAACTGCCGTGGCACCGGGTAAATGTACAATTACGGCAGAAACTTCTAATAATCATAAAACTACTTGTGAGATTATTGTAAATGATATTTTAGCTACAAGCCTTACAATTTCATCGTCAAGCTATACAACAAGCAGAATTGGTGAAACTTATGCATTAACTGCAACATATGAACCGTCAAACGCTTCTCATAAGGTGTCTTGGGCAAGCAGTAATACCAATGTTGCAACGGTTACAAGTACCGGTATTGTAAAAATAACAGGCTATGGTACTTGTACAATTACAGCAACTATAGATACATTAACGGTTAGCTGTAATATTACAGTTAACAATCCTGAGCCAAATCAGGCTAATACGCAAAGTGAATAAGCAGAGGTATAAATTTATGAATAGTGTGTTGATTTTTTACACAGCACATAAAACAGGATATTGCGAAACGGCATTAAAAAGTGTTATAGCACCTATGGGTATAAATATTGAAAATATTATTGCTGCTGTTTCTGTGCAGCATTTTGGTGAAAGTATAAATAATTGCTTAAACAGCTGTGACACTTTATTTATTGTAGGCGATATTTTGCGCACCGACAAAGCAGGCTTAATGCCTGTTTTGTCCTGCGGACTAAAGGATGCAGATGTTTCTGCCTGTAAAATAAATGCAGAGGAAAACACAGGCTATCTTTTAGAGCTTGGTAATAAAAAGCTTGTAGTACTGCCCGATGTACCCGAGCAAATAAGCAGACTGGTAACTGCACAGCTGGCAGATTATTTGAAAACGGAGAAATAAAATATGAGAATGAGAAGAAAGCCATGGGCACGTCCTGAACTGGCCGCGTGTGACTTTTTTGTAGATAATCCAAAAGAAAACAGAGGAAAATGGAAAGAAAGCTTTATTAAGGAACAGCCTATTCATTTAGAGCTTGGCTGCGGCAAAGGAACTTTTATAGGACAAATTGCTTTCGACAACCCGGGCATTAATTATATAGGTATTGATATTAAAAGCGAGGTATTAGCGGTAGCCAGAAGAAATATTGTAAAAATATTTGAAGATAAGCCTGTTGAAAATATTTTGCTTACAGCACAAAATATTGAGCTTATTGAAGATGTTTTTTCACCCCAAGATGTAATAGAACGCATTTATATAAATTTTTGTAACCCTTGGGGAAGAGAAAAACACAAAAAAAGAAGACTAACCCATGTGCGCCAGTTAAATCATTATAAAACATTTTTAAAAAAAGTAAGTGAAATCAGGTTTAAAACTGATGATGACGGACTTTTTGAAGAAAGCTTAGAGTATTTTAAAGAATGCGGTTTTGATATAGTATATATTACACACGATTTACATAACAGTAATGTCGAATACAATATTGAAACAGAGCATGAAAAAATGTTTTCTGAGCAAGACATACCTATAAAATATTGTATTGCAGTTTATAGATAAACAATAACACAAGAAAGGAGCATGGTGGTTGTATGTTAAAAAATAAAATAATTGGTTTTGCATTGACAGTTTTGTTGGTGCTTACTACACCCGGATGCTCTTTTTCGGGTTTGTCTGACAATGACCTGCTTCAGCCTCCAAAGGCAACAGGCGAAAAAGCAGAAATACAAAACCTAATTGAAAGCAGTACAAACGGAGATTATAAGTTGAAATATCCTCAGTCTGGTGACTATCGTTCTGCCATTATTATGCAGGACATTGATGCAGATGGTGAAAATGAGGCTATTGCTCTTTATAAAAATACTAAAGACAGCTCAACAATAAACATTATGTTTATGAATAAACTTGGAAGTAAATGGGCAACTATAGGAAGCTTCAGCAATGGTAACTCAGATGTTGACCGATTGTATTTTGGCGACGTTGATAATGACGGTGTTAATGAGATTATTGTTGGTTGGTCGTCATATCTGTCAGGTGCAGGCGGAAATCAGATAACCATGTATAGATGTACTAATGATACTGTTTCAGAGGTAGTTGTCAATGCCGACACCGCTTATACCGATATGGTTTTTATGGATATAACAAATGATGGTATAAATGACTTAGTAGTTTTAACCGGTGCTGTTGAAACTACAGGGCAAGGTATGGCTGCAAGATTGTACAGTTGTTGTGTAAACAACGTAGAATTTGCGTTAGTGTCTGAAATTCAGATGAATCCTAATATTGTAAGCTGCTCGCAAATAATACAGGGTTATGTGAAGAAAAACTGTAATGGAATATTTATAGATGGTAATACATCTAATTTAAACGAGCAAATTACTCAGGTTATTTATTATTCGTCTGAAAAACGTTCATTGATAAATCCGCTTGATATTTCACAAACTGATGGAGGTGTGAAAAATATTACCCAACGCAGTACAGCGTCTGTTTGTAATGATATTGATAACGACGGTGTTACAGAAGTTCCTTGCTCATTTGTTCCAACCTTATATGATGACGCACTTACGCCTTGTCCTATAACCAAATGGTACAAAATTGTTTCAGACGACGGAAAAACCACTGAAGTTATGCAAACTGTTGCAAGCTATTTTGACGGCTTTTATTTTATTTTGCCTGAAAGCTGGGAAAACAAGATTGTAGCGGTAAATGAAAACACATCGCGAACCACTACTTTTTATGAAATAGATAAAATAGTTAATGAAGAGTTGAAAGCCACAGAAGAAATAATATATGATTCAACAGAAAGTGTATCAACAATAGGTACACAGCCAGCTGAACAAGAATCGAAAAATAATAAAATGGTGGTTGTCACTTTGGAACCTGTGCTTACTATTAAAGTTTTTTCAGCAAAAGACTGGAAAAATGAGGCAGCTACAAAACTTTCGGAGGGATACACCGTATTAGAAGAAGAAACAGACTTAGTTTACACCTGTAAACTGGGCAACAGTGTCAATAGCGAAATTAATTTATCTACAGATCAGGTAAGTGCTAACTTTAAATTAATAAATTAATTAAGAAATTGAGGAGTAGTTGGATATGAAAAAAATTCTTGTATGTGAAGACGAATCGGCTATAAGAGATTTTGTTGTTATTAACCTTGTAAGAGCAGGTTATGATGTAATTGAGGCTGATTGCGGAGAGGTTGCATTGCAAAAATATGAAGAAAACGGCGGCAATATAGATGTTGCCATTCTTGATGTTATGATGCCGGGCATTGATGGTTTTCAGGTATGTAAAGAGCTTAGGCAGCGTAACGGAAGCATTGGTATTATTATGCTTACTGCAAAAACGCAAGAAATGGATAAGGTAACAGGTTTAATGTTGGGGGCAGATGACTATGTTACAAAGCCTTTTTCGCCGTCTGAACTGGTTGCAAGAGTTGATGCACTGCACAGAAGAGTTGTGCTTGCACAGCAAAGCAAAGAAAATAATTTTAAAGAAGAGCTTAAATCAGGAGAATTTGTGCTTAATTTGCGTAACCGTGCATTGCTGAAAAATGGTAAAATGGTTGATTTAACTCAGGTTGAATTTCAAATTATGGAATACTTTTTTTCTAACCCTGGTGTTGCATTGGACAGACTTGACATTTTAACCCATGTATGGGGCGAGTCTTATGTAGGTGAGGACAAAATTGTAGATGTTAATATAAGACGACTACGAATGAAAATAGAAGACGAACCGTCAAACCCTAAATACATTGTAACTGTATGGGGTTTAGGCTATAAATGGGAAGCATAACTTTACATTAAGGAGGGGCAAAAATGAAAAAGGGTATAACCGGGCGCTGGCTGTTTAATACCTTTGGTGTTATTTTGGTAGTTGTTGTTACACTTATTGTTATTTTGTCCCTTGTATTACAAAGCTATTATGACAATGGCATACATCAAACATTAAACGGCAGGGTAGATGAGCTTTCAAATGTTTTTGGAAATTATACCTCTGAAAATTACTCTGAATTTGAAAAAAATTCACGCAGTTATGTTGAAAACTTTTCTGACAAAGAAAGTATGGAGCTTATGATAATAGACCCTTCAGGAAACATAACAGTTACGTCAACAGGCTTTCCGCCGGATCAATCGATGGAATTGGAAGATTATAAAATTGCTTTGGAGGACCCGGACGGATATGGTTTTTGGACCGGTAACCAAAACGGTGAGGCTATTATGGCTGTTACCAGCATTATATCAGACGTTAACGGCAACAGTCTTGGTGCGGTAAGGTATTGCGTATCGTTAGAGCCTGCTAACAGACAAATATTTGTAATGATTATGTTTATGATTGTTATAGGCTTGTTTATTTTGTTTTTTGTAATGCTGTCAGGTGCATATTTTGTAAGATCTATTGTTAATCCAATTCAGGCAATAAGTGAGGTTTCAAGAAAAATAGCACAAGGTGATTTTGACGCAAGACTTGAAAAACGCAATGACGACGAAATCGGCGATTTGTGCGATTCTATTAACTATATGGCAAAAGAGCTGGGTGCGTCTGAAAAATTGAAAAATGATTTTATATCTTCAGTTTCTCATGAGCTTAGAACCCCTCTTACAGCTATTAAGGGTTGGGCAGAAACCATGCGTATGGGTGATACACCGGACTTTAGAACTATGGAAAAGGGTATGAGTGTTATAGCTAAGGAGTCAGAGCGTTTAACAGGTATTGTTGAGGAGCTTTTAGATTTTTCGCGTATTCAAAGCGGGCGTATGGTTATTAATATGGAGCGTATCGATTTACTTGCAGAGCTTGACGAGGCAATTTATATGCTTAGGGAACGAGCGTTAAAGGAAGGTAAGCACCTTATATATGATGAGCCGGAGTTTGTGCCTCCTGTTATGGGTGACAAAAACCGTTTGCGTCAGGTATTTATTAATATAATAGATAATGCCCTAAAATATACGCCCGAAGGTGGTGTAATAGGTATTGAGGTTACTTATGACGAAAAGAATATAAGAATTGCAATAAGCGACAACGGCTGTGGCATTCCTGCTGAGCATTTGCCGAGAGTTAAAGATAAATTCTATAAGGCAAACCAAACACAGCGTGGTTCGGGTATTGGTCTTGCAGTAGTTGATGAAATTATGAGCTTGCACAGTGGCAGTCTTGATATTGAAAGTACAGAAAATGTTGGTACAACGGCAATACTGACAATGCCGCTTGTGACCGAAAACGAATAATACGGAAAAGGAGATAAATAATGGGTGAAAGCAGAAAAGAGCATATAAAAAAGATAACCTCTATAGGTGGTTCTGCACTTATTGAAGGTATAATGATGCGCGGTCCCAAAAAGACAATGGTTGCCGTTCGTACAGGAGAAGACGAAATTTATACCGAAGAGCTTGAATTTCACAGCTTGGGTGAAAAATGCAAGCTTTTTAGAATACCACTGGTGCGTGGTATTGCAGGTATGATAGACTCAATGCGTTTAAGCTATAAGGCTTTAATGATTTCTGCCGACAAGGCTATTGAGAGTATTCCTGAAGATGAGGCTGAAGAACCGTCAAAATTTGAAAAATGGCTTGACGAAAAAATGGGAGAAAAATTTCTTAAGGTACTTATGACAGCGGCAACGGTAATTGGAGTAGTGGTAGCAATTGTACTGTTCTTTATGGTGCCAACGTGGCTGTATAATCTTTTGTCAGGTGCAATAGGCGGCGCAGACAGTTTGTCATGGATGGGTGACAGATTTTTCAGGTCACTTTTTGAAGGTGTTATAAGAATTGGTTTATTCTTACTTTACATAATACTTTGTACGCAATTATCTGATATGAAAAGGGTTTTTCAGTACCACGGTGCTGAGCATAAAACAATTTTTTGCTATGAAAGTGATGAGGAGCTTACTGTAGAAAATGTTAAAAAGCACACACGCTTTCATCCACGCTGCGGAACAAGCTTTTTGGTTATAATGCTGCTTATAGGTATTTTAATAGGTCTATTTATTCCAATTACTCAGCCGGTTTTAAGAACAATTGTAAAGCTGCTTTTATTGCCTGTTACCTGTGGTATTGGCTATGAAATTATTAAAATTTGCGGCAGATACGACAACAAGCTGACCCATATTTTAGCCGCACCGGGTTTATGGGCACAAAGAATAACCACAAAAGAGCCTACCGACGATATGATAGCTGTTGCCATTAAAGCAATGAAGGCTGTTATACCTGAAAATGGTGAGGATATTATAAGAAAATAAGAGGGATTTATTTTATGACCTACAACGAATTATACAGGCATATTATAAGTTTACTAAAAAAGGCAGGACTTGACTCTCCTGCCTTTGATACTTTATGCCTTTTTGAAAATAAGCTTGGCTTTGACAGACATAAATTAATTATGCAGGGTAATACTGCCGTTTCTGAACAGCAAAAAGAAATAATAATTAAGCTTGCACAAAAGCGTGCTGAGGGCTATCCGTTACAATATTTGCTTGGCATGTGGGAATTTATGGATTGTAAATTTTTTGTTGGCGAGGGTGTTTTAATTCCCAGGGAAGATACATCTGTAGTTGTCAATTTGTGCGCTGACAGTTTAAAAAACATATCTTCTACCAAAATACTTGACCTTTGTGCAGGCAGCGGGGCAATAAGCATTGTACTAAGCAAAATAATTACCGACAGCACAGTAACAGCCTTAGAACTGTCCGACAATGCTATTGAATATCTTTTAAAAAATGTTCAACACAATGCTTGCGATAATGTTAATGTTGTAAAAGGTGACGTATTTAATGACTATATTAGATTTAAGCCTGAAAGCTTTGACGCAGTAATATCTAACCCGCCGTATATTATAAGAGATGAAATTAAGACACTGCAAAAAGAGGTTCAGTACGAGCCTGTAATGGCACTTGACGGTGGTAAGGACGGCTATGACTTTTACAAAGCTATTATTGAAAATTGGAGCAGGTGTATTAAACCCGGAGGAATACTAACATTTGAATTGGGAGAAAACCAGTATGACACAGTAAAATTGATTATGGAAAAAAAGGGATTTACCAATATAACCTATGCATTGGATCTTGGTAATATTAAACGAGGAATTTGCGGTGTTAAGGCAACCTCCGAAATTACCGGGTAATGTC
Organism: uncultured Clostridium sp.; assembly: GCA_902471875.1. GTDB lineage: Bacteria > Bacillota > Clostridia > Oscillospirales > Acutalibacteraceae > CAG-964. The sequence continues at coordinate 18,405 of CABRLN010000019.1, forward strand.
CTGTTTATTGTACAATTGATTTTTTAGGTTAAAATATTTGTTGCAATTTTATTGCAGCTAAGGTATAATGTAATTAAAGAAAACAAACTTTCGCTACGGAGGTAAATTATGGCTAAGGATAAATCAAAGGATTTAAAAATAAATACAAATCAATCAGCAGAGGCTAAAGCTAAGGCGCTTGAAACAGCTATTGGTCAAATTGAAAAACAATTTGGTAAGGGTGCTGTAATGCGTTTGGGTCAAAATCAGGCAATGAATGTAGGATTTGTGCCAACAGGCTCTTTAACCCTTGATATTGCACTGGGCATTGGCGGATTGCCTCGCGGCAGAATTATAGAAATATACGGACCTGAATCATCTGGTAAAACAACACTTTCTCTTCACTGCATTGCAGAGGGGCAGAAAAAAGGCGGTAATGTAGCTTTTATAGATGTTGAGCACGCACTTGACCCTGTATATGCCGAGGCTTTAGGCGTAGATGTTGATTCTTTGCTTGTTTCACAGCCTGACACAGGTGAACAGGCACTTGAAATTGCCGAAGCTCTTATCCGTTCGGGTGCTATTGATGTTATTGTTGTTGACTCTGTAGCAGCACTTGTACCAAAGGCAGAAATTGACGGCGATATGGGCGACTCTCACGTAGGACTACAAGCACGACTAATGTCGCAGGCATTAAGAAAGCTGGCAGGTGCTATTTCAAAGTCAAATTGTGTTGCTATTTTTATTAACCAGTTAAGAGAAAAGGTTGGTATTGTTTATGGTAACCCTGAGGTTACACCTGGCGGCAGAGCGTTAAAATATTATTCGTCTGTTCGTATTGAGGTACGAAAAATAGAAACTATTAAAAATGGCTCTGAAATTCTTGGTTCCAGAACAAGGGCAAAGGTTGTTAAAAATAAAATTGCACCTCCTTTTAAAGAGGCTATTTTCGATATTATGTACGGCAAGGGCATTTCAAGAACAGGCGAGCTTTTAGACCTTGCTGTCGAAAAGGACATTATACATAAAAGCGGTGCGTGGTTCTCTTATGGCGAAGAAAGACTTGGTCAGGGCAGAGATAATATTAAGAACTTACTTCAAGATAACAAAGAGCTTGCGGCTGAGGTAGAGCAAAAGGTACTGCAAACACTTGCCGAAGAAAGAGAAGCGGCTAAAGGTAAAGCAACAGGCAGAAAAGAAAAGGTTATAGAAGAACCGTTACAAAGCAAAAATGATGATATTCAGCCTGCTGTAGATACCAAAGACATTGACATAATGGTTGAGGATTAATATATGCTTGTAACAGCAGTTGAGCCAAGGCGAAAATCATTAAGTGCTTTGTATATTGACGGTGAATTTGCAATGAAGCTTGACACTATGACACTTATGGAAAACCATATTAAGCCGGGGGTAGAGCTTACCGACGAGCAACTGCACAGTCTTATACAAAAGTCTGATGCACGGCGTGCAAAAGAAAGGGCGTTGTACCTTATAACCTACCGTGACCATTCAAAAAAGGAATTGACTGATAAAATCAGGCGTACCTGTTCAGCCGATGCTGCAGAGCAAGCCGCACAGAAAATGGAAGAGCTTGGCTTAGTAAATGACGAGGAATTTGCACGAAAATATGCACAAGAGTTGTTACACAAAAAGCATATGGCACCAAGGGCAATTCAGTACAAGCTGCGAGAAAAAGGCATTACAGCTGAAACCATAAGCATAATTTTAGAAGAGCTTGAGTATGACGCCTGTGAAGAAATACAAGCCGTACTTAACAAAAAGTACTATGGCTATAGTGATGACGAGAAGATAAAAAAAAGAGCCTTTGCAGCATTACAAAGACTGGGCTGGAGCTGGAATGACATTAAATACGCAATGAACAGCAACTTTTAATTTATCTATATTAGACAAGGGCAAGGTTTTAACCTTGCCCTTTGATGTTATTTAAATAAGAATATTATATAATAATTACATACTTTCAGGTGCATTAATTTTAAGCATTGTTAAAACATTTTTAATTACTGTTTTAACAGCAATACATAGGTTTAGTCTTGCTTGTGTAAGGCTTTCGTTGTCACCCTTAACTCTACAAGCGTTGTAAAATTTATGGAACAGTGCCGCAAGCTGAAGAACATAGCGTGTTACCTTTGTAGGGTCATATTCTTTTGCAGCGGCTATAATCTCGTTGGTATAGTTTGCAAGGTGGCTTATAAGCTCTTTTTCTTCATTTGCTGTCAGTAATGCAAGCTCGTTGTCTGTGCAAGCTCTTGCAGTAATTTTGTCGTTTTCCAAAGCTTTAATAATACTGCAAATTCGTGCATGAGCGTACTGTACATAATATACAGGGTTTTGCGAATCTTCAGTAACTGCAAGGTCTATGTCAAAATCCATTTGGGTATTTGCTTCACGCATATTAAATAAAAATCTTGCTGCGTCAACAGGAACCTCTTCAATAAGAGTGCTTAATGTTACAGCCTTACCCGAACGCTTTGACAGCTTATATACATCACCGTCTTTTATTAAACGAACCATTTGCATAATAATAATATTCAGTTTATCAGGATTTACCCCCAAGGCTTCCATAGACGCCTTAATTCTAGGAATATAGCCGTGGTGGTCTGCACCCAGAATATCAATAGCTGTGTCATAGTTACGGGTAACCAGCTTATTATAATGGTATGCAATGTCAGGTACAAGATAGGTTGGCACGCCGTTTGCACGAAGTAAAACACGGTCTTTGTCGTCACCAAAATCTGTTGTTTTAAACCACAAGGCTCCCTCTTGCTCATAGGTGTGACCCGAAGCTTTTAATTTTTCTATAATGTCAGCTACAGCACCGCTGTTGTGCAGTGAGCTTTCTAAAAACCAGTTATCATATTCAATTCTGTATTTTTGCAAGTCCTTTTTAAGATTTTCAATGTTAATAGGCAGTGCAAAATCACATAAAGCCTGCTTGCGTTCTTCGCTTGGTACATTTAAATATTTGTCACCATATAGCTTGTTAAAAGCCTCAGCGTGTGCGGTAATGTCTGCACCCTGATAAGCGTCCTCAGGCATTGTAACATTGCTGTCGTAAATTTGCAGATAACGAACCTCTAAGGAGGTTTTAAACTTTTCAATCTGATTACCTGCGTCATTTACATAAAATTCTCTTTGAACATCATAGCCGGCTGTTTGCAGTACACTTGCAAGGCAGTCGCCCAACGCACCGCCACGGGCGTTGCCAATGTGCATTGGTCCTGTAGGATTTGCAGAAACAAATTCCACCAAAATTCTTTTTCCTTCACCATAGCTTGACTTGCCGTAATTCTCTTTTTCATCTTCAATAGCTTTAATAACGTCAGAATAATAGCTTTGTTTAAAAAAGAAATTAATAAAGCCGGGACCTGCAATTTCAAGCTTGTCAACATATGTGTTTTCAAGTGACAAATTTTCAGTAATAGTCTGTGCAATGTTTCTAGGCGATGTTTTAAAAGCCTTTGCACAAGCCATAGCAACATTTGTAGCTAGGTCACCGTTCTTTTTGTCTGCCGGAACTTCAATAATAAAATCAGGTGTTGGAACATCAGCCAGTTTTCCTTCTTTTTTCGCTTTATCTATCGAGTCTAAAATAGCTGCCTTTAAAGTGTCTATGGATTTTTGAGCAATATTTGCCATTGTTAATAGTCCTTTCAAATCAATTTTTTCTAACCTTAATTTTAAAGGTGTTTTCGCTTACTGTATTAGAGTCAAAGTCCAGTGTATAAGCTACACATATATTTCCACCGTTTTTATTTAGCTTAATATCCATAAGGTGAGTAAAAACGCCAATCATTAACGAACCTGCCGGGGTTGCATAGTGGCACTGGTGTCTTTTGTTAAGCTCCAGTATAAGCTGAGATTCATAGTCGCCGTTGCGTGTTATGGTAATTTGATTGTCCGAAATTTTTATGGTTGTATTTTGCGAAACACCCGGATTATCATTATCATATTCTTTATATCTGATAAATGTATTCCCTGTTGGTGCTATTGTATAGTTGCCTGTGGTGGTAACATCAATAACCTCTTCCTCATCATTTTCAATGCGTTGTGTGCCTGTAATATCTATTATGTACTGCCTTTTATTCATTGGTTCACCTGTTTAAATATTTATTAAATTAATAATGCTGAATGTTAATTTGCTGAACCTCTTGGTTAAATGTGTTGCCTAAAAACAGACCGGCAATTTTGCTGAAGCCGTCAACACGGTCGCTTACATAATATTCACATTCACCTTTTATGGTTTGTGGATTTTCAAGGTTATTTTCTTTTATCAGACTTGCGGCATATCGTGCTGTTTCTTTGCCCGAGTCAACCAAAATAACCTCTTTGCCCATAACATCAGCAATAACATCTCGTAAAAGCGGGTAATGGGTACAGCCTAAAATTAAAGTATCTACATTATTTTCAATCAGCGGCTGCAAATATCGTTGTACAATAGTTTTTACTACAATATCGTTTTTATCTATAAACCCGTTTTCAACCAAAGGTACAAACAGCGGACAATCTTGTTGAAACACCTGTAAGTCGCTGTTAATATTTTCTATAGCATGTTTGTATGAACTGCTGTTTATTGTAGCGGTGGTACCAATAACTCCAATTTTGCCGTTTGAAGTAGCTTTAGCAGCAGCAAATGCAGTGGGTTTAACAACCCCTGTGTAAGGCATATGAAATTCATTACCAAGGTTGCCTGCTACAGAGCTTACCGTACCGCAGGCAGCTATAAGAATTTTAACATCCTTAGACTGCAAAAATCTTGCGTCCTGCATAGCATAGCGTGTTATAGTTTCTTTACTTCTGTTACCGTATGGAACTCTGCCGGTATCTCCAAAATAAACAATGTTTTCATTTGGTAAAAAGCTTATTAATTCTTTAACAGCTGTAAGTCCGCCTAATCCGGAGTCAAATACGCCTATTGCTGAACCTTTTGACATTTTTATCAGCCTTTCGTTTTTATGAGTATATCGGTCTGTATTAATGTACAAAAATTAATGTGTAAACAGTTAAATAAATTTAGTACACCAATATAAGCCTATTCTAAATTATAATTTTACCATATACCTTTAGTTGGTGCAATGTATATTTTTTAAAAATATAGTGACAAAAAGGAAAAATAAATGTATAATAAATATGTTATATAATGGTGCAAGTTAACCCAAAACTAAATATAAAGTAAGGAATGATATAATGGATTTTTCTTTTATGGATATAATTACAGACAAGGTAGCTTCTGTGTTGGAGCCGCAGGGGTACCAAAGACAAGCTGTTGACAGCAGCAATAAAGACTATGCTGCACTTTTTACAGGTGAAAGCAATGCTTATATGGTTATGTATAATTCTAAGAAAAAGCTTGCAGCTTTAAAGGTGTGCGGAATAGACGACGATGGCCCTGACAACCAGTGGAAAAGTATGAATACCTGGATATTCGACCCTGAACATGACACAAAAAAAGAAGCAAACAGCATAGGCAATGACTTTGCCGATGCTTTGTCTGTTCACAAGCCAAAGCTTACAAGCAAAAGCAAAAAGAAAAATAGTGACGATGGTAATGCAGACCCAAAGTTTTTCTGCAAAAGGTTAGTAAATGTTTTTCCTGAGCTTAAAGAAGAAATTTGGGAAGAAGAAGACGGCTATGACCCGTTTAGGGGAGTAACCTTTGCAGAAAAGCACGTTGTACCAAAGGTTAATGCTCTTCTTAAGACTAATAACAAGCAATTAATTGATAAGCTGGCGTCAATTTTAAACGCACAGTATTCAGCAGGCGATTTAAGCACTCGTTCAATTATTACAGTAGTTGTTCTTAACGGAATTAAACCGGAGTACGAAAGTAAAATAGAGGACAAATTAAGTGACGAGCTTAAAAAGTCGTGGAAATATGCAAAACCTTACAGAACAAAAAAAGTTAAGCCTGAAAAGGTTAAAAAAATTAATACAAATCTTGTTGAAAAGCTGGGTCAATAATTTTCTGAATTTTAAAGAGTCGTTTCATTACGGCTCTTTTTTGTAATATTTCAGCCTTTTAATTACATAATAATTGAGAGGTGTGTATGTATGAGCTTAATAAGTATGAGAAATATTACAAAGGAATATACAGTAGGTGACACCAAACTTAAAGCATTAGATAATGTCAGTATAGACATAGAAGAAGGCGAGTTTGTTGCAATAGTGGGGCAGTCAGGTTCAGGAAAGTCAACATTAATGAATATTCTTGGCTGTCTTGATGTTCCTGACAGGGGAAAATATTACTTAAACGGCAATAATATATTAGAAGAAAAAGAAAACAGGTTAAGCAACATAAGAAATAAAGAAATTGGCTTTATTTTTCAAAGCTTTAATTTAGTTAATTCATTGTCCGCCATTGAAAATGTAGAACTGCCGTTAATTTACAGGGGCTTAAAGAAATCTGTACGAAAGAGATTGTCAGAAAACGCTCTAAGGCTGGTTGACCTTGAAAGCAGGGTAAAGCATTTGCCGGGACAGCTTTCGGGAGGTCAACAACAAAGGGTAGCTATTGCAAGAGCTATTGCGTCATCTCCGCCCCTTATTTTAGCCGATGAACCAACAGGCAATTTAGATGTAAGTTCAGGCAACGAAATTATGAATATCCTTTTTAAACTGCATAAACAGGGCAGAACAATTGTTATGATTACTCATGACAATTCTATTGCCAACAAAGTGCCGCGAAAAATAGAAATAAGCGATGGCAAATTGGGGCATAGCACAGAACAATAGAATATACCAAAATGAAAAACAGGTTTTAATTTTACTCAAAATCCGTACAAAAAAGCCATTAAAATTAAAATTGTCAAAATGAATTAAAGTATAAAAGTTACTCCTAAAACCTTGTGCTAAATTAATAAAATATCAATTTTGAAAATATAAGAAACGAACAAAAACTTTTATTTTTTAGACGAAAATACTAAAATTTTAAGTTTTAAAAGTTTCAAAAAACGCTTTATTTAGAACTATTGTATAAATGAATTTAACTTTTTTTGTTGACATTCACAAACTAAATGCTATAATATAATCAACAGGAAAAAATAAACATCCTGTTAAGTGAGATCCGAAATGAGATTACAAAGTCCAGAGTAGGCACGAATTATTTTAAGGAGGAATTTTTTTATGACACCTATGATTGAACTTCATGACATTGATGTTACTGAATTCCTTGCCGTGCTTGATACATGTCAGGGCAACGTATTTCTAGTAACAAGAGAGGGCGATCACCTAAATCTAAAAAGTAAGCTTTGTCAGCTTGTTGGTTTAACACAGCTTATTGAAGGCGGTAAGATTGCTCAAGCATACATTATGTGTGAAGATCCGGAAGATGAAGCTAAGCTGTTCAGGTTTAACCTGTTTAATGACACTGGTGACGCTGAAATTAAGTAAGGAATTTAATTGTTTTAGTAAATATAGCTAAATACACAGCAAAATTTATTCCCCACTGCTTGCAGTGGGGAATTTTTGTTGTATAATATAAGTGGTAGGTATATATGTAATGTTGCATTTTAATTTTTAGGAGGTAAATATTATGATAGAATTGAATAATGATATAAAAAACATTCTTGATGAAATGAAAAGTTACCCGCAGGTTGATGCTATTGCTTTGGCAGGATCAAGGGCTTGCGGCAATAGTGATGCAAAATCAGACTATGATGTTTATGTTTATTGCAATGGTAATGATTTTTTATCTGAAGATATTAGAAATGAAATCTACAGTAAATATTGCAGTGAATACGAAACAGGTAATAAGTATTTTGAATATGAGGACAATGTTGTTATGAATTGCGGTGTGTGTGCCGACATACTTTTCAGAAGCTTTGAAATGCTTAAACATACACAAGGTTATGTAGTTGATAATTGTAATTCTATGCTTGGTTATACCACTGCCTTTTGGCATACTCTTAATATAAGTCAGATATATTTTGACAAATCGGGTACTTTTGCCGAGATACAGAAAAAGTACAATGTACCTTACCCTCAGCAGCTAAAAAAGAATATAATAACAAAAAATATGAATATGCTAAGCGGCGTGCTGCCGTCTTACGACAAGCAAATAGCAAAGGCCGTAAAAAGAAATGATGTTGTCAGCATATGCCACCGTACAGCAGCATATATGGAAAGCTATTTTGATGTGATTTTCGCACTTAATGAAATGACCCACCCGGGTGAAAAACGCTTAGTAAGCATATGTAAAGAGCAGTGTAAGCTGTTGCCAAAGGACTTTGAAGAAAATATAAACAGCCTGTACAAAAGTATGTACAACAATTATAAATTGTCTGTTTTAGACAAAATGTATGCTAATTTGAAAGAACTGGTTGATTCTGTAATGGGCAAATAAAATTATACTGTATTCTTAAATTGTCCACTTATTTATTTACACGTTTTTATTCTTTTATGTATTTTATGGCAATTTATAGTCAAAAATGATATAATTAATATGTTATTAACCAAGGAGGTGCACTTGTGGAAAATGGTGCAAAAAATATTTCAGTACTTGCACTTGAAGAGGCTATGAAAACAGGCAGAATTCCTCACGGTGTTGTTCTTGAAAGCAAACAGCCGCAGCTTATAAAAAAATATGTAATGCTGCTTAGCAGTTGGGCAGTTTGTACCGGTAATAATAAACCCTGCCTAAAATGTAACCAGTGCAGCAAGGCTTCCACAGGCAACCATCCCGACATTTATACGGCTCAGCTTTTTGGCAAAAGCGAGGTTGTAAATGTTGACGAAATAAGAAAAATATGCAGCGACGCATATATAAAGCCTAACGAGGCAAACACAAAGGTGTATATTATTCCTAATGCAGACAAAATGCAGCAGCAGGCACAAAATGCTTTCTTAAAAGTGCTTGAAGAGCCGCCACAGAACATTTTGTTTATATTGTGCTGTACATCTGCACAACAGCTTTTAGGAACTATACGTTCAAGGGTTGTAGTTTATAATCTTAATTTGCCGGAAGCTTCAGACGAAGAAACAAAAAAGGCAATAGAAAAAGCTCGGGTAATTGCCGCTGCAATACCTAAAAGTAAAGGCTACGAATTATTAAAAGCAACAGGTACTTTAACTGACAGAGGCTTTGCCAAGCAGGTTATGGATCAGCTTTTGGTTATTGTTAATCTTGCAATAAAAGGCAGATTAGTAAATAGCGCCTGTACAACCGATGCAGAACTTCTTAGGGATAATATTGACATACAAAATTTAATAAAAATTACAGATATAATAGATATGGCAAAAAAAAGACTAAACAGTAACATTAATATGAATCTGTTTATGTCGTGGCTTTGTGCTGAATTAAGGAGGCAAAAATGACAGAAGTAGTAGGAGTAAGATTTAAAGATGTTGGAAAAATATATTATTTTGACCCTGATTCAATACCGCTAAAGGTTGGCGACTATGTAATTGTAGAAACCGCTCGTGGGGTAGAATGTGGTCAGGTTGCAATGGAAAACAGGCAGCTTGAAGATAACGAAATTGTTCATCCTTTAAAAAAAATATTAAGAAAAGCAACTGATGAGGACATTGAAAAGCTTAAACAAAATAAGGAAAAAGAAAAAGAGGCTTTTAAAATTTGCGAAGAGAAAATTGCACAGCATAAGCTTGATATGAAGCTTGTTGATGTTGAATATACACTTGATAATAATAAAATTCTATTTTACTTTACTGCCGATGGCAGAGTAGATTTTCGTGCTTTGGTAAAAGATTTAGCGTCGGTGTTTCGTACAAGAATTGAACTAAGACAAATAGGTGTGCGTGACGAGGCTAAAATGCTTGGTGGTATTGGCGTGTGCGGCAGACCTTTTTGTTGCTCGTCATTTTTGGGCGAATTTCAGCCGGTATCAATTAAAATGGCAAAAGAGCAGGGTTTGTCGTTAAGTCCTGTTAAAATATCGGGTACCTGCGGAAGACTTATGTGCTGTCTTAAATATGAGCAGGAGGCTTACCTAGATTTACTCAAGAAAACCCCAAAGGTTGGTGCTATTGTTAATACGCCTGACGGTAAGGGTATTGTAGTTGAACAAAATCTTCTTACAGGTGTGCTAAAGGTTAGCCTTGACAAGGCACAAAATGCTGCTCCATCTACCTATAAAGTTAAACAGATTAAAATTATTAAGGATGCCCAAATTCGCCTTGATAAAAGTGAGATTGAACAGCTAAAAGGTTTAGAGGAATAAGTTTTTAATACTAGCTTTGGGAAGCACCGTATAATTATAATTTGAGGTGCTTCCTTACTTATTTAGCTTCTATTGCAAATGTTGGGTAAGAAAATTAAAGCTTAGGTCAAGTCTTTTCAAAGGCTTGTGGGTCCAAGGACAAAGCTATTTCAGATTTTAAGTACAGCGTTCTTAACGAAATGTTTTTCAATAATATTTTTACCAACTTTTATTATAAAGCCCTTATTTATTAGCGTTAGTATTTTATACTAATTTCAATTTAAAAAACAAAATTTTTCTGACATATTTTCGCTGTACTGTGGTTTCCTCCTTAACCTGCAACGTCAGACCTGTATTGCTGTTTGAAATATATTTGAAAATCTTTTCCAATATTTAAAATAAGATTAGTGTCAGAAAGCCTTATGCAATAAAATTTATTTATTATTTTTTAGTATGTTATTGTCATATTTGGCAAAAAACATAAATATATATATTACAAATTTTTAAAATTTTATAAAAAGAGTTGATTTTTTTTTAAGGAATGTTAAAATAAGAGTGTAAAGAAGTTAAGAAGGAGGTGTTCTTAAATGGCATACAAAATTAGTGATGATTGTATTTCATGTGGTGCTTGTGCAGCTGAATGTCCTGCAGGCGCTATTTCTGAAGGCGATGGTAAGTACGAGATTGATGCAGATGTATGCGTAAGCTGTGGTGCTTGTGCCGGTGTCTGTCCAGTAGGTGCTCCTAACGAAGAATAATTTAAGATGTACATAAAAGCAAATGCTTTAAATTGTGCATTTAAAAAGGGATAACACGGTTTAACTGTGCTATCCCTTTTTTCTGTTTTTTATAGTTTTTTCTTATAAATGGTTCTTCTATTTTTTCATTAGCTCTAAGAAGCACCACAGGGATTAACATGAACCATAAAGTGTATAGACAGAACAACAGCCATGCAAGATTTGTAGTCTGCACGGCTGTTCGCTTTATTGCTGAACATTACTCAATGGGAATGTAACTTTCTAATCTCCTTTTGTCAGTTATCCGCCAGTGGTATATTCTTTATATTGCTTTATTGCTGAACGTCACTCAACTGGAATGTAATTTCCCAATCTCCTTTTGTCAGTTGTCCACAAGTGGTAAATTCTCCATGTACCTGATAGGTATCCAATGCTTCTTTTGGGAGGTGGAATACATATTCTTGATAGCTTCCGCAATGTGATTCGTCCCAAAAGCACTCACTATACTCGGCTTCTAAAGTCTTTCCATTTGCTGATACCAAGGAGAGCCAGCCGTGGTTATCTGTTTTGATAATGTCATGATAGTACATTTGAATGTGAAGTTTACCATCAACATAACCCAAGGCAGTAAGATCAACACCCTCCATAGGTGAAGATAAAGCATTGGCAGAAGGCTTTAGAAAGACTAAATTTTCCGATTCTTTATCAAGCCAGCTTCCACCCCTGATTTCAACATTGTTGTCAATGGTGGGAGACATGTCAATTTGAGACAGATCAATATCAGAAAGAATGCCGCTAAAATTGTTTTTATGACTTAAAAACTCGGATATAGAGAATGTGATTTTATCACCGGAAAATTTTATTTTATCCATTTGCTGAAGAAGAATGTAAAAATAGGCAGTGCCGGTTGCAGTATCATAATGTTCCAGTCTGCAAGTTCCGGAAAGGTCATATGAATTTCGAATGTCATAGCTATCAAATAAATCTATAGTTTCGTCAATTCTGTCCTGTTCCAAGTCATTCATTGCTACCAACACTTCCGCAGTATCACCCTTTATTGAAGCTGAAACAACTTCCATCTTTATTCCGTTGGAAGTGCAGGATTTTTGAACCGGTTTCAACTTTTGAGCAAGGTATGGCGAAACAAAATAAATCGCTTTATATGCAAAGTTTACATCTGCTGCTGCTAAAGCAGGTATAGATACAGTAAAAATGACTGCAATCACCGCTGCAACTGCTACAAATTTCTTCCAGAAAGTACGCCTTGTGCTGCTAAGCAAACGGGTATTTTTCAACTTTCCATTAATGTTCTTTTCACTGCGTTCTAAAATATCGGCATCAACTTCGGCGAAGCTTTGGTATAAATCATTTCTATTCAAGGAAAAATCCCTCCTTTATTAATTCAGTTTTCAAATTTTTTCGTGTGCGACTGAGAATTACCATGACATTATTCTTGCTCAAACCGTATCGCTCTGCAATTACTGCAATCGGTTCCGTAAAGAAATAACGTCTCACAAAAATATTGCCATCTCGCTCTGGAAGTTTTTTGACAAAACAACGGATACATTGCCCAAGTTCCTTTGCTGCATATGTATTTTCTACATCTGTTTCGCTTACAAGACATTCTGCCAGTTCATCTAAAACAAGAGCAATTTCACCGCCGCCACGTTTTGTTGCCGTTTTTGCATTAAAACGGTTAAATGACAGATTTCGAGTAATCTTTGCAAGAAATATGCGCAATTTGTCAGGTTTTTGCGGCGGTATAGCATTCCATGCATGTAGCCATGTGTCATTAATACATTCCTCGGAATCCTCTTTATTGTGTAAAATATTATTAGCTATTGTAAAACAGTACGAACCGTATTTGTCATTTGTTTCAGAAATTGCAGCAGGATTTCTCTGCCAGTAGAACTCTATAATCCGGCTGTCTTCCACTATGACGCCTCCTTTCTGTGATTTAAAGGTCCCTTCATTCTATAAAGACAGGAATTAAGATGAAACCTTACAAGTATTTTCAAAAAAATTATATATCTTGCTAATTATAGCATGTCATGCAGCTGTTTGTATGAATGCTTTTTGAAACAAGCAAAGCCTTGTTGGTCAGTCAAGTGTAAATGTATGGTTTCGTCGTTCTTGATTGCTCAACGGAGCTTTACGGTGTAGTAGGTAAGGGGGCAGACAAAGCTAGGCATACGGACAGAATAAGCAGAAATATTTGTTAAATATGTTGATCAATAAATAGAATGAGATGTTCATATGCACGGTTTCTCATTTCTTATATTTTGCAGAAAACCGTGTTTCGCTTAATTGCAAAACACGGTTTTTACAGTTTGAAAGAGCAATAAGCAAATTGCTATCGTTCTTTTTTATGTTTAAAAAATTACAAAAAAGGCATTAACTTAATGCATTTAAACCCTTTAAATTTATAATCTCACAGATAAACCGGAGTTTGTTAAAACATGGATAATATCAATCCGTCAACAATAGCAACAATTAAAAAAACGATAATCCCTTTTAAAAATGAAATAAAATGTTTTTTAGGATTATGATATAAATCAGGATTATTCTCTGTACCTGAAAATCTTATTCGCTTAGAATTTCTCCACCATACAATATCAATAATTAGAAAATCAAAGGCATTTAAAAACTGACCTAAAATAAGTATATTTATAAAATTTGGCATAAAATTTTCTTGCTTAATGAATAAGCCGAAAATAAAAAGTACAACGCCAAAAATAAGAAGATTTGACACAAAAGACATAAAAGGGGAGGTGGTTTTGATTTTTGAATTTAACATAGGGTTTTCCTTTACAATATGTTGTACTTCATCAGGATAAGACGAAAAGATTTTGATGTTTTTTTGGTCATTTCCGGTATTAAAATAGCATATTAACCAAAATAAAGCACACAAGATAACTATTTCAATTATTAACATATATTTTTAACCGCCTTTCAAACCGGAAGTTATTGTTCCTTTATCATAACAAAGTTTGTAAGAAAAATTCCCTGTCGTTCTACCTGTTGTTCTTTTACAACCTTATAGCCTCTTTTTTCAAAGAATACTCTTGCCGTAATAGAAGCATGGGTAACAATATTCCCTTGAACCGCTTGTTCCAACTTATTACAAATATCAGTTGCAACCCCTTTTCCTTGGTAATCTGCATGAACAAATAAACGGTCAAGATAACCTGCCTTATCTATGTCACCAAAGCCTATGATAATTTCATCATTAACCGCAACAAAGCAATAATGTTTTTGTAATGACTGGTTCCATTTCACCAAATCTATTTGTCCTGTTGCCCATACATTTAGTTGCTCTTTTGTATAATCTTTCGCATTTACCGTGTGAACCGTATTATAAAAAAGCTCCGTCAATTCCTTACAATCTGATGACTGATATTCTCTAATAAACATTTTATTTTAAAACTCCAAATACTGATTTGTCGTTACTTTATTTAAATAAAGTATAGCACACAGCAACCAAAAAGTCCAATGTGATATATACAAGCTGCTTTGATGTATTATGTCAAGTGATTTTAAACCTTATGCATAAAATTATTGAAAAAGATAAAACAATAACCGTAACTTCGATACCTACTGTATCAAAATTACGGTTATTCTATGGTCGAGGTGACAGGACTTGAACCTGCGGCATCTTGGTCCCAAACCAAGCACTCTACCAAACTGAGTTACACCTCGTAGTTTATTTTGTTTTCTGTTCTCTCGACAGCTTCTATATTATATCGTAATTAGAATAGTTTGTCAACAATATTTTAAAAAAATTTTCATTTTTTTAAAATGGATATATAATAAAATCATAATTCGTGTATAAACAGAAAAAATATATTATAAAGCTGTTATTAAAACGCTAATTAAATAGAATATATGTAGTTAAAAATAAAACATCTTTTATTTTTTAGACATATTAATATTAAAACTCCCCAAATTTTGAAGAATGGGGAGTAAATACTATAATTTATTGTTTAATTGTTAACCATATTAATGGTATATTTTAAATATGATATGGTAAAAAAAGTTTTTACATACAAGACTACGGTTTAAGCAGTTTATATTTACCAATAACAGGCAGTTCTCTTGCAAAGCCTTTAACAGCGTTGGCAATACCAATTGCAATTAGCAGCAATACGCACATATTAATTACTAAAGTTACTATGATTGTTGCTATTATGTTCATTGGTTCCGATAAAATGGCATTGCTTATTGTACAAAGAAAAATATTCAATATTTCCAGCAACATAAATGTTAAAAACATTGTTAAGCCTTGGGTACCGTGGTAACGCAAATAGCTGCTGCGTGGTTTTACTATCATAGGAACAAAGAATATAAACGGTATGTAGCTTAATACAGCAAAATTTAAATTTTCATCTATATCACTTTCATCCATAGTTTCTGTTTCGTCAGTTGTGTCAAAGAATAACTTATAAAAGAATTTATATATTTTGTTGTTATTAACAGGCTTCATACTTTTTTCTTCTGTGTTATTTAATGGGATGTTTTCAATTTGTTTAGTGTCAGAACTCTTGGCAGAAGAATTATCAGCAGATTTTATATCAGATTTTTCTTGTTGTGTTGTTTCAACCAAATTACAATCATTTTTTTTAGATGATTGTGCAGTACTGTTGCCAGAACTATCATCAGTAATTTTATTGTTTTGTGAATACTTTTTAACCGCTTCTTGTGCGTTATTATTTGAATTAGCAGTTTTATTCAGCATTGCTTTGTCAAGCTTGGTAAATGACTTAGTTTTTTCATTCTCTTTGCGTTCTTTTGACACAAGCTGTTGATTTAGTTCTTCAACTGAAATATCAGCTGTTTTAGTTGTGTTATGTACATAAAAATCATTTTCAGTTACAGGGGAACCGCATATAGCACAAAAGGTACAGTTATCACTATTTTCAAATCCGCAGCTAGGACATTTTATCATATACTTTACCTCCCATCTTCAATATCAATAATTATACTTATATCTATGTCATAATTATATACAATATTTTTATAATTGTAAATTAACAAAGACAAAATTTTCAAAATTATTTTGTCAATATTCAACTTGAATATATTTTGATAAGGGCTATGCAATAATATTGTAGTTAGTTTGCTATATGAAAAATTGAACAGCAAAATACCAAAGTGTTTTTTTGATTTTTTCTTAAAATTGTGCAATATTCAGACATTGTTTGTTTCCACCATTGCTCTAAAATGTAAAAAATTATAATCTTTTCTATTTAACTAAATTTACTTGATTTTATTAGGTATTTCGTCTATAATTATATCTTAAGAAATGTGAAATTTGATAGGAGTGTGGCACTTATGATTAGTGGTGCTGAAATAATGGTAAAATGCCTTGAGCAGGAAAATGTAGAAATCCTGTTTGGCTACCCGGGTGCAGCCATTTGTCCGTTTTACGATTCACTTATGGACTCACCTGTAAAGCACATTCTAGTAAGACAAGAACAAAATTCAGTTCATGCAGCAAGCGGCTATGCCCGTTCTGTTTGCAAACCGGGCGTTTGTGTGGCAACCTCAGGTCCGGGTGCAACTAACCTTATTACCGGTATTGCTACTGCGTATATGGACTCTATTCCTATAATAGCAATTACGGGTCAGGTAAGAAGCGACTTAATTGGCAGAGATGTTTTTCAGGAGGCAGATATTACAGGTGCTTGTGAGCCTTTTGTTAAACACAGCTATCTTGTTAAAAAAACAGAGGATTTGCCAAGAGTGTTTAAAGAAGCTTTTTATATTGCAACCTCAGGCAGACCGGGACCTGTTTTAATTGATGTTCCTGTAGATATTCAAACAAATAAAATAGAAGAATTTATATATCCTGAAAAGGCAGAAATACCCGGTTACAAGCCAAGCATAGAGGGACATGCAAAGCAAATTGAAAGGGCTGTAGAGCTTATTTGTTCAGCTTCAAGACCTGTTATTTGTGCAGGCGGCGGTGTTTTAACCTCCGGTTCAAAGCTAAAGCTTGTTGAATTTGCAACTAAAACAGGCATTCCTGTTGTTTCTACTATGATGGGTATTGGCGTAATGCCTACCGAAAATCCGCTTTATTTGGGTATGTTGGGGTCACACGGAAAGGGTGTAGCTAACCGTGCTATCCATGAGGCAGATGTTATTATGATTTGCGGTGCAAGAGTGGGCGACAGGTCGGTGGCATCACCTGACCAGCTTTCGGCTCATTCAAAGATTATACATATTGATATTGATTCTGCTGAAATTGGTAAAAATGTAGAGGTTACAATACCAATAGTAGGAGATATGAACTCTGTTATTAATAAAATTAACGACAGTATTGGCGACTATCATGTACCTCATATGTGGGCAGACACAACAGAACGCTGGAAAAAGGAGCTTTTCAGAACAGCTCCTAGGTTTGAAGGCTGTGTAGAGCCAAGAAGCTTTATTGCAAAGCTGTCCGAAATGCTGCCTAGTAAGTCAATTTTAGTTGCCGATGTTGGACAAAATCAGATTTGGTGTGCAAACAACTTTCGTATTAAAGAGGGCAGATTTTTAACAACAGGTGGTATGGGTACAATGGGTTACTCTGTACCTGCGGCAGTTGGTGCAAAGTTTGCCAGACCTGACAGAGAGGTTGTTGTTGTGTGCGGTGACGGTTCTTTCCAAATGGGTATGAACGAGCTTGGCACAATAGCACAAAACCACCTAAATGTAAAAATTATTATAATGCGTAACGACAGGCTTGGAATGGTGCGTGAGCTACAGAAAAACAACTATAATTCACGTTATACGGCTACTTTCTTAGACGAAGAAACACCTGACTTTATGAAAATTGCCGAGGCTTATAATATAGACTCTGCTTATGCAACGTCAAACGAAGAGGCAGAAAAATATGCAAAGCAAATGATAGAGTCTGATAAGTCATTTATGCTTGTTTGCCGAGTAAGCCCTGACACACCATCTATTTAACAGACAGAAAGGACATTTAAATGAAGCATACTATCTACATTTTAGTTGAAAACCATGCAGGTGTTCTTAGTAAAATTACAGGTCTGTTTTCAAGACGAGGATTTAACATAGAAAGCCTTGCAGTTGGTGTTACCACAGACACTAATGTGTCAAGAATTACAGTTGTTGCAGACGGCGACGAATATATTGCAGAGCAAATTAAAAAGCAGCTTAACAAGCTTATTCCTGTACTGGAAGTAAAAATTCTTAAAGAAAATTCTTACATCAGCCGTGAGCTTGCACTTATTAAGGTGAAAAGCAATACAGGCAACAGAATAGAAATTATGAAAATTGCAGAGCTAATGGGTGCAAATGTGATTGATGTAAGTGTAAGCACAATTACTCTTGAAATTGCTGACACAGTTGACAATCTTGAAACTTTGACAAATCTGTTAAAGCCGTACGGAATTAAAGAAATGGTACGAACAGGTACTGTTGCAATAGAAAAGGGAAGTACATCTGCTAAATAATTGACATTATGTTTTTAATGATGTATTATATAATATAGCCACAATTTATGGCATAAGGAGGAAATTTGCAATGGCAAAAATTTATTATCAAGAAGACTGTAATCTAAGTCTTCTACAAGACAAAACAGTAGCAATTATTGGCTATGGTAGTCAGGGTCATGCTCATGCACTTAACCTGCATGAAAGCGGTGTTAATGTTATTGTTGGTTTGTACAACGGTTCAAAAAGCTGGGCAAGAGCTGAAAAGGCCGGTTTAAAGGTTATGACAGCTGCTGACGCTACAAAGAACGCTGACATCATTATGATTCTTATTAATGATGAAAGACAGGCTGACTTATATAAGAATGATATTGAGCCTAATCTTACAGCAGGTAAAGCACTTGCTTTTGCACACGGCTTTAATATTCACTATCAGCAAATTGTTCCGCCTGCTGATGTTGACGTATTTATGATTGCACCAAAGGGTCCTGGTCACACAGTAAGAAGCGAATATGTTGAGGGTAAAGGTGTACCTTGCTTAATTGCTGTATACCAAGATGCTACAGGCAAAGCAACAGACCTTGGTCTTGCTTATGCTGCAGGTATTGGCGGCAGCCGTGCAGGTGTACTTGAAACAACATTTAAGGCAGAAACAGAAACTGACCTGTTTGGTGAGCAGGCTGTTCTTTGCGGTGGTGTTACAGCTCTTATGAAAGCTGGCTTTGAAACATTGGTAGAAGCAGGCTATGCTCCTGAGAACGCTTACTTTGAATGTATTCATGAAATGAAGCTGATTGTTGACCTTATTTACAACGGTGGTTTCGCTAAAATGAGATATTCAATTTCTGACACTGCTGAATTTGGCGATTACGAAACAGGTAAGCGTCTGATTACAGAAGAAACAAAGAAGGAAATGAAAAAGGTTCTTACAGAAATTCAGGACGGTACATTTGCTTCTAAGTGGATTGCAGAAAATAAGAATGGCAGAGCACACTTTAACGCTACAAGAAGAATTGAAGCTTCACATCAGCTAGAGGCTGTTGGTGCTGAGTTAAGAAAGATGTATTCTTGGGGCGGAGAGGACAAGTACGCTGACTAATTTTCAGCATATTATTCCGTTACATAATAATTAGCATTTTTAACTCCCACACATTGTAAGTGTGGGAGTTTTGTGCATATAAATGTGGAGGTAATTAATGAAAGATTTTGATATTATGAAATCTTTAATAGGAAATTCATTGCAGGAAAGCGACCTCAAATATGTTGACTGCTATGTATATAATAAGCTTGGGTTGTTTATACCCAGCATGGGTGTATGCGGTTATGCAGCAAAAGAAAATCATACGCACCCGTCATATATGATTATAATATTTTTTTCTGATGAAAAGGGAGAAATGTTAAATACAGTACAAAGCAGTAAAAATCACTACAATGCGTCAATTTACTCGCCTAATATTGCTCACAGTGATTTTTGGGGAGAAAAAATGTGTTATTATTGCCTTATGATAGATAAAGACTATTTTGAAAAGCAGTTTGCTTTATATGTTGGTATAAAGCAGGTGTTTAATAACTTTCAATTTACAATATGCAGTGATATTCTTAAGGCTCTTAATACCTTTGCCTTTGAATACAGCAAGCAAATGCAAAATTCAGATATTACACTGGAGGCACAATCTACAATTATTACACATTGGATAATAAGAAGTATTTTAGGAGAAACTTTGGATATGAGGTCTATATCCTCAAACTATTCTGTAGGCAGGGTTCAACAGTACATAGAACAGCATTACGGTGAAAATATTTCGGTAAGTAATTTGGCGGATATGGTATATGTGTCAGAGTCAACCCTTAACAGGCTGTTTAAAAAAGAATTTTCATTAACACCTTTTGAATATTTAATAGAAACCAGAGTAGAAAAGTCAAAAACTATGCTAAGAAGAAAAAGCGTTGCTATAACCAACATTGCCGATAGATGCGGCTTTTCAAGTAATTCACATTTTACCTCATGTTTTAAAAGGGTAATAGGTATGTCACCATCAGACTATCGTAAAAAATATATTGAGTAATCATATATTTGACGATATATTGAAAGAACATAACTGAATTTTGAAAGCGTTTAAAAGCACATTGCTGTATAATTATGTAAAATTATTTAGGAGGAATTACATATGCTTTCAAAAGAAGAAATTTATAAGGTTATGAACGAAAATCCTGTATTTCATTTGGCAACCGCCGACGGTGACCAGCCTCGCGTAAGAGGAATGCTGTTATATAAGGCAGACGAAAATGGAATAATATTTCACACAGCGTCAAGTAAAGATGTGTTTAGTCAGATAATGAAAAATCCAAAGGCAGAGCTGTGCTTTCAGGGCAACGGTGTGCAAATAAGAGTTACAGGTGTTTTAGAAAAGATTGAAAATGAAAATTTAAAAGAGGAAATTTTTAAACATCCCACACGAAAGTTTTTACAAGCGTGGAAAGAGAATGGAGTAGATGGTTTACTGCAAATATTTTGTCTGAAAAACGGCATTGCCACACAGTGGACAATGGCAACTAATTTTGACAAAAAGGAATTTGTTAAGTTATAAATATCAATTTTAAGTATTTGATATAAGGTAAGTTTTAGTTGGTGGTTTCTGTTGACAAAATCTCTTATATTATGCTAAACTGTTATTTGGTGAAGGTTGGCGTTTTTACTCTTTTGCCAAAAGTATAATAACAAGTTAAGAGGGTTTGCTTTATGGAAAGTAACTTCTATACACCGTCAGAAATTATTAACAACAATATTAAGTCCGGCATTTCAAAGGCAAATATGCCGTTGATTAAAATGGTATTGTTAGGCATAATGGCAGGTGCGTTTATTGCGTTTGGCGGTGCGGCAAGTAATGTGGCTGTGCATAATATTTCAAATGTGGGCTTGGCAAAAGCTTTGGCAGGTGCAATTTTTCCTGTTGGACTTATGCTGGTAGTTTTTACAGGCAGCGAATTGTTTACGGGTAACTGCTTAATGCTTATGGCATGTTTGGACAAGAAAATTAAGGTTATGCAAATGTTGCGAAATTTAATTGTAGTGTATTTGTCAAATTTTTTGGGTGCATTAATTATTGATGTCTTGATTTTCTTTTCGGGTCAGTTTGATTTTTCAGCAGGCGGACTGGGTGCTTATACAATTAAGGTTGCCTTGGCTAAAACCGATATTTCACCAATAACGGCTGTTATAAGCGGTATTCTTTGCAATATACTTGTTTGTTTGGCTATTATTTTAGCAGGTGCAGCAAAAGATGCTGTAGGTAAAATTTTCGGTATATTTTTTCCTATATGTGCTTTTGTAATATGTGGTTTTGAACACTGTGTTGCAAATATGTTTTATATTCCTGCAGGCATGTTGGCGGCAACAAATTCTACATATGTTGAAAAGGCAAATGAGCTTTACGGTATTACAGAACAACAGTGTACAAATCTTGCACATTTTGCAGGGAGCCAATCGCTTTTGTTTGTTACAATAGGCAATATAATAGGCGGTATGGTTTTTATGGGACTGGTACTCTATTTTGCCCATATTAAAGAATGGAAAAAGAAATAAATTAATTAATTTATTAAATAAATATCCGCAAAAGGTACAGTAACGCAGTTTAACCTTTTGCGGATATTTTGTTTTTACTTTATTCTGTGCAAAATGTTGAATATAAAGTTAATAAATGTTATACTATTAACAAATTAATTGGAAGATAAATTATGATTTATCTTACTGACAAAAACAAAAAACAAACAAACTGACAAACTTTAACTAGAACTAACCAGAGAATGTACTGTTACTAACTTGGATCCAAGGTCACTGACCTTGGTCGTTTAGGGAAGGGGTTCTAGGGGAAGGGGGATCGAAACCCCTTCCCCTGGCAGTCTTTGCATACTTTCTTCTGAAAGAAAGTATGTGCCCATGCGGCATGAGCATTTAAAAATAA
>CABRLN010000020.1 GCA_902471875.1 uncultured Clostridium sp.
ACGACCAAGGTCAGTGACCTTGGATCCAAGTTAGTAACAGTACATTCTCTGGTTAGTTCTAGTTAAAGTTTTTTCTTCTGCTTGTTTTTTATTAGTCCGCTAAATCATAATTTATTTTAGTTTAAGTAAAATAAAAACTTCTCACATTTTATATTGCAGAAGCATTACTTTGTCCTCATTTGTAACACGAAGACTTTCTCGGCATTTTTGTATAGTCTTGTTTTGTACCCATTTTTGCAGTGATTTTTCTTTAAATAATTCAAGTGTCGACTGTGGGTATTTTATATAACATATGCTTAATGCCCAAGCTACTGCCATTTGAATGTAGTATTCACTGCGGTTTATATTTTTTAGAGACTGCAATGTAGAAGATATGTATTGATCAGAAATGAATTTTTGCATTAGCATTACTACACCAAAGCGCACTTGATATTCTCCTTGCTTATGAAGATATGGGGTAATAAACTCTCTAAAGCTGTCCAGCTTTTCTTTGGGCGGTTTTATACCTCCGCAAAAAACATCACATACCGCCCAGTTATTTATTTTGGGTACAAAGTCAGATATATATCTGAGTTTTTGTTCCCAAGTACATTTTAAATAACCAATAATAATGCCTTGCAGCATAGTTTCTTCGTAATACTTGTTGCCTGCAAATTTAAAATAGCTTTCTATGCTATCACACTCTTTTAACAGCTGTTTAGCTATATTTCTTAGCTTTGGAACAGAAACCCCAATAATATTATTTACATTGGGTATTAATCCGTCTTGAAAATTTTTGTATTTTTCATCTGCCAAATTTTCTATATCGTTAAGAAGTTGTCTGTAATTATTCTGGGTGTACATATGTCCCTCCATTATTGAATATATTGCTTAATATTTAATATATAGTTTTTATATTGTATGTCAAAAATTTTTCTTAATTATTTTCTTACCCATATTATAAATAAAAAAGTAACTGCTGTAAACCAAGCAGTTACTTAAATCTTTTGTAAAGCTTTTAAGCTTTACAAAAGCCAAATATAAATAAATTTATATGACTTAATTATCCTAAAACCTTTTTGGCAATATCAACACTTTCTTTGGCGTCTCTGCTGTAGTAGTCAGCACCGATTTTTTCAGCATATTCAGGTGTTAGTACGGCACCGCCTACCATTACGGTACATTCGCAGTTTTCTCTTAGAAGGGCTATGGTTTCTTCCATGGATTTTAATGTGGTTGTCATTAGTGCTGAAAGTCCTACCAGCTTTACGTTATTTTCTACGGTTGCTTTTACAACAGCTTCATATTCAACGTCTTTACCCAAGTCAATAACAGTGTAGCCGTAATTTTCAAGCAGTACCTTTACAATGTTTTTACCAATGTCGTGAACATCGCCTTTAACGGTGGCAAGCACAATTTTACCCTTACTTACAGGTGCAGAGTTTTCGCTTACCAGTTTTTTCTTGATAACGTCAAAGCAAGCCTGTGCAACCGTTGCTGACTGAATTAGCTGCGGTAGAAAAATTTTACCTGTCTCAAAATCAGTTCCTGCTTTATCAAGGGTAGGGATAAGATAGTTATTAATTATGTCCATAGGGGAGTTGTTTTCAAGTAGTTGCTCTGTTATTTGTGCACCCTCTTTTTTAAGTCCGTTTTCAATGGCATAGCTTAGAGAAATTTCTTTTTTGTCGGTTTGCTGAGGTTTTTTTAAGTCAGCATTGTTATAAGCCTGAATAAATTCAACAGAGTTTTTGTCGATATTTGCAAGCAAACGGTAGGCACGCACAGCACCTGTCATAGCATCAATATTAGGATTAATTATAGGCAAATCAAGTCCCTTTTGCATTGCCATTGTAAGAAAGGTAGAGGTAACAAGCTCTCGGTTAGGCAAACCGAAAGAAATGTTAGAAACACCAAGCACGGTTTTTACGCCAAGCTCTTTTTTTACACGCTCAAGGGCATTTAGCGTTTCAAGTACACCTTCCTGTTCGGCAGATGCTGTAAGAGTCAGACAGTCAATATAAATATCGTTATTTTTTATTCCTAAGGCGTTTGCACGGTCAACAATCCTTTTTGCTATGACAAATCTGCCTTCGGCAGTTTTGGGAATACCGTCCTTA
This sequence comes from uncultured Clostridium sp., assembly GCA_902471875.1. Classification (GTDB taxonomy): domain Bacteria; phylum Bacillota; class Clostridia; order Oscillospirales; family Acutalibacteraceae; genus CAG-964. Next base: position 2,100 of record CABRLN010000020.1, read on the forward strand.
TCAAGTGTAAGGCCAACTACAGCAGCGCCATATTTTTTTACAAGAGGCAAAACAGTTTTTAATGATTGTTCTTCGCCGTTCACTGAGTTAACAATAGGCTTGCCGCTATAAATTCTTAAGGCACTTTCAAGTACTTTAGGAATAGTAGAATCTATTTGCAATGGAACATCAACAACGCCCTGCAAGCCCTTAATTGCCTTTATCATCATTTCTTCTTCGTCAATTTCAGGCAGTCCTACGTTGACATCAAGAATTTCTGCCCCTGCGTGAACTTGCTCAATGCCCTGTGTAAGAATATAGTCTAGATTGTTGCTGCGCAAGGCTTCTTTAAAAAGCTTTTTTCCGGTTGGGTTAATTCGTTCACCTATTATTCTTGGCTGGTTAATTATAACTGTTTTACTGGCAGAGCATACAGCAGCTGGAACCTCAACAGTTCTTTTTGCGGGCTTAACGTTTTTAAGAGCCTTGCACATTTTTTCAATGTATTCCGGAGTTGTACCACAGCAGCCGCCTAAAATTGTTGCACCTATTGGTACAATATCGTCTGCCATGCTTTTTGCAAAGCCGTCAGGTAACAGGTCATAATCACCTGTTGCAGGGTCAGGCAAGCCTGCATTTGGTTTTACCACTATAGGCAGGCTTGTCCATTTGGCAAGTTCCTCTACGACGCTCTTTAGCTGAACAGGACCTAACGAGCAGTTTACTCCAATAGCGTCAACTCCCAAGCCTTGTAGTGTAAGCGCCATTGCACTTATACTGCATCCTGTAAAAGTACGCATATTTTCTTCAAAGGTCATTGTACAAACAACAGGCTTTGTGCTGTTTTCTTTAGCGGCAAGTACGCCTGCTTTAAGCTCGCAAAGGTCTGTCATAGTTTCAAACACAATTAAGTCTGCGTTTTTGCCTGCAATAATTATCTCTTTATAAATTTCGTAAGCCTCGTCAAAAGACATACTGCCTGTTGGTTCCATTAGCTGACCGATAGGGCCAATGTCAAGGGCTGCAAGTGCATTTGTACCTTTTGCTGCTTCTTTTGCAACAGCTACACTTGCTGAAACAACTTCATTTACGGTGTAACCACATGCAGAAAGTTTGTAGCTGTTAGCTCCAAAGGTATTTGTGTAAATTACCATAGCACCTGCACTTATATATGATGAATGAATTTCTTTTACAATTTCAGGGTGGGTAATGCTTAAAACCTCAGGACATTCGCCTGCTTTCAAGCCTTTTGCCTGAAGCTGTGTGCCCATAGCACCGTCAAAAATTATAAAATCGTTTTCTTTTAACAATTTATTGAACACAGTGGTTACCTACCTTTCTGTATTGACAAGTATCTTTAAGATTACAATTTAAACAGCCTCGTTTTGCCGGTGCCACAGGGGAGTGCGACAAGCCGATTATAGCTGTAACAGATTTTATTGGAGTAAGAGTCATACTGCCAGACGTGCATAAGCCTATTTTACGAGGGGCGTCAAGGATTGTTAAAATCTCATTTTGTAGATTAATTGACAAATCTCCGTAGCCCGGACTGTAACGCCAGGTTTTGTAGCAGTTACTAAGGGTTTGGTAAATTTCTTCTTCTGCCTTGTCGCATACCTGTTCAATTGCTACACTTGAAAGACTGTTTATAATAATAGCTTTAGTCATGTCCTCTAGCTGTGCGGTACGTATAAGAGCATCTATTTTGCCTGACAAAGTAGCACACATAAGAACAATACCATAGCAGTTTTCCAAATGCCTTTTAATGTCATTGCCTGTAAGTAAAAGTTTCGTATTTAGCACCTGTATGCCGTTGGGGATTTCTTTTATATCAAACACACCGTAACGGTAACGTGGAACACTGTTTTGAATAACCAGCTTTTCACATTCTTTCATCATTTCTTTTGTACGAGGGTCTGCCATGCCTTTTTTTACACCCATATATCGCAGAGCTTCGTCATAATTGAGGTCTGTAAGCTGTATCAAAATTTCACATCCTTTTGAATTATATACCAAAAGTAATTTATAGCACAGAATAGCACAAAATTTATGGTACAAGCTGTTATTACCGTGCTATAAAAAGCCAATAGCCACTGCTATTATAAAAGTGATTTTATGTTTTTTGCAATTTTTGTTGCTACGTAAGGGTTATTCATTGTATAAAGATGAATGCCCTGTACACCGTTTGCTATAAGGTCAACTATTTGGTTTACGGCATAGGCAATGCCTGCATCACGCATTGCTTCAGGATTATTGCCATATTTTTGCATCATCATAGAAAATTTTCGTGGCAATGAAGCACCGCACATATCAACCATTCTTTGAATTTGCTTACTGCTGGTAACAGGCATAATTCCTGCTTGTATTGGTACATTAATACCTGCAATTCTTGCTCTTTCTATAAAACGGTAAAAGGCGTCGTTATCAAAAAATAATTGTGACACTAAAAAGTCTGCGCCGGCATCTACTTTCTTTTTAAGATTAAGTACATCGTCGATTTCGTTTTCTGATTCAACATGAATTTCAGGATAGCAGGCACCACTTACCCCCATATCCGGGTAATTGTTTTTAATGTACGATACCAAATCGCTTGCATAGGTGAAATCGTTCTTAGGGAGAATATCCGGATTTTTGTCACCCCTTAATGCAAGTATGTTTTCAACGCCTGCTGTTTTAAATTCTTTAATTGCATTGTCTATATCATGAACATCATTAGTTAAGCAGGTAAGGTGAGCAACAGACTCAACGTTATGCATATTTTTAATGATTGAGGCTATTTTACAGCAATGCTCTGTGTTTCCGCCTCCGCCCGCACTGTAAGTAACACTTATATAGTCGGGTTGTATATCTGTAAGCTTATCAAGTGTTTCGTAAATAGTGTCAATATTGTCAGCAAACTTTTTTGGAGGAAAAACTTCCAGTGAAAAAAGAACCTTGTTTTCTTTAAATTTATCAATGACTTTCATTTTATACTCCTTTCATTTTTAAGCAAACAGGGACGATGTAGGTAATCGTCCCTGCTAATTTTCATTAATATATTATTGCAATTTTATATATTACCATTGCTGTTATTATTGTTTTCAGGTGTTTCGCTTATAATTACTCCGCTTTCGTTTATTGACAAGCCCGGACGAAGTGCGTCCATTTCTGCAAGTACCCAGTCAAATTCACCGTTTGTAACAATACAACCGCAGTAATCACATTGTCCTGCGCTTGAAATAGCCTCAAGCGGTGCGCCGCAGTGAGGGCAAATATTTGCTTTTGTATTATCCTTAACGGCTGTTTTAACACCTTTTTTACGCATATAAGTCATCAAGTAGTCAATGTAACAGTATTTATCCTTACTACCCTTAATAACATTGCCTGTGTTTTCGTCAACAATATAATCTATCATACGGGTTGACAAATAAATTGTTAGATATTCGTACTGATTATCTCGTCTATATAAATGCAGGTAAGCATCACTTATGTTAATATTCTCAATATAGTTTATACGTCTTAATTTTATATATTCGTTTAGTTGAAGTTCATGTTGATTGAATAACTCTTCTTTTTCAAAAGGCCTTATTTTGCTCCAGTCGCGGTCGGTCCAAGCTTGTTGAAGAATAATAAAGTTTTCTTTTGCCCATGCAACAAACTTAATGTCGCTAAAGTCAGGGTCAATTTTGTTAATAGCAAGCAAAATTTGAGATTGATGGTTGCCCGGCTTTGCAACACGCAAAGGTTTTGCAGTACCGGTAGTTCCAGTTGTACTCTTGCCTTTTTTCATCATCACAATTACAATTAATATTATTACTATTAAAACAGGAACAATACCAAATCCGCTTAATCCGTTTAGTGACGAAGATGAGCCTGAACTGCTGTAGTCATAGTTGTTGTTGTTGTCAAAGTTAAAGCTGTCACCGCCACCGCTGTAGTCGTATCCGCCGTCGTAACTGCCATAATCATTATAATTGCCTACGTCCCATTTGTTGATGTAAGCGGTTGAGTTTATACTGAACATTCCACCAAGGCAGAGCAGCATACATAACATCGTTGAAATGATAATTAAAATTTTTTTTCTCATTAGTAAATCACCATTAAAATATATCTAAGGCAGGATTTGCTTAATTATAACAAAGATAAAACTCCTGCATTAATTTGTCTGTAAAAATTTTAAGTAAATTATATCACATATATTTTTTCATTTCAACGACTTTTGTCATTCTTTGACATTCTCTTTTCCTTATATATGATTTCTTATTTATAAATTAGTATATCAAAATAGTCGAATTTATTGCTTGTTTTATAATACGAATACTTTAATAATATCTGCAAATATTCCTATGCAAAAATTGAAAACAGTATACCATGTATATTTGTTATGCAGCATTAACAGTTCTAAATGTGCAAAAATTAAATTCGCTTACATACAATATGTTGTATTATTTTATTTATTAACAAAAAAAAATATTTTGAATTTTCTAATTGCAAAAATTTTCTATGTAATATGTACAAAATTAACAATTTAACTTCTGCGAAAAAATCAATATAAAAAAAATGCTCTTTGTGGTATAATTTGTCGTGATGAAATATAAGAAGGAGGAGACTAAAATGTTTCTTAACAAAAACACAGTAGGCAGAAGAGCTTTAAGTGTTATGCTTACTGCTGCAATGGTTGCTTCTGTAGCTGTAACTACAGCTGTCAGTTCATCTGCTACTACTACTCAGGTAGAAGGTTCAGCTGCTACGGCAACTACAGCAACAAGCTCTGTAAACCAATATGGTTTGGTTGATAACATTCAGCAGGGACAGATTCTGCAATGTTTCAACTGGTCGTACAATGATATGAAGAACAATATGCAGAAAATTGCAGAGCAAGGATTTTCTGCTATTCAGACTTCACCTATTCAGGAAACAAAGGAAAATACAAAAGGTGTAAATACCAGAAACTGGTGGGTATTTTATCAGCCTACTTATTTCCGCATTGACAATACTGGTCAAAATGCTTTAGGTACAAAGGCTGAATTTAAGGAAATGTGTGATGAAGCGCATAAATATGGCGTAAAGGTTATTGTTGATGCAGTTTTAAATCACACAGCTAACCAAACAAAGAATAACATTTCAGATAAGGTTGACCCTGACCTTAAAAACGATGGCTCATGTTGGCATGATATTTCAAAGAACAGCTGGTATGAAAGCCGTTACGATATTACACAATACTGTATGGATGGTATTCCGGATTTAAATACAGGTAATTCAAAGGTACAAAATAAGGCTATTGGTTTTCTTAAAGAATGTATAGATTGCGGTGTTGACGGATTCCGTTTTGACGGTGCAAAGCATATTGAATTACCTGATGATACAGGATTTTCAAGTCAATTTTGGCCTAATGTTTTAGGTGAAGCAACAAGATATGGTCAAAGCAAGGGCAAGTCAATTTACTATTACGGTGAAATTCTTGATGGTCCTACAGGTTCAAACGATGGCGGCAATGCTTCAAGAGCTATTTCTACTTATACATCGTATATGAGCGTAACAGCTAACAATGTTTCAAATGACATCCGTAACAAAGTTGCATCAGGTAATGCAGCCGGTGCATCAAGATCAGACTTTTCTTATGATAATGGAGGAGCTCCTGCAGCAAACAAGGCTGTGCTTTGGAATGAATCTCATGATACATGGGCTCATACAAAAGGTGTTACATCAGGTGGCGTAAGTACAAAGGTTATTAAGCAAACATGGGCTGTAGTTGGTACTAGAAACGAAGCCTGTGGTATGTTCCTTGCACGTCCTTCAGGTTCAAATGAAGGAAATTCAAGCACAACTCTGGGTAAAGCAGAAACAAACACAGGTTGGGCAGACGCTGAGGTTAAAGCAATAAACCAATTTAAAAATTCTATGGTAGGACAATCTGAGTATCTTTCTGCATCTGGCTCTATATTCTATAATGAAAGAGGAACAAGCGGTGTTGTTCTTGTAAACTGTAATGGCGGTTCACAGCAGGTTAATGTTAGTGCTAAAAAAATGGCAGCCGGTACATATAAAGATCAGATTACAGGTAACACATTTACAGTTTCAGGCGGACAGATAAGCGGTCAAATTGGAGACTCAGGTATTGCTGTTGTTTACAACGCTGTACCACAATCAGGTATGTCTGCTACACCTGGTACTAAGGGTGGTACTTATAAGTATAAGACAGATACTTTAACAGTTAAATTAAATGCAACAAATATTACTAATGCAAAATATTCACTTGACGGTGGAGCTGCTACATCTTTTACAGATGGTCAGACAATTACAGTAGGTGAGGGTAAGGCTTATGAAACAACACAGACTCTTACTCTTACAGGTACAAATTCATCTGGAACATCTGTTTCTGAAACATATACATACCTAAAGTCAAATAAAGGTGTAACTGTTTATTTTGACAACAATTCATACAACTGGGGTAGTGTTTATGCTTACATCTATAACGGTGAAGGAGAAACAGCTCAGGAATTTCAGGCATGGCCTGGTGTACAGTTAACAAATAAATCATCAAAGAGCGGTTATTACTATTATGACTTGCCGGATGGATATGATAGCGCAAGAATTATGTGGTCAGATGGTAATAATGATCCTTCTAAGCGATATCCTGCAGCGTTACAGCCTGGTTTAGAAATTGCAGGTTTATCTCATTTATTTACTTCCGGTAATACTTGGAAGGAATATAGCGAAACTGAGCAACCAACCACTCCAACCACTCCAACTACTCCAACCACCCCAACAACACCAACAACACCAACCACCCCTCAAGATGGTTATATGATTGGTGATGTAAACAGTGATCTTAAGATTAATCTGAAAGATGCTTCAATAATGCAAAAACATATTCTTGGAATGGTAACATTGACATCTACACAGCAAAAAGCAGGCGATGTTAATGGTGACGGTAACATTACAATAGTTGATGTTGTTGCAGTTTTAAGATATATAGTAGGCTATCCTGATTCTTATAAAATTGGTACTATTGTTGGTGAATATCCAACCACCCCAACTACTCCAACAACACCAACCACTCCAACAACACCTACAAGTCCAACAGTTCCAACACAGCCAGGAAGCAATGTAGTTTATTATAACGATGCAGCTGTTAACGCAGGTAACGAAAGATATGCAATTTGGACATGGAGTAATGATAGTGACGGTAAGTGGATTGATATGGTAAGTGCAGGTGATCACCTGTACAAGGCAACACTGCCGAACGGCTATACAAATCTTATCTTTGTAAGAATGAACGGTGCTACTACAGAAAACAACTGGAATAATAAATGGAATCAGACTGGCGACCTAACATATAACAGCAGTACACCATTGTTTACAGCTACAGGCTGGGGCATTGATGGTAACTGGTCTGCTTACAGCGGCGGCGAAGACCCAACAACCCCAACTACTCCAACAACTCCAACACAGCCGGGAAGTAACGTAGTTTACTATAATGATGCAGCTGTTAATGCAGGTAACGAAAGATATGCAATTTGGGCATGGAGTAACGGCAGTGATGGTAAGTGGATTGATATGACAAGTGCAGGTGACCACCTGTATCAGGCAACACTGCCAAATGGTTATACAAATCTTATCTTTGTAAGAATGAACGGTGCTACTACAGAGAACAGTTGGGACAATAAGTGGAACCAAACAGGCGACTTAACATACAACAGCAGTACACCATTGTTTACAGCGACAGACTGGGGTATTAATGGTAACTGGTCTGCAAAATAGTTCAGTTGCTAAAAAATTAAACTGCTTAGTTTATTAATTCCATAAAAACAGGCAATAGCTTAGGCTGTTGCCTGTTTTGCTGTTTGTGGTGTTATAAAAAATAAGTTTGATAAATTAAATATAAAGGGTTATTTATCACTGTGTTTGAATATATTAAATATTTTGCATATTTACAAGTATGAGGTAAAAGTATATACTTGACTGTAAATAGATATAATTTAAAGTGTATAAGCACTTTGGTTTTGTAATCACAAAAGAGCAAAAGTCAGGTATTGGAATAAGCTTTTGTGTGTGCGATTTTATAGTGGAGTATTTAATCATATGATATAGGTTTATAATTATAAGGATGGATTTAAAATAGGTATATACTAATTTAAATTGACACTGACTATCATCGGTGTCAATTTTTTGTTGACTTTTTTGCTCATAAATAATATAATAAGTATGAAAAGTATAACTAATATAACTTATACAACTAATTTAAGAGGAGTAAAATTATGAAAAAGAAAAATAAATATGTTGGAATTTGTAAGGTTGGCGAAAAGGGGCAAATTGTAATTCCTAAACCAGCCAGAGATATGTTTGATATAAATCCCGGAGATTCTGTGTTGGTACTGTGTGACAAAAAAAGAGGTATGGCTCTGGTAAAGTCTGATATTATTGAAAGCGTTACAGATGAAATTTTAGGAGGAAGCAATGATGAGTAGAAGGTTAAATTATTTGGATAATATAAGGTGGATAACCGTAGTAATTGTGGTAATTTATCATATAATTTATATGTTTAATTGCAGTGGTGTAATATCCAATATGGATGTGCATGGAATACCGCAAATGGACGCTTTTTTGGTGTTCGTTTACCCTTGGTTTATGTGCTTGTTGTTTTTAGTTTCAGGAATATCTGCAAGATATTCACTTCAAAAAAGAACAAATAAAGAATTTTTAAAAGATAGAGCAAAACGAATTTTAGTACCATCAATTTTGGGAATTTTTATTTATGGCTGGGTTTCAGGATTAATTACAAATCAATATGCCGATATGTTTACAGGCAATGGTGATAAAATACCGGGTATTATAAAATATTTTATATATTGCATGATGGGTATAGGACCTTTGTGGTTTTGCCATGTGCTTTTTATAGGAGCATTGTTGTTAGCAATAATAATCAAAATAGACAAAAAGGATAAATTATGGAATTTTTGTGGTAAGATAAACCTGCCTGTAGTATTTTTTCTTGTGGTCGTCGTATGGGGTAGTGCTCAAATTTTTAATACACCGCTTATTACGGTTTATCGTTTTGGTATTTACTTGCTTATGTTCTTTTTAGGTTATTTTGTGTTTTCACATAATAAAATTATAGAAAGTCTTGAGAAGATAAGTGTTATTCTTGGTATTATTGCTTTATGTATCGGTGTTGCGTATGTATTTACATACTATGGTACCAACTATGCAGACAATAGCATTTTGCAGAATATATTCACAAATATTTACCTGTGGGTGGCTATTTTGGCAGTGCTAGGCTTAGGAAAGAAATTTCTTGACTTTGAAAGTAGCTTTAGTAATTATATGACAAAGAATAATTTTAATTTTTATGTTCTTCATTACACTGTTGAATTGGTTATAGGCTACTTTTTGGTAAATTGTTTAAAGCTACCTTTTGCATTTAATTATGTTATTATTTTTGTAGGCACGGTGATTGTTTTACCTTTGCTTACAGAGATTATAAAAAGGATACCCGTTCTAAGATTTTGTATATTTGGAATAAGTAAAAAGTAAATAAGAACAGTGATATTTACTGTTATAAAGTTTAGGGTGTGTTTTTTCAAATACACCCTAAAGTTTGTTTAAAATATATTTTTGTCATATTTTACAACATATTTAATCTTCTGACTTATGTATGTTATTACTGCTACTGTTAGTAGAAAATTTTATTAAACATTTATTATTTAGATTATGCAATATACTTAAAATACGGTTTGGGTTATATAAATATTTATATAAATAGTATATTACTGTGAATTGCAACAAATTATAGATGTAAGATTTGTGTAAGTTATATATTAAGTTTATGAAAATTGAATAAAATTGTTATGATATTATAAATTGAAATAAATTTGTACTTGCTATATAATTATAGTGTAAATTGTAAAATGTATTAATAGACATAAAATTAATGATATGTATATTTTGTACTTATCAGTTTTAAAAACGAGAAGCGAGGTTCTCTTATGCTTTTATGTAAGTGGGAAAAATTACCTGACTATATGCGTAATGACGCAGTAAAAAAATACTATGATATATTAAGCAAGAAAAAGCTTTCGCTATTTTTAAAAAGATTGTTTGATATTTTAATATCGGCTGTTTTAATAATAATTCTGTGTGTACCAATGGTTGTTATTGCAATTATGGTAAAATGTGATTCTAAGGGTCCCATACTTTTTAAGCAAACAAGAGTTACAACAAATGGCAGAAGATTTAAGATTTTAAAATTTCGTACTATGGTAAATAACGCTGAACAGCTTGGAGGACTTATTACCGAGGCTAATGATAAACGTGTAACAAAGTTGGGAGAAAAGCTTAGACGTGTAAGATTAGATGAGCTTCCGCAGGTTTTTAATGTTTTTTGTGGAGATATGAGCTTTGTAGGAACCAGACCTGAGGTTGTAAAATATGTTAATAAATATACTCCTGAAATGTATGCAACACTGCTTACACCGGCTGGAATAACATCAATGGCAAGTATTTCTTACAAAGATAATGATGAATTTTTTTCTGATCCATCTATGGTCGATAAAAACTATATGGAAATTATTTTGCCTGAAAAAATGAAGCTTAATCTTGACTATTACTATAAATTTAATGTTTTTTACGATTTTATGGTTATGTTTAAAACCATAGGCAGTGTAATTTCTTAAAGGTGAATTATGGCAAAGGTAAAACGAAATTTTTTAACTAATGTTGTGCTAAACATTTCTATTTTTAGAATTGTTTATATATGTACTTTGTTTTTATGCTCTTTTTGCTATACAGACTTTTTTGCAACAATTTTAAAGTATGCACTAATGCCTTGGGGATTTATACTGATGTATTTTTATTATATCAGACCACGAAGAATTCTTGATGTTATGTATGCAAGGTGGCTTGCAGGATTTTTAGGTGTATCCCTTCTTACTATGATAATTCATATAGCAGACAATTTTATTTTGAATTTTGCATTGTTTTGCCATGTGATTATATGTTTTTTTCTTCTTTATGGAATGCATACTGAACGAAATAAAAAGCGAAAGTACAAGGAATTGTGCATAATAGCCAGTATTATTGTTTTTGCTACAACGGCAGCTGTAGCTGTAAGCTTTGCAATATTACCTTTTGGTCAGATGAAATTCAGCTTTTTAAACAGTAATTATAATCTGATTATTTACGAAAACAGATTTACGGGAATTTTTACTAACCCCAATTTACTTGGTTTTTATTGTGTTGTTGCTGTTTTTTTTGCACATCTTTTGAGTAAAGACAATTTGTACAAGCAGTGCGGCGTAAGTTTTAGATTGCCAAAATGGTTTTTGGCAGTTAGTGCGGCACTGAATGTAATTGCAATGTTTTTAAGTGACTCTAACGGTTCTTTGCTGTTGATTGCATGTTATTCAGTGGGGATAATTATTTACAGATTGCTTGGCGGTGTGCCGCAAATAAGCTTAAAAGGGTTGATGTTTCGTGTTAGTGCTATAGTGCTGGCAGGCGTTATAGTGGTAGTTGGCCTAATTGGACTTCGATTTTGTTCTAATAAGGCAGCTGCTTTTGTACTTAACCCAAACACAGCTATTATTACAGACGATAAACAGAGCAACCACAAAACACAACCGCCGGACAGTACCGGCAATGTTAATATTATAACTTTTGCTCATGAAAATGATAATTTGGACAGTGGCAGACTGCCAATGCTGCAAAAGGCTGTTGCAATATTTTATAATAATCCTCTGTTAGGGGTGGGAAAAGAAAACATTGTGCTTTATGCTGACCGTTTATTAGAGAAGGGCTTAAAATATTCTGATTTACACAATGGTTATTTAACTATTTTGGTAAGCAACGGATTAATTGGATTTGTGCTGTTTATAGGTTTTGCGGTTGCCTTAGGCAGACATTGTATAAAATCACTGTTTTTAGAAAAGAAGAATCTTAAAAAAAGTCCGTTTCCATGTCTGTTTGCATTTATTTTTGCTTACTGTATATATTCGGTAATTGAAAAAACGTTGCTTTTGGAGCAAAGTTATATGGTGGTTATTTTTTGGTATGTACTTGGATATGCAAGCTGCTATATGAAAAGATATGACCACATTGACGACAAATTTGATGTCAAAAGCTTGTTTGTACGAAAAAAGACTGACAACAATATTGACATTATAGATATTCCTACCGAAGAGGATCAAGGAGATATTGCATAAGAATTATTAGTGATGTGAAAATATACTAATACTTTGTTATACTTGTATATAAATTTACCCCGCTTGTTGGAAAACTTTACAAATTTGGCTAGGTTTTTCCAAACAGGCGGGGTTTTATACTTTTGAATACTATTTTATTCCTATGAGTGTCTTTTACCTGTTATTTTTGAAACAGTTAGTTTGAATACGGTTGTTTTAGAAAGCATATTTTCGTTGAAGCTGTAGCTTTTGTTACTGTAGTAATGGTTCATAAGTATTAATAATGCTTTTTGCTTTTGAGCGTTATCAACATATTCAATAATACCACTGCCAACAACACTTTCATAATTCATTGTGCATGTGCAGCTGTTGTTGCTCAAAATTAATTGGTGAGAGCAGTCCATTTCAAAAGAAGCATGATTATTTTTCTTAATAAGTTCGTGTTTTTTACCTTTGTCAGAGCCATGAAAGTACAGCGTTAGTTTACTGTTTTCAATTGTAAAGCCAAAGTTAAGTGGGATGATATACGGAACGTCGTCATCTGCTAATGCAAGTCGGCAGATATCACATTTTTCAACTATTTTAACAATTTCGTCAAAATTGGTTACTTCTCTGTCAGTTCTTCTCATGGTGTGACTCCTCAGATTTATTTTCTTAGATTTTTTAGTAATTGTGTTAATTAAGTCAGCTTGTGGCAATTTTAACTAAAGGTTACATTATTAAAAAACGGACGGGTAAAACCGTCCGTTAAAGGGTTTATTAAGAAACTTTACCTTCTGAAACAACGCTTTCGCTTGAGGTTGCTGCCTGTGTTGCAGGTTCTGTAATATAGTTAGTACAAGGATATTTGTTAATAGCTGCTGTATTAACATCACATTTAATGTCTTTTGCTTGAGCCTTTATATCTTTTTGGAACTCTTCACTCTTCATACTAACCAGCGTTGTGTATTGAAGAGATTCATCATCTTTAAGCTTTTCAGACTCTTTTTTTATGTCACCTCTATAAATTAAATAGCAAGAAGGGGTGTCGCCATCTTCGCCAACTGTAATATATGTAGCTTTGCCGTCCTTTAAGCCTTCAATTGCCTTTTGAATGTCCTCGCCAAGACTTGCGTTTTCTAATATATTGGTAGCCGAAATAGTAGGGTCAGATTCAATGTTGTAATCCTTCATGTAAACCTTAACCTCATCTTCATATGAAGTACCACCGTTAATTGCATCTGAATACTTTTTCAAATTCTTTTTAATGGCTTCTGTGTCCTTGTCACTTTTTTTAGTTGTTTTTGATTGTCCATTGTCATCGGTGGAACTGTCGTAAAGAGGTACAGAGAAGTAGCTGTAGTTTACATAATTTTCTTCATAATATTTTTTAAGATCAGCCTGGTTAACTTCTTTTTCGCCGCCTTTTTGATACATACTCTTGAAAATAGCTTCGAGCTTAGCTGGATTTTCATATCCTGCCTGTACAAAAGAGTCTTTGCTTACGCCCATTGCTTCAAATGTTGTTTTATAATAGCTCCATGCAGAGTCTGCATTAGATTCATAGCTTGCAATATCTTCACTGCTTAACTTTAGCTTTTTTTCATTAAACAGTTTGTTAACATAAAGAAAATTTACACAAGCTTCTTCGGTTGTTTGGTCGATATACTCTTGTGCAGTAACCTCTTTGTCGTCATTATTTTTCAGTTTTTGGTCTAAAAAGTCGCCTGTACCGTTTGTAACCATTTGAGAAGCTGAAAGAAAGGCACTATAATTATAATAAATGTAACCGCCTATTGGAAGTGACGAGGTGTCGTCTTTATAAGCCCATGATAAATCCTGAGGGTAATTACCAAAAACTGTAGCCTGAGCACAGCCGCCTAAAGAAGAACCAACCATTAGTGCACCTAAAGCAACTGCAACTGATTTTTTTAATATTTTCATTGGAATCCAATCCTTTCTCTTTTTTAAGCAATATTCACAGAAAGATTGTGAAGTTATTGCCGTAACCTAAATTATTATACACTCTTTGTCTTTTTTTGTCTATGCATATTTTTAAGATTTTAAACAATTTACAAAATGTTAAAGCTATTATTGTATGTAATATACTATTGTTTGTTCTTATTTTTCCATTAGAACGTATATAATACTAATTCCTATTTAAAAGCAGACATTTTGGGTGTGTATTTTGCACGGTACTGTTTTTCTTCTTAGTAATGGTTATTGACAAAAAGGGCTGTGGTCATTTTTCCACAGCCTTTAATAGATTACATATATTCATTTTCACTGTTTTCGTATATAGAGACAAATTTTATATTATAATAGTCGCAGATAATTTTTTTATTGCTGCCAAATTCTTTTAATATAATATAATTTGTACCAATGCCTATAAGATACCCTCTTTTTATGCAGGTGTTGCTGTTGCCCACTAAAAATTCTACCTCTGCCATTTTTCCTTTTTGCGTACGCAAATATCCGTTCATATATTGCAGGCTTTCGGTATTAACAACTGTTGGTTGATGGTAGCCTGTTACTTTAGGAGTTACATCTTCAGCAATATCAGCGTTTTGTGCAATGGTAGCGGGGGTTTGCGTAAGGCCTGCATGGCTTCCTGTAAGTTGTGTGTTCATTACATCTTCAGGTTCTACAAATTCTTGAATTTGACCCTTTTGGTTAAGTATAGGTGTAGGCATATTGTCAACTATAGGATTTTCAGTGTAATCGCTAAGCGTAGCATTATTTTCGTTATCTAAGTGAAATTCAATAGGCTCGCTTATGCCACAGCTTTTGCAATACTTTTTGTTATACGGCATATCACTTGGTGACGGTGGATATTGGTACATTGCAGAGGGATAGTCCTCCAGCATTGTGTTTTCGTCAAGAATTTGTTCAGTGTCCGGCATATTGCTGCTGAGCTGAGATTGTTCTGTGGTTTGCATTGTGTTGTTGGCAGTACTTGGTAAATTGTTTTGCATGATATGGTTTACAGGAAATTGTTCAGCTTTTTCTGTGGAGGTATTCATATTATTATGTGAAATATTTCGTTTTATAGTATTGCTGTTGTTTGAATTTATTTGCTCTAAATTTCTAAGCTGATTTAATGTATGTTCTGCACTTATGTTATTAATGGTTTCAGGATTAGTGGCAATGGCTGACGGTATTATTGATTGAGAGTAATTATGTGGGGTATAGGTGTGACCTGATATATTCGATTTGTTTAAGCCGTACATTGAATTTGGGTCTATGTTATTATTCATTTTGCAAGCCTCCTAAGTTGTAAGGTACTTTTCAGTTGGAGAGTAGAAGCAGTGTTCTCCTACACGATTGTAAATAACGCCTATGCCTGTTGAAGGAAAATAATTAGGGCAGGTATCGCTGTATGGATTAAAGAAGAAAAGGGAGTTTCCTACAGGAGAATATGTGTTGCCCGCTAATGCCCAGTCTGCAATGTCATAATGCTCTTGTTCGGGAATTATGTTATAAACATTTTGCGGATTATCAATTCCGTTAACCGATGTTCTCATGCAAACGAATTGTCCCGGCTGTTCTATAATATTACGCACATTACCACCGTTACTTACTCTGCTAAATTCGCCGTTTTCTGCATTGGCACGATTCATTACTATACTTGCCACTGCACGCATACCGTCTTCTCCTTCACCGCCAGCTTCACATTTTATCAGTCTGGCAAAAAGTTCTCTGGTATCTAATGGCATAAATCTCACCTTCTAAAAAAATAAATCGTATTATATACTATTCAAAAATGACCTTTTAGTGAGAGTTAGGCTTAATACGTTTATCGGGTTATAACCGCAAAACTTATTAAATATCAATAGTTTATCGGGTTATAACCGTAAAACTTATTAAATATTAGAAGTTTATTGGGTTATAAACGCAAAACTATTTTTGTTACCTATCATACTTATAAAATAAAAGCAAACTAATCTACAGACTTTAACAAGAACTTTTCAGAGAATATACTGTTTAGTTCTTGTTAAAGTCTGTTGTTTTTCTTGTTTGTTATTTTTAAATAGTATTTAAAAAGTCTTGTAAAAAGAACAAGTTGTTCGTGTTTTCGTCATTATTAAAGTAAAGTGATATATAATACTTATTAAAAAATCACCAAAATACGAACAAGTTGTTCTTTAAAAAGGAAAGTAAAATGAAAAATGAAACAAAAACTAAGAAGAGATAGAAATTTAGGAAATAATCTTAGACGGTTGCGAGTACAACATAATTTTTCACAGGAGGGACTTTGCGCAGAATTACAACGTTGCTCGTGTGATATAGGCAGAAGTACCTACCAAAAATATGAAAATGGTGAACTTAATATAAAAATCAGTGTACTTGTAGAATTAAAGAAAATTTATCATTGTACATATGATGACTTTTTTGAAGGATAATTTCTTTTTTATAGATAATATCAAAATAAAACCATAAATTATCTCAATAAGTAATATCTAAAATTAATATAGGATATAATATTTCCCCCTTAAAAATCAATAAAATAAAAAAATTTTTTAAGAAAGTGTACAACATTGCATAAATGACGGCACTTTCTTTTTTTATTTGACTATTTATTGCAAGCACAAAATTAAAACGAAAAAATTAAAGTCAAACAGATTTTATAACAGTCTGTGAATAAATTTAAAAAATGTATTAGGGCAATTTTGTGCTTAGCATATAATAAGGAGGTTTTCAATGACAAAAAGGGAAGAAAAATTTTGTTGTTACTATTCGTCAAATGGCAATGCAAGACTTTCTGCCGTAATGGCAGGTTACAGCAACAATCCCGAACAAATGGGGCAACAGCTTTTAACGCAAAGCAATATTGCAGAAAAAATTAAAGAATACCGCAGTGTACGTCTTAATGATTTGCAGTTTAGGGCTTTGCTTGGTTACGAACGGCTTGCCTTTGGCAGTATTGCCGACTGTGTACAGCTGTTGTATATGGACAAGCCAACCTTGCAGGACCTTGAGGGAATGGACTTGTTTATGATTTCGGAAATTAAAAGACCAAAAGACGGTGCAATGGAGATTAAGTTTTTTGACAGAATAAAGGCCCTTGAAAAGCTTAGCGAGGCACAGCAAAATTCGCAGGAAAACAGCCTGCCCTTTTACAAGGCTTTAGAAAACAGTGCCGAAATTTTTAACAGCAGCGGGGTTAATTGCGATGACCCTAAGTAGCTTTTCACCAAAGCAAATGCGTTTGCTTACATGGTGGTGCAAGGGCAGTAAATACTCAAACCATGACGCTGTTATTTGTGACGGTGCAGTGCGCAGCGGAAAAACAATGTGTATGAGCCTTTCGTTTATTATGTGGGCGTTTTACCGCTTTAACGAAGGAAGCTTTGCAATGTGTGGCAAAACTATTCGTTCACTTAAAAGAAACGTGGTTACTCCTATAATTTCAACCTTAAACGAAATGGGGTTTAACTGTACTGAAAAGCTTTCGCAAAATCTGCTTGAAATTTCACTTAATGGTAAGCACAACAGATTTTACCTTTTTGGCGGAAAGGACGAATCGTCAGCTTCGCTAATTCAGGGTATGACACTGTGCGGTGTACTGTTTGACGAGGTTGCATTAATGCCAAGGTCTTTTGTTGAACAGGCTGTGGCACGATGCTCGGTAAACGGCAGTAAGTTTTGGTTTAACTGCAACCCCGAATACCCTCAGCATTGGTTTAGAACTGAATGGATTTTAGGAAGAAAACGTAAAAATGCACTGTATATGCACTTTACCATGGATGACAACCCGTCTTTGTCAGAAAAAATGAAAAACCGCTACAGGTCACTGTACAGCGGGGCATTTTATGAAAGGTTCATTTTGGGTAAGTGGGTTGGTGTTGAAGGCTGTGTTTACCCTTTTATGCGTGACAATATGTTTGTAAATCCTCCAAATAAAAGGTGCGAAAAATATGCGGTAAGCTGTGACTATGGCACGGTAAACCCTGCTTCTTTTGGGCTATGGGGACTTTTAAGCGGCGTTTGGTACAGAATTGACGAGTATTATTATGATTCAAAAGCAAAAGGCTCACAGCGTACCGACGAAGAGCATTACACAGCGCTTGAACAGCTTGTACAGGGCAAAAAAATCGAAACCGTTGTGGTTGACCCCTCTGCGGCAAGCTTTATTCAAACCATACGCAGGCATGGCAAATTTATGGTTATTCCTGCTAAAAACAATGTTGTTGACGGCATACGAAAGGTGTCAACAGCTTTAAAAGACGGCAGGGTAAAAATTTGTAATTGTTGTAAAGACAGTATGCGTGAATTTGGCTTGTACAGGTGGAGTGCAGGAGGTGCAGACGCACCTGTAAAAGAAAATGACCACGCAATGGACGACATTAGATATTTTGTAACAACAGTTGTAAATGTTCCTCAAAACGACTTTGTGGCATTTGCAACCAAAAGAGTATAGGAGGTGCTATGTGGGATTATTTAAAAATAAAAAGCAGACTTCTGCTAAAATAGCACAAACAGTAACGGGCAACGGGTTTAACAATCCTTTTAATGTTTTTAACAGCTATGTTCCTCTTAACAATTCGCAGCATTTGCTGTATGCCTCGCTTCGAGAGGCTATTCCTATTATAGATTCTGCTATTAATAAGTTAGTACGCTTAATTGGAACATTTGAAGTAAGCTGTGAAAGCAAGCAGGCAGAGCAGGGGCTAAAGCTTTTTTTAGACACTGTAAAAACAGGTGGCGGTAACATAGGCTTTAAGTGCTTTTTAAGCAGTTATTTTGATACATTGCTTACATACGGCACAGCAATTGCTGAGATTATTCCATATAAGGATTACAGCGGAATTTACGGCTTGTACAATGCCGCTAACAGTGACATTATGCTTAAAATGAATAAAGAAAATCCCCTTGAAATGCAGGTTTTTGTACAACAGGAGGGTGGCGATGTTACCCCTGTTAAGAACAGTGAGCTTATTTTGCTTACATCACTTAACCCACAGCCAAACAGGGTTGGGGGAACGTCAATTTTACAGGGCTTGCCCTTTGTAAGTAATATTCTTATGAAGATTTTTACAGCAATAGGACAAAACTGGGACCGAGCAGGTAACATACGCTTTGCAGTTACCTATAAACCGCCAAATGACGGTACCGACGGCATTTACACCCAGCAGCGTGCAGAAACCATAGCCAAGGAATGGAGCAAGGCAATGCAGGACAAGGGGGTGTCTGACTTTGTGGCAGTAGGTGACGTTGACATTAAGGTAATTGGAGCTGATAACCAGATTCTTGATTGCCAGACACCGGGCAGACTGCTGTTGGAACAAATTGTTTCTAAGCTGAGCATACCGCCGTTTTTACTGGGACTTTCTTGGAGCAGTACTGAACGAATGTCCTCACAGCAAGCAGATATTCTTACAAGTGAGCTTGACCATTACCGAGATTTGCTTACACCTGCAATATCAAAGGTTTGTTCCATGTGGCTTGCTATGAACGGATATAGCCAAAACCATAAAATTGTGTGGAGCAACATTAACCTTCAAGACGAGGTTGAGCTTGCCAATGCAAGACTTATAAACACACAGGCAGACCAGCTTGAAAACAATAAGGAGTGATGATGTGACTGAAATTACAAAGCAAAAGGGAGAAATTTTAAGACCCCAAAGCACAATTACACAAGATGAGCTAAAGCTTATTAATTCATATACAAGACGTGAATATACTGAAAACGAACTTTACACCTTTAGCGTGGTTTTGTGCGACAATGACATTGACCGTGACGGCGAGGCTTTTTCGCTTAATGCCCTAACACAGCTTAGCAAGCTGTTTGTTGGTAAAACAGGCATTGCAGACCACAACCCGGCGGCTAACAATCAAACCGCACGTATATACAACTGTCAGGTGCAGGAGGTTCCAAACAGAACAACAGCCTTTGGTGGTAAGTATTATCAACTGGTGGCTAAGGCGTACATTCCTGTTTTAAAATCAACCGAGAATATTATTCAGCTTATTGAAAGCGGTATAAGAAAAGAGGTAAGCGTTGGGTGTAGTGCAGACAGCATTGTGTGCAGTATTTGCGGTGAAAATATAAGGCAGAATCCTTGTAGCCACTATAAGGGCAACGGCTATAACGACAGCATTTGTTATCACATACTTGACAATGTTTCTGACGCTTACGAATGGTCCTTTGTTGCTGTACCAAGCCAAAAAAACGCAGGTGTTATAAAATCCTACGGCTATAACAAGGAGGAAAATATGCAGGACATTCTTACAGAAATAAAAAAAGGTAACTATAGCGTAATTAACAGTAAAAATGCTGAAAAGCTGGCAGGCTGTATTAACCAATTGCAGGAGCTTGCCGACTGCGGAAAAGAATATAGGCAGGAGCTTGAAAAACAGTACATAAGGTACAGCTCGCTTTGTTTTAAGGGTAACAGTCCAATGCTTGCAGATGTTGCCCAAAAGCTTAGTATTAACGAACTTAAACAGCTTGTTGCACTTTATAAGGGTGCTGTAGAGTGTGGCAGTTATTTAAAGTCGCAGCTTGTTAATCAGCATACAAACGCAAGTTCACAGTCTAACAACAGTCAATACAATATTTAAGTTGAAAGGAAGATAATATGAATATTAATTTTAACGGTTTTAACGAAAAGGTTCTTACCTTTGAAGCAGACAGTACCATTACACAGCCTAACCAATGGGTAAAGCTTACAGCAAATGGTACGGTGGCACAGGCAGATGCCGGCAGTAAGCTTGTAGGCGTAACGGTAAATGTGCGTGGCGGTTACTGTGGCGTAATGCTGTCAGGTACTGTAACAGTTAAAAAGTCGGGTGACATTGCACTGGGATATACAAAGCTTGTTTACACTGCAAACGGAATTGCAGCAGGGACAGCAGGCAGAGAGCATTTGGTGCTTAGTGTAACCGACGACACAGTAACATTTATTCTTTAATTATACAGGAGGGTTAATTTATGGAGCTATATAAAACAATAAACATTGACAAAAATATGTACAACCGCAAGGGCAAAACCTTTTCACAGGTTTTGGAGGAGCTTGACCCAAGCGATAATTATAAAAATACTCCTCTTGCAAAGCTTGACGCCTTTGGCAGACAGCTTAAACGCTTTGATATTAAAGTAAGCGGTGCTGACTCTGATATGGTAGAAAAATTCTTTCAGACCTCAACGTCAGCCGCACTGTTTCCTGAGTATGTAAGCCGTGCAATTAAAATTGGTATGGAATATGCCAATGCTTTGCCTGACATTACCGCAACAGTGACAAAAATAGAGGGTATGGACTACCGCAGTATTGTGTCCGACCCTGATGAAGACACAAAAGAGCTTAAGGTAGTAAACGAGGGTGCGTTGTTGCCAAGAACAACAATTAAAACTCAAGAAAACCTTGTAAAGCTGTTAAAAAGGGGCAGAATGTTAGTTTCTACATACGAGGCTTTGCGTTTTCAGCGTCTTGACCTGTTTACAGTTACATTAAAACAGATTGGTGCTTATATTGCACGCACACAGCTTGCAGACGCTGTACAGGTTTTGTTGAGCGGTGACGGCAACGGTAATGCAGCAAACATAATTACATCAGCAGCATCAGGTGCTTTGACTTACACAGACCTTATAAAGCTTTGGACAACCCTTAGTCCATACGAGCTTAACACATTGCTTGTGCCAACAGCGTTAATGGAGAAAATTCTTGCTATGCCTGAAATGCAGGATTCTCAGGCTTCACTTGATTTTCATGGCACAGGCAGAATGATTACTCCAATGGGGGCAAAGCTTATTCATATTCCGTCACTTGACAGTGATAAAATTATTGGTCTTGATAAAACCTGTGCTTTAGAGATGGTACAGGCAGGCGATGTTTTGGTGGATTATGACAAGCTAATTGACCGCCAACTGGAACGTGCGGCTATAAGCGTAATAAGCGGTTTTGCAAAGCTGTTTAATGACGCCAGTGTTGTTTTAAAGGTGTAAGCTTATGAACGGTCAGCAGGTGTTTCAAAGGTTTTGCGAGCTTACCGGGCTTTCTTATGATGACGCACAGCAATACAGGTGGCTGTGCAACAATGCAGCAGACGAGCTTAATGAAATGCTTGTTAGTAACATAGACGTGCAAAAGTGCAGCAGCAGGCTTTCTGTTGCTGCCGCCGCTATAGCTTACTACAGGTATATAATTTTTGCTGAAAACAGCAATGTTACCAGTTTTAAAGCAGGTGACATTACCGTTGCATATTCTGACTGCAAGGTTTTTGCAAAGGAATATCTTAACCAATGTTTAAAAAGCATTGCACCGTATATTAAAGACGGTAATTTTATGTTTAGAGGTGTTAGGGTTGATAAAAAGAACAATCACCGGTGCAATTAACCGCTTTGGGACAGAAGGTGTTATTACTGAATACAACTCACAAAATAAACACGTTGTAAGAGGTATTTTACAACCGCTTAACAATAATATAAGACGGTATTCCAACACGGAATACACAAATGCAGGTGTAGTTGATAACGGTAATTATCTGTTTATTTTTAATATTCCGAGAACTGAAATTAATTACAGAAATGCGACTGTATGGCTGCATGGTAGTAACTATTGGTTTAAGGAATGTACGGTTTATTACTTTAATAATAAGCCTCTTTATATGCGAGGTTTGCTTAGTCCTTTTGAAAAGGAGTGATATATTGCAGGATATAAACAATATTTTAAACATTATGCTTAACGACTTAAAAAATAATGTAAGCAATGTTGATTTTACACTTTATTATCCAAACCGAAGCTTGGGTGTGCCTTTAAAAGAGCACTTTGCTGCTGTTATTGAAGTAAGATTTAACACAGATAAAATAACTGTTGACAACACTAAACAATTAGGAGTAAGGGTACAGCTTATTTCACCTGTAGGCTGCACAGGTAATGAGGTGCTTAAAAAGGCAAAAGAGATTGCTATAGTGCTTGAAGGTGAATCATTTGATCAGCAAAGCACAGTATGCTCCATTGGTAATATTACATATACCTCACAAAAGCGCAGTTATGTGGTGAATATTGATGTTGAATACTCAAGCTCTGACGGCAGGCATATAACAATTTTAACAGATAACGGTTCTACATCTGCAATACTATTAAATGAAAGGACGATTCGTACAAGTACTGATATTATGGTTTATGGTGAGTCAAAGCCTTTTGATACTATACTTGAAACACAGAAGTATGATTTAACAATTCAGTTTTTTTCAAGTGATTTAGAATTTATTTCAGACAGCTCTTTTTGTCTTGAATACAGCCTAAACAACTGTACTGTGAAATATACAGACTGTGTTATTACCCAGTGTACTTGTTATATTACAAGAAATGTACAAAGATATGAGGTTACGTCAAAAAATAGGGTGGTGATTAGGAATGGATAATAATACATTTGAAAACGTTTTATATAGTACACAAATATATGCTGATGAGCTTACTGCAATTTTTGAATTTGACAAAAGGCGTTTTATTAAATTGCTTAACGAGGAGGATGAACTTGAGTGATTAAGCATGGTACAATGCGTTTTATGGGTAAAACCTTGCACCATAACCCACATACTATAGAGGTAACCAATACCGCAAATATTACACAACAACAAATCCCATTTTTTACAAGCATTGCATTAAATACTGGCTATAATGCAACTGTAATAAAAGGCGAGGGTGTGTTTTACGGTGAAAATGCCTTTGAACAGTATTTGCAGCTTAAACAGCTTTACACACAGGGCAAATGTGGTGTGCTGTCGCTGAGCGGTGTAAACCCTATGCATGCTTATTTGCAGCAGTTAAAATTAAAATGTACGCCTGTTGATAACTATGTGGAATACACATTTATGTTTGTTGAAGATATAAAGGCTGTTAATAAAGAAAATAGTACAGCACCGCAGTTTTATACGGTGGAGGAAAACGAAGATTTGTGGAGTATTGCAGTGAAGCTGAACATAACAATAGATAATCTTGTTGACCTTAACCCCCAGTTGAAAAATCCTTATGATATTACGAAAGGAGACAAGGTGAGAATTATTGATTTTTGAGTTTACAAAGTCTAATGGAGAAATTGCCGTAAAATATAGCCCTTCATATGTTTATATTAATTATCAGCTTTCTACACCTGCCGACAGTCTTACAGCTGTGTTTAACAGCGGTGAATTTGATGACTATAAATATGTACGGGTTATATATGATGAAAAAATTATTTTTACCGGTGTGGTAGATTTGATGAAAACCATAATAAATAAAAACGGTATAAGCCAAAGAATAGAATGCCGCAGTATGGCAGGCTGTTTACTTGACAATCAGCTTATGCCCCAAAATATTCAAAATATAACTGATACGGTTATATATCAACATTACCTTAAGCCGTATAATATTTCTATTAATAAATTAACCAACAAGCCTCTTAAAGAAGTGCTTAATATTACAAAAGGACAAAGTGTTTATACACTGTTAAGCCGTTATTCAAGTAAAGTTCATAACGCACAGCCACGCATTAATCAGTACGGCGTTGCTGTACTGGATGGTAATATTAACTCAAACAGCTTTGTATTTACCAACAACTTTAATAGTTTTGACGACAACTGCTACAGTTGTACAGAAATTACGGTACAGCATAAGCGGTGCGGGGTTATATCAAAGGTTTTTGTAAGAAATACACTTAGCGAAACAGGATATGGATTGACTGTGGAAAATAAAAAAGCAGAAAGCAGAGGAATTAGTGCCGTTAGGTATCTTGACGCTACACCTTCAAGTGGTAACTGTATATATGATGCAAATCGCATAATTAACAATTCGAACAAAGAATTATTAACAATTACGGTAAAATGTCCATGTATTGTTTTTAACCCATTAGGGGGCAGTGCTAAGGTAATTGCGGATGAGCAGTATTATGAAAATCTTGAAATTAACAGTATAAGCTACATATATTCAACAAGTGGTGTTTTTACAACCATTACAATGAACGAAAGGGAGATTTAAATGTTAGGTAACCAAAACAGCATAAGTACAAAGGAACCTCAGTTTGCAAGTATTGCTGCAGCAAACTGTATTGCTGTAAATACACAGGGCGGCGTACCTCATCTTAATGCTCATATTATTTCACCTTATGGTATTACTGCTGTACCTCCAAGTGGTGCAAGGGCAATTGTTTTGCCTGTGGGCGGTACCTCGGTGTGTTTGGGTGTTGCACAACAGCAGCAATCAGCATTACAACCGGGAGAAATTATGCTTTGCTCATCAGGAGGAGCCTCTGTAGTACTGAAAAACAATGGTAAGGTTCTTATTAATGGAAAAGAGGTGTAGCTTTTGGACACAGCTTTGTTAAATGGTGACTTTGCAATAAACGCATCAGGTAAAATTTACCCAATAACCAGTATGGCAGAAACTTTACAAAGGTGCAAAATACTTTTGGGTGTAAAACAGGGCAGTTTTTGTTATAATCCTCAGCTAGGTAATAACCTGCATTTGCTAAACGCTGATGACCAGTGCTTTCAAGGTAATGCTTTGTTGTTGGTTAAAGAGGCATTATTGCCATTGCCGCAGGTAACTGTATGCAAAACAACAACAACAGTAATACAGGATAAAATACTGATTAACATTACAATACAAGCATATGGACAAACAGCCGAACTGGAGGTGAGTGTTTAATGAAGTCTTATGAACAGTTAGTAGAAGCTATGAACAGAAGTTTTACTAACAAAATTGGATATAGTCCCGATGAGGCGTCTGACATAGGTATAAGAATACGAGTACTTGCAGGGGAACTTTATAACATTCAGACATATTTGGAGTGGATAAAGCGTCAGGCTTTTCCGCAGACTGCACAGGGTGAATATCTTGACTATCACGCACAATTACGAGGATTACAGCGAAAGCCTGCAGTTAAGGCAAAAGGAATGGTGTTGTTTGCATTATCTGAGCCCGCAACGGTTAAAGTGGAAATTCCTCAAGGTACATTAGTGTCAACAACGGGTGAAAAACCTGTTAGCTTTCAGACAACTCAGTATGGAAGCATAGATGTTGGAAAATCTACTGCTTATATTAACGCAGAGGCTGTTGAAGGTGGCACATCAGGAAATGTAATGTCAAGGACGATAAATGTTATTGTTACTATGCCTGTTGAAAACATGACAGTGACAAACCTTGGTGGCTTTTCATCAGGTGCAGATAGTGAAGACGATGAAACACTGCGCAAGCGTATTATAGAAAGTTTTAAATATATAGAAAATGGCACTAATCGTGCATATTATGAGTCACTTGCAAAAACGGTGAATGGTGTGGAATGTGTAAATGTTGTTCCTCGTCGTGATGGTACAAACATAGTAAATATTTATATAAGCGGCAAAGAGCAAATGTTGGGTAATACTGTTATAGAAAGTGTACAACAGCTAATAGAAGAGCAGCGAGAAATTAATGTTGATGTTCGTGTAAAGGCGGCTGAAATTCTTGAATGCATTGTAGAGGCCAGTGTAACCCTTAACGATGGTTATAAAATTGATAGTGTACAGAAAGAGCTTGGTACAAAGCTTACAGAAATACTTAACAGCTATAACGTAGGTCAGTCACTTGATATGGCAGTTATAAATGATTTGCTGTATCATTCACCGGGCGTGAAGAGCTATGAAATCCTTAACGGTACAACTGGTATTACTGCAAGAGAAAACGAAAAAATTGCCTTTAACGCTTTTTATTTAAGGGAGGCAAGCTAAATGGCACACCTTGACAATATGATAAACAAGCTGTTGCCTCTAAGATTGTACAGTCTTACAAGGGATACAGCAGTATATAAAGAGCTTAGTGTTTATGCTGCACAGCTTGAGGAGATTTCTTCAAGTGCTGAACAACTTCTTAATGAGCTTATTGTGGCAACAGCTTCTGATTATGGTATATATATGTGGGAGAATGTGTGGGGTGTTGAACGAAATGACCTTACTACAGACCAAAGGCGTAACTCGATATTTAAAAGATTGGGGTTATCGTATAGCAAATGTAATTTATCAGCAATGAAAAATTTTTTTCAATCCTTAGGTGCTGTTGCAGAATTTACAGAGGTTCCGGAAAGATATAGAATATACATATACATATCAAACGGCAGTGATTTTTCATTGACGTTGAGAAATTATATTAATGCACAGGCAAAAGAATTTTTGCCTGTGCATACAGAATTTTTTATTGATTACCGCATAGCTGACTGGGATTCTCTGGATAATCATTTAAATATGTTTGACACATTAGATATGCTTAAATTTACTTGGGATAGATTAGAACATTATGAATAAAAATAAGGAGAGATATTATGAGTTCAAGTCAAAAAACTGAATATTTAGGGCTTAACAGTTGGTTAGGTTCAGACCGTCCCCAAAGAATAGACTTTGTAGATGACAACAGAATTTTAGACAATGCTATAAAAGAGCACATTACAAACACTACAGCACATTGCACCAGTACCCAAAAGGCTAAGTATGAAAACCCGTATTCATTTCAGTCATATGCAGGTACGGGTGCCGAAAGTAAGGTAGTAACTTTAGCCTTTTCACCAAAGTTTGTAATGGTTTTTACAAAAGATGCACCATTAATGCAAACAGATGCAAACGGCGTTTTACTTGCAAATTTTGCAATTGCTGCAAAGTCAAATGGTGGTACAGGTGGTGTAACAATAAATAACAGTAATATTACTGTTTATCAGTCATTAACTGAAAACAACGGTGTAAAATATAATTTGAACAAGCTTAATGGTCAGTATTGTATTATTGCTTTTAAATAGTTGTTACTTTATTATATAGTTAAGATATGACATAACAAACCGTCAAAAATCATCAGGTATGTGACTGATTTTGATTGATTTACAAATAGTTTAAAAATAATGTTTCTTATATAAAACCAAAATAATATATAAAAATATTTT
Source organism: uncultured Clostridium sp. (assembly GCA_902471875.1). GTDB lineage: Bacteria > Bacillota > Clostridia > Oscillospirales > Acutalibacteraceae > CAG-964. The sequence goes on from CABRLN010000020.1 coordinate 30,104, forward strand.
AATTCAAAATTTTTTAAATTTTATAATAAATAGATAAAAATAAATAACAAAAGCGTACATTCTTAACAAAGAAATGTACGCTTTTGTTTTGGAAGGTATATATGAAAAAAGGTATTAGCAAATTTTTTTTACTAATTTAATGTGCTTAAATGATAACACTAAGTATATAATTTGTCAACACCTTTTTGGAAAAAAGATAACAATTACTTCATAAAAATGATTTTTTTGACTAATCATGAAGTTTTTTGAAGGAATTATTCCTAACAGTCATTTAAAGATTATTTTGACAAATATTGTTATAGGTGTTATTATATTTGCAGAAAGTATGGTGTTTGTGATTTTATAATCGCAGAATTAAAAGGGAAGCAGGTGTAAATCCTGCACAACAGCCATTACTGTAATTGAGGTTAAGGTTTGGCGATATACCATTGGTGTTAATATGCTGAGAAGGTGCCAAATTAAAGTATATTTTATACTTGCCTCATAAGTCAGGATACCTGCCGCTTTCTATGGTTTTTTCTCACTTGGGTAATGGAGTGTGTGCCGTGGCTTATTGCGCACTGCTTTGGCAGTGCTTTTTTATGGCCGCAGGATTTCTGATTATCCTTATACTAATCTCGAACTAATCGCAAATAAAGTAAGTAATATCTTTTATTCTTATTATTAATGGATTAGTATATAAAGAGCAAATAGAATATATAATATTTTTTTGTTTCGTGGGGTTAGAATTATTAATTTGAAAGGATGGTAGTAATGAAGAAAAAACTTACATCTGTATTAGCATTGCTGATGGCAATGCTGACAGTAATTTCATTTTCATCAGTTTCAGCATTTGCAGAAGATGCTGAGCAAACAAACAAAATAACCGTGACCTTTTCGCTTATGGGTGACTATCTTCACGGTTCAAATGGTACTCACTATGGCTTTTATAACTGGATTGAGCCTGAAGAGGTGCAAGCTGACAGTAACGCAACCGTAGCTGAAATTTTTATGTCGGTGCTTGATTCAAAGGGGTTTACCTACGAAGGTGCCCCAAGCTATATTTCTAGTGTAACAACACCGGGAGGCTGTACCTTAGGCGAGTTTGTAAATGGTTCAGGTTCCGGTTGGATGTACGCTGTAAACAATACGCTGCCTATGGTTGGTGCCAGTGCTTACAAGACAAAGAACGGTGATACAATTACATGGTTCTATGTTGATAATTGGGGTTCTGACCCACGTCTTAGCAGTAATTTATATGTACCTGAAATTACTGTAAACAACTTGCCGTCACAGTGGAGCCAATACCACGCAAATGATGGTGTTTTAAACAACAGTGTGGCAGATATTGAGGAAACAGCAGCTAATTTTCAGTTTCAACTAAAAGAAGCTACAGATTGGTCAACAGGTGTTTCTGATCCTCTCATTATTAATAACAACATTTATATTGTTGCAGGCGACCTTTTGTATGTGCTTGACTCAACAGGTGAGCCTGTAAATGGAACATCATTGCTTGGATCAATAGGTTATACATCACGTTTAGTTTATGCAAACGGTATTATAGTTGTTCCATTTGCTGACGGTAGCTTGCAGGCCTTGACCGCCGAAACACTTGAAACCTTATGGACAACACCTGCTGTTAAAGTAGCAAATAGCGAGGGTACAGAGGAATCTCAACAGGCGCTTACCACAGTTACATATGATGACGGATATATTTATTTTGGCACTGCTTGTGCAGGCTTTTCTTCAACAACATCGGGTATGTTCAGATGTGTAGAATTGCTTACTGGTACAACAGTATGGCAGTATAATAATAACAATAGTGGTTATTATTGGAGTGGTGCGGCTGTTAAAGGTAACGCCATAATTTTTGGCGGAGATGACGGTGTGCTTAATTCTATTAATAAAAAAACGGGTGAGGTTATTGACCAGTTAAATAAAGATACTAACGGTATTCGATCAACAATAGTTATTGATAATAGCAAGGCATATTATACAACAAGAGACGGAAAGATTAATAGTGTAGAAATTTTAAGTGACGGAAGCTTTGGCGAATTTAAAAGTGCTAATTTTGCAAAAAGTTCAACCTGTACGCCAACTGTAATTGGCGATACTATAGTTGTTGGCGGTGCAGCTGCTGACTATACCGGAGTGTTGTCTGAAATAGATAAAGAAACTTTGCAGGTTAAGCACACAGCTTCAGCCGTTGCAGATGTTAAGAGTGCTCCTGTAGTAAATGTTGTAGGTAATAATACATATGTTATTTTTACAGCCAATAAAACTCCTGGTGGATTGTATATACATAAATTGGGTACAGATGTTGCCCAAGAACTTTATATTCCTGAAGGCAGTGCACAAAACTATTGTATGGCAAGCCCTGTGATGGATGGTAATGGAAATATTTACTATACTAATGATTCAGGGTATCTTTTAAGTGTAGCCTTTGTCCCAAAAGAAGAATCGCAACCGATAATGGGTGATGTTAACGGTGATGGAAGTGTTACAACTGTTGACGCTGTTTTAATTCAAAGACAAATTCTTGGTCTTGTTGTATTTAGCGAAGAACAACAGAAATGTGCTGATATGAACAATGACGGCAGAATTAGTATTACAGATGCTGTTATAGTTTTAAGAACGGTAATGCAGCTTTCATGATATTTACAATTTGAATTTACTTTAAACCTTGGGCTATCTCATTAATGAGATAGCCTTTTTAATGTTGTTAAAAATTTCAGATACCGATTTTATACAATGTATATAGTAAATAAACCGTTGGTTTAATAATATATACTGTGCTTTTAAGAGGTTTTGAGATGAATGTTTGTTTAAATCCGAATTTTTAGTTGAAAAAACAATAAGGTGTATGTTATAATAAAATACATAATCGGAAAGTAGGTGTTTTAATGGCTGATTTATGTTACGGTTGTATGAAAGATACACACGGCGAACAGGAGTGTCCGCATTGTGGTTTTTCACAAGACTCTGTACAGGCTTCTCCGTTTCTTCCTTTAGGAACAAAGCTGGATAAAGACAGATATACAATTGGCAGGGTGTTAGACAACAGGTCTGATAGTGCCAGATATATTGGCTATGATAATAAAAAAGAAAAGATAGTTACTATTAGAGAATTTTTGCCTAAGGATTTATTTACCCGTTCTGAAAACAGCTCTGTTGTTACAGTTGAAAAAGGTTGCAATAAAAAGTTTAATTCTCTTAAACAACAATTTATAAATGTTGGCAGCCAAATAATGGAAATTGAAAAAGATGACAATATTGTTGCTGTTGAAAACGTATTTCAAGACAATAACACTGCCTATATTGTTAATGAATATGAAGAGGTTATTCCTTTTGGTGAATATATTCAGCGCAGTGGTGGCAAGCTGGAATGGGAGGTTGCTCGTCCTTTAGTTAAACCGTTGCTTGGCAGTCTCATTAATATTACAGAAAAAGGTATTAATCACTTTGCCGTTTGTCCGGCTAACCTTGTTGTTACGCCTGATGGCAGGATTAAGCTTACAAACTTTTCTATTAGCGATATTCGTCAGGTTGGTAAAGCACTACCTCCACAGTTGTTTTCAGGCTGTAGTGCACCGGAGCAGTATGAAGAAGATGGTGTTCTTGATACCGCAACCGATGTATATGGATTTTGTGCTACATTGTTTTTTGCATTAACAGGTCATTTGCCGGCAGATGCGGTTAAAAGAAAAGAAGACAGTCGTTTGCTTATGAGTGCAAGCATAGCTAAAAAATTGCCGCCATTTGTAATTACAACGCTTGCAAAGGGATTACAGATTGATAAAGCGGAAAGAATTGCAAGCTTCAGCAGTCTTGTGGAACAGCTTTCAGCTACTCCGACAGTGCAGGCAATGCAGAATGAAATTTCAAAAACCATTGAAGTTAACACAGAAAACGAGGACAAGCCTAAACGTAAGCTTAGTAATTTTCAGCTTGGTGTTATATCAATGGTTGTGGCACTTTTGCTTTTTGGAGGTTTGGGTTATCTTTGGTATTCGCAGTATCCGTTAGACGGTTTGTTTAATGTTAATAATGAATCAACCGAAAATGCCTCAAATCCTTCTGAAAATCTTTCTGAGGATTTCACATATGCCGCAGACAGTAAATATTTCCGTGTGCCTGATTTTACAGGGAAAACTTGGGATGAAGCAAAGGAAATTGCCGCAGACAGTACAGAATATTTTATCTTTAAGTCTGTAGAGGAAGAGTTTAGCGACACTGTTCCTCAGGGTAAAATTTGTAAGCAAACCCCTGAAGCTAAAAAAACTGTTATGCGTGGTAACGATGGCGTTTCAATTACATGTACTATCAGTAAAGGCGCACAATATCGTACATTGCCAAAGGTAGAAAAGGTTAACAAAGATGCTGCTACAAGTTCACTTGTAAAAGAAGGCTTTGTGGTGAATTCTACATTATCTTACAATGACCAAATTCCGGCTGGCTCAGTTATATCTTATTCAGGTAATACCAAAGAAGGGGATAAGCTGGAGTATGGTTCAACAGTAACAATAAATGTAAGTTTGGGTAAAAAGCCTGAAAGTGCTACAGATGCAGAGTTTGTATATGAAGATCCTACAGTATCACAAACAACGGTAGTTACTTCCTATTCTTCTGATGTTACCGCACCTACGGCAGCTCCTTAAACATGCTAAGCTTAAACGGACGTTTTTATACTTGCTAATATAGTTAATATTAAATAATAAACAGCCACCAACAGTTGAAATAATTGTTGGTGGCTGTTATAATTATATGGTAATTATTTATTAGTAAATTTTTACAAATAAAAAGGACTAACAAATTTAAGAAGCACTTTTAAAGTGAATAAATCATTTGTCAAATTGAATGTGAAAATAAATTATATATTAGTTGTTGCTTGTTACAACTAATATAATAGTTTCTGTTTCCCCTTCTTAAGCAATGATGGACAATGTAGTTTATGTGCCAATTTAAAAGCTTTGGCTACTTATTTTCTTTGTATTGCTTAATATTGTTTTCAACCAGTTTAATAACATTTAACATAGATGTGCTGTAAAGCGGCAGTTCCATTGCTAAGGTTTCTTGAGAAAGTAATGGCGCTTTTTCACGGTCAACAGGCTTTAGGTTATTTACCGCAACACCGTGGGTAAGTGCAACCGCCTCAATTTCTTTAATGCTTTGAAATGCATTTGAATAACCGCCGTAAAGTGATATAGGAATTGAAAACAAAGCCTGAGGATTTTGAGGATTTGCACTGTAAATTAATCTGAACATTCTATAAACAGTTGTCATCATATAATCTGTAACATCATTTTCAACCTCTTTATTATTCATTTGACTAAGAATTTCAAAAATTAGGTCGATTGAATTATGTATAAGTCTTTTATTCATTTGTGAAAGAATGTTACCATAATTTACAGAACTGTTGTCAGCAGAAATATCATCAACAGTTAGTTTTGCACCATTTCTTTCGGTGGTTCTGCCCAAAAGATAGTCACAGGAAACATTGTAGTAATCAGCAGTTTTTATAACAAAGTCAAGTCCGCATTCTCTAATACCTTTTTCATAGTGGGAAAGTAATGCCTGCGAAATACCAAGGTCGCAGGCCGCTTGCTTTTGGCTTAACTTTTTTTCTTTTCTTAAAAGTGTAATTATTCGTGAAAATTCGCTGTTCATATATACCTCATTAAAAATACAAATTATAATAATTTTATCATATTATGCACTATAAAGTATAATATAGAATTAAATAAATGTAAAGTAAATTTTATTGTCAAAATTTCAAAATTTTAAGGAGAATACTATGAAATCTTACCAAATTCATTTTATAAGACATGGTGCAACTGTTGAAGATAACAAGGGTAAGTATATAGGCAGAAGCAATGTTCAGCTTTCTCAGCAGGGTATAGAAGATTTAAAAAAGTATGACAGCCTGTATAAATATCCGGGTACGCCAATACTTTATTCAAGTCCGTTGTTAAGGTGTGTTCAAACCTGTAATGTACTCTATCCGGTAATTAAGCCCATAATTGTTGATGGTTTACAGGAATGTTCCTTTGGTGACTGGGAGGGAAAAACAGCCTCCGAACTTCAGGAAGACCCACGGTTTACTGCATGGCTTGCAAATTCAAAAGACAACGCACCTCCAAATGGTGAAAGCGGTGCAGATTTTACAAAAAGAATCTGTAAAACCTTTGAAAGACTTGTAAATAATCTTATTGATTCAGGTGAAACAACAGCAGTTGTGGTAAGTCATGGCGGTGTTATTATGACCTTAATGTCTGTTTACGGCTTGCCTCAGGCAGAGTCTTATCGTTGGCAGATGGACAACGGCTTTGGCTACTCTATGCGTATAACACCTCTTTTGTGGATGCGCGACAAGGTTGCCGAGGTATATGACTATTGTCCGCCGGATAATATAAATGAGCAAGAATACTAAATGTAAACTTCTTTACATTTATATTTGAACTGTTATGATATAATTAAAAGGTAATATAAATAATAAAATGGAGGAAAATAAAATGACTACTTACAAAATTGCACTTTTAAAAGGTGACGGAATAGGACCTGAAATTGTTGACCAGGCAGTTAAGGTGCTTGATAAAACTGCAGAAAAATTTGGATTTGCAGTTCAGTACGACCCTGCCGATATTGGCGGAATTGCCATTGATAACCATGGCGAGCCTTTACCACAAAGCACAATTGATAAGTGTAAGGCAGCAGACTCTGTAATGCTTGGTGCAGTAGGAGGTCCAAAGTGGGATTCTCAGCCTGCAAATAACCGTCCTGAAAAGGGTCTTTTAAAAATAAGAGAAGCACTTGGTTTGTTTGCTAACCTTCGTCCTGCTGTTATTTTTGAGCCGCTTAAAAGTGCCTCTCCAATTAAAGACGAAATTATTGGTGAAAATCTTGATATTATGATTGTTCGTGAGCTTACAGGCGGTATATATTTTGGTGAAAGAGGCAGACTTGACGAAAATGGTGTTACTGCCGCTTATGACACAGAAAAATATTCTGTAACTGAAATTGAAAGGATTGTTAAAGTTGCCTTTGATATGGCCATGAAAAGAAACAAAAAGCTTACAAGCGTTGACAAAGCCAATGTTCTTGAATCCTCACGCTTGTGGAGAGAAACTGTAAACAGACTTTCAGCCGACTACCCTCAAGTAGAAGTAAACCATATGTATGTTGACAACTGTGCAATGCAGCTTGTTCGTAACCCGGGACAGTTTGATGTAATTGTAACCTCTAACATTTTTGGAGATATTCTGTCTGACGAGGCTTCAATGATAAGCGGTTCAATAGGCATGCTTGCATCGGCCAGCCTAAGTGAAGGCAAAAGCGGATTGTACGAGCCTATTCATGGCAGTGCACCTGACATTGCAGGACAAGATATTGCCAATCCTCTTGCAACAATTTTGTCTGTTGCTATGATGTTAAAATATTCTCTTGACCAGCCACAGGCTGCACAGGCTATTGAAGATGCAGTTGCAAAAGCTCTTACAACACATAGAACTCCTGATATTTACGAGGAGGGAACAACAAAGGTAAGCTGCTCACAAATGGGTGACTATGTTTGCTCATTAATCTAATAATTATTTATCACTTAACGCATATAAGCCGTAACAACCTTAAAAGTTTGGTTAGAACTTTTAAGGTTGTTACAAATTGTTTCTACTAGGCCGTAATAATTTATAAAGGAAATAGCCAAATGAATAAGTACGATATTCACTCCCATATTTTACCGGGAATTGACGACGGTGCAGAAGATGTTGATATTTCGCTGGTACTTCTTGAAGAGCTTGAAAAACAAGGCGTAACACATCTTGCGTTGACGCCGCATTTTTATACCCAATTGCAACCCCTTAGCAGTATTGTTGTACAAAGCTTTATACAAGAAAGAGAAAAAGCTTTTAATCTTCTTAAAGATGAATACAAAGGAAAAATTAAGTTAATACTTGGTTGTGAGCTTCATCTTACAAATAATATCCTTGCATTAAATGATATAACCCCCTTTTGCTATAATGGAACAAGCTATATGCTTACCGAAATGCCTTACAACAGCACTTTTTCGCCAAGTGAAATTGAACTTCTTAAAGTTATTATTAATACCTATAATGTAACCCCTGTTTTAGCACACATTGAGCGTTATCCAGTACTGCTAAAAAATAAAGCTTTGCTGTGCAAACTGGTGGAAATGGGCTGTATGGCTCAAATTAATACCGAAAGTCTTAGCAAAATTATAGTAGGCAAAAAGCTTATAAAGCTTGTTAATGAGGGATTGGTGCATTTTGTAGGTACCGATACCCACTCTACTATGCGTGGCTGCGACTATGAGGCAGGATTTTCTATACTTGAAAAAAAGTGTTCTGAACAAGCAATTAATACAGTTATGGCTAATAGCAAAAAGCTGTTTAACATATAAAGTCAATAAAGCCCCACGGCTCTAATTTATAAAAACTAAACCGAAAGGAGTACATTTAATGTTAAAAAAACTTACAGCATTGGGACTAACCTTGTTTATTATGATGTCAATATCAGCCTGTGCCGGTGACGAAAAAATTACGGCTACCGAAGAAGCTGCAACTTCAGCAACCCAAAAGGCAACAGAAGAAGCAACCGAGTACACGCCTGTACACACCAAAAACAAGGTTAATGAGCAGGGTTTGGCAGACAATATAAGCGATGGTGCAATTTTGCATACTTGGTGCTGGTCTTTTAATACAATTAAAAAGAATATGAAGGATATTGCCGGCGCAGGTTTTTCTACCATTCAAACATCTCCCATAATGCAATGTAAAATTGGTGATGATGGCGGAATGCAGCTTCAGGATGACGATGAAAGCAGCAATAACGGCAAGTGGTACTACCACTATCAACCTACAGATTATGTTATCGGCAACTATCAACTGGGAACAAAAGAGGAATTTACACAAATGTGCGAAGAGGCACATAAATACGGTGTAAAGGTTATTGTTGACGCTGTTGTAAACCATGTTACAGGTGATAAATCAGTTATAAGCGAAAATATAACTAATATGAAAAATCCATTTCATAATCGTAATGATATTAGTGACTATAATGACCGTGAAGAGGTTACCCAAGGCAATTTGTTGGGATTAACCGACCTTAACACACAGAATGAAGAAGTTCAACAGTATATCTTAAAGTATCTTAAAGAATGTGTAAAAGCAGGTGCGGACGGTTTTAGATATGACGCAACAAAGCATATTGAGCTTGACAGTGATGACGAAAAGTTTGCTTCTAATTTCTGGAATGTTATTCTAAACAATGGTTCAAAATTCCAATATGGTGAGGTTTTGCAGGGTGGTTCAGACAGAATTACATCATATGCAAAAATTATGAATGTAACAGCTTCAGACTACGGTGAGTTGCTTAGAAATGCTGTAATTAATGAAGATGTTTCTGTGGGCTCTTTGCGTGATTATGCGGTAAATGGTATGAACCCGAGCAATCTTGTAACGTGGGTAGAGTCACACGATAATTATTGCAATGACGGTAACTGGAGTGCTATGGATGAAACACAAATTAAACAGGCGTGGGCAATTTTATGTGCAAGAAAAGATGGAACACCGTTGTTTTTTGATCGTCCGGCAGGTTCGTCAACCGATAGTCAGTGGGGTGATAATAAAATTGGTGCAGCAGGCAGCAGTTTTTACAAGGATAAAGAGGTTACATCGGTTAATAAGTTTAGAACCGATATGATTGGCGAGGACGAAAAACTTTCCAACCCTGATGATAACACATCACTAATTATGATACAACGTGGTAAAAAGGGTGCTGTTATCGTAAATGTCTCAAATAAAGAAGCAAAGCTGACAGATGTTGAAACAGACCTTACAGGCGGAGCTTACAAAGACAAGGTAAGCGGAAAAGAATTTAAGGTGAAAAATGGCAAGCTGTCGGGCACGGTTAAAAAGAATGCTGTTGTTGTGCTTTATAAGTAATTGCAGCATAATTTATGGTAAAAGCTTTACGTTATTGGAATACACAAATTATTGTTATAATTTTAACTACTGAAGCATTAATTGCATAAAATAATTACTTCTAATTTAGCAAAATTATAAATATTAGCCAAAAATATGTTGACATTTATATTTTTATATGTTATTATAACACTATAATTTAGTTTTCATAATTTTATTTATAACTTTTTTCATAATACTCCTAAAATCAGGCAGCAATTAAGCTGTCTGATTTTCTTGTTGGTGCCTTTAGGCGTGGAAATAAACCCCCAGTTCAACTGGGGGAAGATAAAAAGCTTTAGCAAAAGAAAACCTCCGAGTATAATAGGAATGTGTTTGGCGACGCATTACCTAAATACAGGGAGGAATTTCACAATGACA
>CABRLN010000021.1 GCA_902471875.1 uncultured Clostridium sp.
CTTGGTATATTTGATTAAAATTAGGTAAATTTGTTTAAATTAAGCAAATTTGGTCGAATTAAGTAAAATTGGCAATACTTGGTTATATTGATTAAATTATGCAAAATTAGCTAATTTAGGTAAAACTGGTTAAGATTATTGCTATTATTATAGCAAATATTATCATAGAAACACTTAGTCCCAAAAGGAACGGATATAAACGGGGATGTTTGCCAAACATACGCTTTGTTGTATTGCTGTTAGTACTGTTTACTATTCTTAGCACCATAGCCGTTATATTGTCGTCACTGCCGTTTTCTATTGCCTTTTCTATAAGAGCGTTTACTGTTTTTTTGCACCTGCCGTCAAACATATACAAAATTCTTTTTAACTCCTTTTCACTAACGGCATTTGTAACACCATCGGTACAAAGTACAAACATATCACCGTTAGAAACTCTTATATTACTGCTTACATGTGGTAATATTCCGTCTTTCTCGAACATTCCTAAATGCTTTGTAAGCCTGTGCTTACGAACGTCACGCTGTGCTTCTTCAGCAGTTAATACATGCATTCTGTACAGCTGTTCGGCAACTGTATGATCACGGGTCATTTTGGTTATTTTTCTTTTTGTAAGATGAAAAATGCTGCTGTCACCTAAATTATATGCTTGTGCAACCCCGTCGTTAATGGTTAATATGGCACATGTGCTGCCAATATTCTCGTTATTTTTTTTCATTTCATCACATATTTGCTCGTTTACATCTGTAATATAATCGTTAACATTGTGAATATTGCCATTAACTATTTTATCTTTATATTTGTTAAGGGTTTGTGCAGCACATAAAGAAGCAAATTCGCCTCGGCTTTGACCGCCCATACCGTCAAATACAGCAAATACACCTTCTGTAACAGGGGGCTGAAAGGCTGTTGCAGTTTGGTCGTCTTGTTCGTAAGCTGCAATTTTTCCGTTTAAATTGTAGTTGTCTTCGTTGTTGCTTCTGCTTATGCCAATATCAGAGCCTACTGACGCTTTTACAAATAAATTAGCCACTGCATTTCACCACCTGTCAATTTTATAGTAATATATATGCTATCTTAAATACTACGAAAAAACACCTAAGCTTACCTTATGGGTGTTTTTTATAAGTATGATTTGATTAAAATATATGCTCACCAAACGACAATTATTATCATGATTAGATATATAATAACATATAATATCAAAATTAACAACTTTTTTAAATAAAATACATAAAAATTTTATTATTTTTGTTTAGGGAATATCCTAAAAGTCGAAAATTAATATATAAAAGTTATGGTTTTAACAAAAAATATTATTAAAAAACATTTCGTTAAGGACGCTGTCCTTAAAACCTGCAAGGGCTTTGCCCTTGACCTAAACTTTAATTTGTCCACAACATTTACAATAGAGCTAAGATGTTTTTGCACTTATTATAATTTATATAAACTGTTTGCATAAACAAAAAATACCCACAGATAACTCTGTGGATATTTTACTTAATATTAAATTTATTCAGGTTGTTTTAGTTTTGTAGAAACGTCACCAGGGTCGGCACCTCTTATACCGCCGCCGTTTGACAAACTGTATTGAGAGTACGGCAGGTCTTCACGTTTAACCTCTTTGCCGTTTTTATAAAATACTCTGTATGCAAGGTATCCGTAAGCTTCGCTTGAACTCCAGTCAAGCTCAGACTCTGTACGAACTTCATCAAAGTCAGGTGACTGCCAACCGTATATTTCAACATTTAACTCTACGCCGTCCATCCAACAGCGAAAGAACATTTGGTACTTAGAATTATTTTTTACCTTCAGGTCAATGTTGCCCCAGTCAATAGTTGCGTCTAAACCGCCATATACATAGTAAGAACACCATAAATGAGGTTCTCTTTCTACAATTTCCATATTTGCCATAATAGCTGCATTGTATAATGTTGTAGCAGCCTGACAAATGCCGCCGCCTATGCCGCTTGTCATTTCTCCGCCTTCAATAACGCCTGCAGGCAAATAACCGTTTTCAGACAGATTACTGTTGCCTGTGCAATCGTTAAAAGAAAGTGTGTCGCCCGGCTCAAGAATTTTACCGTTTATTGCAGCTAATGCTGTTGCCATATTGCTGTTAGCGTTTGATGAATTAGTAGAAATCGTACTAAATTTACCAATTAGCTTAGTAGCCTTTTTTACGTCAGCCATATTAAGTGTAGGTTTGCTTTCGTAGCTTTTAGCTGTAAGTGTAACCTCTTTTTCGCCTTTATTAAATGCAGCAATAGCGTCGGTAATTAATTCGTCTTGGTCAATGGCTGTACCGGTGGAGCCTTCTTTAAATGTGTAACGCTTGGAATTTTTCTTTTGTGTTGTGTCAAATTTTGATACATGAGGCTCTACACAAGGAATATCAACTTTCTTTGCAATTCTCTTAATTACCTTTTGTACAGATGACTGTGTAACCTTATAGTCAATAAGAAAATCTACAGTATTATTGTCTGTGTCAACCTTTACACTGCTGTCACCCGGAGCATTGGTTATAATATCGTTTGTTCCGCTGTCTGTGACACTTTTACTGTATTCATAGGCCTTGTCAACAGCTTGATTAATATCATATGTAAAGTCAAAATCATCTTTTTTGTAAGAATAGCTTACACCGTTGTAGTCAACAGTCAGACTAACACCGGGTATAAGAGCTGTTCCTCTTACAGCCAGCAGTGACTTTGCTTCATCAATAGTTTTACCGCTAACATCAATACCTGCAACCTTAATTCCTTTTAAAAATACAACCTTATCTTCAGGTTCTTTTACTGTGCCGCCGGGAATTTTAACATTAGCAGCAGTAGGCGTAACCTCAGGGTTAGCTTTATAAACACTGTAAAATGCCGCACCCAAAAGAACAGCAGAAACAACCAAGCCGCAAAATATTTTTGCAAAAAGGTGGTTACTTGGCTTTTTGTCTTTTTTAGGGGGAATAACCGCTTGCTCTTTTGTATCTTTTTTAGTGTCTTTTTTTGCCGCGGCAACAGCCGTTACTGACGCTGCTACAGCATTGGTATTTTTTGTAACATTATTTTCTTTTAATGCATTTTGGCTGTTTGTTTTATTTACAGCTTTGCCTGTGTTGTCAGCAGCTGACACTGCAGGTGTTGCCATAGAGGTTATGTCAATCATTTCATCTATGCCATTGTCAGCAGCTTCAGTAACCTTTTCAGCACTTTTATTAGATTCTTCAGGTAAGGATGTTTGTTGGCGTACCTCGTCCAGTATGCCGGCTACATCATCCATGGCTTTTTTTGTTTTTATATCATCAGCATGTGTTTTTTCCGGCGTTTGAGCAGTGTTAACCGCTTTAGCGCTGTTTTCAGTACTTGGCTGGTTGTGGTTTAAGTTGTTATTATCTGCCATTATTATACTCCTTAGTAAAAATAACCCGTTATTTTGAGGGGTTATACTAAATTTAAAATAGCATATGAATTTTTTAACATATTTTATACTGTACGACAAACCTTTTCATCATAATTGATTTTGCGGTTTATTATTGTTGTGCTAATTTACAGCAAAATATACTAAAAAAATTCCAATAAGCCATTAAGCTTAGTAGTTAATTTTTTTATATACCATATTCTAATATTTAATGACATTATAGCATAGCTGTCAAGAAAAATCATCAACAAATTAATAACAATTTTTTTACAAATGGTAACAGGTAATTAAGTATAGGTACTGACTTATAAAAATGATTTATCAATTGTTACAATTTGGTAAATAATAATTACAAAAATTACCTAAAGGCAACAATAAAATATATACTGTTTTTGATTGCATTAGTTTACTAATATATGGTATAATTAAAATTAACATTATTAACATAAAGAAAGGGGAAGAATATGCGTATATTAATATTGTCAGCATCAACAGGCGGCGGTCATAAAAGAACGTCTGCCGCAATGCAGAAATATATTGAAGAAAACCGACCGAATGATGTTATTAGGGTTGTTGATACACTTGAATGTATTGGACATTTGTATAATAAAACAGTGTCGGAAGGATATGAGATAATTGCAAAAACGGCACCAAGGTTTTATGGTACGGTTTATAATCACACAAATAAAGATACTAAAATGACAAATTTGGCTACTAAGTTTCAACAAGTATTGGCAAAAAAGCTTCTGCCGCTAATGGTTGAGTTCAGACCCGATGTTATGATAGGTGTACACGCCTTTTGCGTTGATATGGCAGCGTCATTAAAAAGAAAATATAAAATGGATGTTCCTATTATTTCACTTATTACAGATTTCGCCCCGCATAAAATGTATGTACAGGACGGTGTTGACGCTTATGTTGTTTCTAACCAAGAGATGGTTGATGCCCTTGAAAAGTTTGGTGTTGACCGCAGTATTGTTCAGGTAAGCGGTATTCCTATTGACCCTGTTTTTTATAACAAACACAGCAAGCAAGAGCTTATGAAGAAGATGGGGCTAAACCCCAACCTTAGAACCTTGCTGTTAATGGCAGGCAGCTTTGGTGTAAAGGATATATTTAAAATTTACCGTGATATAGCTGAAACCGAGTCTGACTTTCAAATGGTTGTTGTTACAGGCAAAAATAAACGGTTATTTGATGAGTTTGACTCAATGCTTGATAAAACCGGTGATGAAAATGACAAAAATATTGAAAGCGGAAAGTATGATATTTTTGGTGATGAAATACCGGTTGAAGATGAAAGTATAACAGAAAACAGAGAGGCTAATAAAGTATATGCAGGACACAGCGGTATTAAGCCAACTAAATTGCTTTATTTTGTTGATAATATTAACGAATATATGTATATAGCAGACCTTATTGTAACAAAGCCGGGTGGTCTTACCGTAAGCGAGGCTATAGCCTCTACCTTGCCAATGGCAATTTTCAGTGCGTATCCGGGTCAAGAAGAGGACAATGCTGTATATCTTGAAAAGAATAATATGGCAGTACGGCTGCCTAAGAAAAAATGTGGCAAGATTGTACATGACCTGCTGCTGAACCCTCAAAGGCTTGACGATATGAAAAAGGCTTGTCAAATGAATTACCGAGAAAATGCGGCAGGAAAAATTATTGAACTGGCTGAAAAGCTTGTTAAGCAGTATGAGTTAAAAGAAAAACACAGTGTTGAAATAACTATTACCGATGATGAATTAGCTGAAAATAATTAATATAATTGGATATGGAGATTAGACAATGAAAAGTAAATTCGTGTTAAGGTGTGTTGCAGCGTGTATGGCACTTAGCGTTGTTACAGCAGGGTTATGTAGTTGTAGTAATGAAAACCAAGACAAAGTAAAAGCGTCCGATAATCTTTTGGCCAGTGTTCAGAAGAGTGAAGATGCACCTGGTTACGATTTTAATAATGCAGCCCAAAAGCCTGAAGGGTATGATAACTATATTACTAAAACAAGTAATATAGCTTTGCAGCTGCTAAAACAAACTAATTACTCAAAAGAAAATACCATAACAGCACCGGTACCGGTTGCACTTTCATTGTCTGCACTGGAAAATGCAACCAATAAAAATACACTTAAGCAGGTAAAAAGCTTTTTGGGTAAAAACACACAAACAGCAGAAGAAATTAACCAAAATGCTACTTATCTTTCGCAAAGAATAAGCTTTTTTAATACTGATGACACAGGTGTTTTTAATGTAAATTCAATGTGGATTTCAAACGAGCTTTCACCTAAAAGAAGTTTTTTGCAAAAGATTGAAAACTATTATAATATGTATGCATATAAAACTGATTTTGGTGTTGAAAATACTAATACGGTAATTACAAATTTAATATCAGATAATTCAAACAGTATTTTAAATGCTGACAGTATAAAGCTTGAATCTGACTACAAAATGTACCTTGATTCCTCAACAGCTGTAAGTGACTGCTGGCTGAAGCCGTATGATGACAGCAGTGTAAAAGCTGACAGCTTTACTAAAGCAGACGAAAGCAAAATTGACGCAACATATCTTACAAGTGCTGAAAGAACCTTTAAAACCGATAAGGTACAGGGATTTGTTAAGGACTTAAAAAATATTAGCTGCAAGCTTGTTTGCATTATGCCAAATGAGGATATAAGTCTTGAAACATATATAAATGAATTAACGGCGGAACAATTTTTGGACATGCCACTTGGTGTATCTCCTACCGGCTTTACATCTGTAAGTATTCCCGAATTTTCTATAACTAAAAGCGGAAGTATTAAAGAAGATATAAAAAATATTGGTATTGATGGCATTTTTGACAAAGATGCTGATTTTTCAAAGGGCTTTTCTGAAGATATTTTTGTTAATGATTTTTCGCAAACAGTAAGCATTACAGTTAATAAAAATGGCATTTCAACAAAAAATGTCAACAATGATGAACTTGAAAAACAAAATACAAATGACTCTCTTGTTTTTAACAGACCGTTTATTTATGCTGTTGTAGATAATGAAAGCTATGCGCCTATAATTATGGGTACGGTAAATAATCCACAGGGTTAATTTATATATAAAATAAAATAATACTCTGCTGAAAACACTCTCCTGAAAATACCTGTTTTTGGGAGAGTAAATTAAGGAATTTTGTGAGTTGATGAGGATATAAAATGAGGAAAAAAATTAATTTTACTCTTATTTTTAATATTTTAGTTATTGTTATTTCAATTGTGCTTATAACGTATTTCTGTATATCAAAGGACGGTCTTATAGATTTACTTTCCTCTGATATAAAAATAAACATATTTTGGATATTAATGGCTGTTGTGTGTCAGCTTGGCAATATGTTTATAGACTCTGTTATTACATATATTTATATAAAAAAGCAGTACAAAAGCTTTTCT
Source organism: uncultured Clostridium sp. (assembly GCA_902471875.1). Lineage (GTDB taxonomy): Bacteria > Bacillota > Clostridia > Oscillospirales > Acutalibacteraceae > CAG-964. The sequence goes on from CABRLN010000021.1 coordinate 6,834, forward strand.
TTGTTGGACGGAATAAAGTCCTCTTGCGTTGGAAGCTTTTTTAGTGCAGTAACACCATCCTCAACCGGGGGGCAGCCAATGCAGGTTATGTTTTTGGCACAAAAGAAAATTGACCCCGGATATTCAACATCTTGTATGATGCAAAAATTTTTGGTGTTTCAAATAACCTCTACTGTTTTCAGCGTATTTTCGCTTATTTTCAGGTTTGACTTTTTTATAAATAATATTACAACACCAATATTGTGGCTGTTTGTAGCTGCGGGATTTTTTTCTCAGGTAGTAGTAACAGGCTGCCTTATGTTTATTTCGTTTAACAGGCGGTTATCCTCATGGATAGTTAAAATGGTGGGTAAACTGTTAAATAAAATTAAATTTATAAAAAATCCCGATAAATACGTAAAAATGCTTTCTGATCAGGTTGATGTTTTTCATAACGGAAACAAGGCATTAATTAAGCAGCCAAAGCTGTTGGTAAAGTCATACACATTTATATTTTTACAGGTTTTGTTAATAATGCTTGTACCATATTGCATTTACAGGGGTTTTTGTCTTGAAGGTGCATCTCCAATTGACATGGTTTGTTCACAGGCATTTGTTAGTCTTGCTTCTGCAATGATGCCTCTGCCGGGGGCTACAGGTGCGGCTGAATTGGCTTTTTCAGTTTTTTATAATATGTTTTTCGGCGTAGTTATATTAAAGTCTGCACTGTTGCTGTGGCGCGTTATTACATATTACGGTGTTATTCTTATTTGTGCACCCTTTTCTATGCTTACTAAAAGCAAAAAAAATAAAGATAATACAGAAGATGTAATAAAAAATGACAGTGATGTTGACAACAAAATGAAAACAGAAGCCAACCAAAGCAGCGGTGATAATTACAGAGAGATAAAAGCAGAAGATAACCATGGCAATGTTAAAAATTCTGAAGATTAAATAATATGTTGTACAATAAACATTTGCTGTAAAACTATAGCAAATGTTTATTGTACATATTAAGAAGGTGGTATTATTGAGCAATAGTAAACCGACAATAAGTGTAATTATACCCATTTATAATGTAGGTGAATATTTGTACAGATGTTTATCGTCTGTTGCCTGCCAAACCTTTAAAGATTATGAAGTTATTATGATTAACGACGGTTCGACAGATGACAGTGCAGAAATTGCCAGCAGTTTTGCTGACAACTTTGTAAATTTTAATCTTGTGCATAATACCAGCAAAGGTGTATCATCAGCAAGAAATTTAGGTGTTTCGTTAGCTTGCGGTGAGTATATTGCCTTTGTTGATAGTGACGATTATATTGACCCTAACTATCTTTTAAGGCTGTATCAGGCGGCAAATATGAATAATGCTGATGTTGCCCATTGCAATTATATTTTATATAATATAGACAGTGGATTTTTGTATTCTGTAAGAGTAAGAAAGCCTAAAAAGGGTATAATGACAAATATGCAAATGGTTAAAAAAACTGTGTCAGATTTTTATATGAGGTCATATTTGTGGAACAAGCTGTGGCGGCGTACATTGTTTACAGAGCATAACATTACCTTTCCTGAAATGAAATTTGAAGATATTGCTACTGTTTCAAAGCTGCTGTACTATGCCAATAAGGGTGTTATTCTTAACAAATATCTGTACTACTATACTATACGTGACGGCAGTATTGTGCAGACAGTTTCGCTGCAAAATTTGCATGATTACATATTGTCACTGGGAATGTTAAGAAGATTTTTTGCCGATAAGCACGAGCTTAAAAGCTTAAGATACCCGTTTTGTCATTTAGCAATGTCAATGCTTTTTGGCAATATTGTAGGACTGTTTAAAATTCATTTTGAATGTAAAAATTTTAAGGGATGCTTTAAAAACATTATTATTACCTTTAAAAATATTTATTATTTTATGTCTAAAAGATTTATCAACTCTACAGACGGTAAGGTGGAACTTCCTTACAATTTTATTCAGCCTGAAAACAGAAGAATGAAGGAATAATCTAAAAAGCATTTTGTATTAATTAATGGTATATCATTAAAAGCTGCGGTTGTACATTAAAAAGTACACCGTAGTTTTTCTGTTTTATTCAGCCCAGGCTATTTGCTCCAGCTTTTCAATGTCGCATAATATAATATATCGGTAAGCTGTTTTAATAATACCCTTGTTTGCAAATGAATTTAAAATTTTGCTTACTGTTACCCTTGAAACTCCTACAAGATTGCCGATTTCTTCATGAGTTAAATTAACTATTATTTCATTGTTATGAAGAATTTGTGACTGTAACAATTGGTTGGCTATACGGCAGTCTGCCTTTGTAAAAACCATACCCGAAACCTGTGCAGACAGCATTCTTATTGACTGTGCCTGTACCTTTAGCAAATGTATAGCTAATTTGGGATTTTTAAAAAATGCGTCCTCAAGCTGTTTATGTGTTACCGTGGTTATAACACAGGGCGATATTGTCTGTGCCGAAGAAACCCTTGGCATTTGGTCAAAAAAAGCTGCTTCGCCTAAAATGCTGCCGTCACTTACTATTGAAATTGTTTTTTGCATACCGTCTATAGAGTTAAAAAACACCTTTACATTACCCTTTTTCAGGTAGTAAAAACAAACCGCCTGTTCACCCTGATGATACAGTGTAGTGTTTTTGCTGTAGTGTTTTTCTGTACCAAAGCTGTCAAAAAGCTCTACAGCCTCCTTTGGCAGTTGCAGTGTGTCACTGCTGTGCATAGTTTTGTTTATCATAGCTTTACCTCAATTATATTCAGTTATTAAAAATATGCTTTTGCTTTAATTTATTACCATATTTTCTATTGCTATAATTGTAGCATACTTTACATTCTTTTATCAATTGTTATGCGATAATAAAATTAAAATTTATAACAGGAGGAATTAATTATGGGTATGACAATGTCACAAAAGATTTTGGCGGCTCATGCTAATTTGCCGGAGGTTAAGGCAGGCCAGCTTATTGAGGCAAAGCTGGATATGGTATTGGGTAATGATGTTACTTCGCCTGTAGCTATTAATGTTTTTAACGACTGTAAAGCAGAAAATGTTTTTGACAATACAAAAATTGCAATGGTAATGGACCATTTTACACCTAATAAAGATATTAAATCTGCACAGCACTGTTTACAGGTAAGAGAATTTGCCGGAAAATATGACATAAAAAACTTTTTAGATGTAGGTGAAATGGGCATAGAGCATGCTTTATTACCTGAAAAAGGCTTGGTAGGTCCGGGCAGCTTGTGCATTGGCGCTGATTCACATACTTGTACATACGGCGCACTTGGTGCATTTTCAACAGGTGTTGGTTCAACCGATATGGCAGCAGGTATGATAAGCGGTAAAGCTTGGTTTAAGGTGCCGTCTGCCATTAAATTTAATCTTATTGGCAAGCCTCAAGAATATGTTAGCGGCAAAGATGTTATTCTTCATATTATTGGTATGATTGGTGTTGACGGTGCTTTATACAAATCAATGGAATTTGCAGGCGAGGGCTTGCAGTACCTGAACATTGATGACAGACTTTGCATTGCCAATATGGCTATTGAGGCAGGTGCCAAGAACGGTATTTTCCCTGTTGATGACATTACAAGAGAATATACAAAGGGAAGATTCCAGGGTGAGCCTGTAGAGTATGCTGCCGACGCTGATGCTGAATATGACGAAGAATATACTATTGACCTTTCACAGCTAAAGCCTACGGTTGCTTTTCCGCATTTGCCTGAAAATACAAAAACAATTGATGAAATTGATAAAATTGAAATTCAGCAGGTTGTTATTGGTTCTTGTACAAACGGCAGAATTTCTGACTTAAGAGCAGCAGCAAAGGTTATGCAGGGCAAAAAAATTGCCAAGGGTGTACGCTGCATTATTATTCCGGGTACACAAAAAATTTGGCTTGATGCTATGCACGAAGGACTGTTTGACATTTTTGTAAACGCAGGTGCAATAGTTTCTACACCTACTTGCGGACCATGCTTGGGTGGTCATATGGGTGTGCTTGCACAGGGAGAAAAAGCTGTATCAACTACAAACAGAAATTTTGTAGGCAGAATGGGCCATATTGATTCAGAAATTTATCTTGCCAGCCCGGCTGTTGCCGCAGCAAGTGCAGTTGCCGGTTATATTGCCAACCCTGCTGATGTCTGTAACCAATAAGAAAGAGAGGATTTATTATTATGAACGCAAAGGGTAGAGTACATAAATATGGTGACAATGTAGATACTGATGTTATTATTCCTGCCAGATATTTAAATACAGCCTCTCATAAAGAGTTGGCATCACATTGTATGGAGGATATTGACGCCAATTTTACAAAAAATGTACAAGAGGGCGACATTATGGTAGCCGAAAAGAACTTTGGCTGCGGTTCGTCAAGAGAACACGCACCAATAGCAATTAAAGCTTCAGGTATTTCTTGTGTTATTGCTTCAACATTTGCAAGAATTTTCTACAGAAATTCAATTAATATCGGTTTGCCAATTCTTGAATGTGACGCGGCTGCTCACGATATTAAAAACGGAGATGTTGTTAATGTTAACTTTGACACAGGTGTTATTACTAACGAAACAACAGGCAAAACATATCAGGCAGAGCCGTTTCCTGAATTTATTCAGAACATTATTAAAAAGGGCGGTCTAATTAATTCTATTACCGAGTAATTGTAACTATTAAACAAGTATTAAATTGTTATTTTGTTCAATATTATATTTGACAAATTTTAAAAATATGGTAAAATGTACTTGTGTATGAGAGCGATACACATTGGGAAGAGGCAAGAACGGAAGAACCACAGGGGACGGAAATACTGTGGTTCTTTTCCTTTTTATATTTTTATTATATTAGGGCAACAACACAGCATTACAATGCATGAGTTGCCCTGATATTTTTTATATAAATTACATATGTATGTAAAGAGATTAATGGTGGATTTCAAGAAAAAATGGTTCGCAAAAATCAGTGAGCAGGTGTATAGACAGTTGAAGGCACTATTGTGTTAAGAAAGGTGGATTTTTAATGACAAAGTTATATATTGTAGAAGGACTGCCATGTTCGGGTAAGAGTACAACAGCAAAGTATATATCCGATAAATTATCTGAAACAGGTAAAACAGTCAAATTTGTTGATGAAGGGAATGGAAATCATCCTGCGGATTATGAGTTTCATGCTTTTGTTAGAGAAAATGATTTTCAAAAATTTGATGCACGACTTCAAATGAAGATAAAAGAGTGTTTTGAACAAAAAGGAAGTGGATATATTATTCCATTGTCACAATTTGCAGATAAAGATTTTGAAACGTTGTTAAAGTACAAAATATACGATTTTCTGCCTTGGGAGGTTGAAATGCCGCAAATGCTAGCTAAATGGCAGGACTTTGCAGATAAAGCGGTTAATGATGAAGTGGTTTATGTTTTTAACTGTGTTTTTTTACAAAATCCAATGTGTGAAACAATGATGCGATTTAATTTTACAGAAAATCAATCTTTTGAATATATTTCAAAAATACAAAAGATTATTAACCAATTGAATCCTATGGTAATATATTTGAAAAATGATGATATTGCTAAATGTGTTAATGAAACAGCTAAAGAACGTGAAGGTTGGCTTGATGCAGTAATTGATTATCATATAAATGGTGGATATGGAAAGAGCATAGGTGCACAAGGATTTGATGGATATATATCATGTTTAAAAGAACGTCAGCAAAGGGAATTAGTGATTTTAGAACAATTACCAATAAAGAAGTTGATTGTTGATAATGCACATCGGGATTGGAAAATGGCATATAATAAGATTAATAAAGCTATCGCTAAGGTAAAATCTTAATATTTTATCGAAATAAAACCACAAATAAAAATATTTAAACAAAAAATTAAGTTTATATAATTAATTTGAAATAACGCCGTTTATGAATTAGTTATGTAATATTAATATTACTTAGTTAAATTGTATAAATTTTTCTATAATAATTGTGTGTATTAGGTGAATTTTTATTTCAAGACAAAAAATCGTTGCACAAAGTGTATATATGATATATAATGTTGTTAACAAAATGTAATCGATTTGTACACAATGCCATATATGGGATATAAACTGATGTATAGGAGTGTAATATAAAAATGAAACAGTACGAAGCTAAGAAGATTAAAAATATAGTTTTATGCGGACATGGCGGATGCGGAAAAACATCGGTAGCAGAGTCGATGCTTTATCTTGCAGGTGCAAGCGAAAGATTGGGTAAGGTTGGCGACGGCAATACGGTACTTGATTTTGACCCCGAAGAAATAAAAAGAAAAGTTTCTGTTATGTCAGCAGTTGCTCCTATTGAATGGAAGGGCTATAAAATTAATCTTATTGACACGCCGGGCTTATTTGACTTTGAAGGCGGTATGTGTGAAGGTATGCGTGCGGCAGACACAGCACTGGTGGTAGTGTCAGGTAAAGACGGTGTTGGGGTTGGAACAGACAAAGCCTTTAAAATGGCAGAAAAGTCAGGTATGTCAAAGGTGTTTTTTGTAAACGGACTCTGTGACGAAAGCGCAAGGTTCTATCGTGTTTTTGAAACACTAAAGGCTCACTATGGTCCGTCTGTTTGCCCGGTGGTAGTACCTTTTATTGAAAATGGTCAGGCTAATTGTTACATAAATATTTTGGAATATAAGGCTTACAAATATGAAGACGGTAAAATAACCCAAACTGCTATGCCTGACATGGGTGACAGACTGGAGGGCTTGCGTACAGCTATTTATGAGGCGGTTGCAGAAACCAGTGAAGAAATGTTTGAAAAATATTTCAGTGGTGAAGAATTTACTCCTGAAGAGGTTATTGTAGGCGTAAGCCGAGGTGTAAAGGAGGGTACAATCACTCCTGTTTTCTGTGGTGACGCACAAAACACATTTGGTATTGAGCATTTACTAAACGGCATTACATGGCTTATACCATCGGCAGATGAAAAGAGCGAGCTGGCAGTTGACACAAGCGGAGAGCCTGTAGAGCTAAAGGCTAACGAAAATGCTGCAACAGCTGCTATTGTATTTAAAACAGTAGCTGACCCTTTTGTTGGCAAGTTGTCTTATTTTAAGGTGGTTTCAGGCAAGGTTACGGCTGACAGTTCACTTGTAAATATGAGAACAGGTGAAAACGAAAGAATTAATAAGGTTCTTCTTCCTAAAGGTAAAAAGCAAGAGGACACCGCTTTTATTGGTGCAGGCGATATTGGTGCAGTTGCAAAACTAAGCGGTACCAATACCGGCGATACACTGTGTGCCCCTACAAGAAAGATTATTCTTGAGGGAATAAAATATCCTGTACCTACATACCAAATGGCAGTGTCACCAAAAACAAAGGGTGAAGAAGACAAGGTGGCGCAGGCTTTAATAAAAATTTCTGAAGAAGATCCTACTATTGTTTGTAAAACCAATAAAGAAACAAAAGAAATGCTTCTTTCAGGTCTTGGTGAGCAGCACCTGGACGTAGTAGTTTCTAAGCTTAAAAATAAATTCAATTTAGAGGTTCTTCTTGATACCCCTAAGGTAGCATACCGTGAAACCATTCGCAAAAGTGTTAAGGTTCAGGGTAAGCATAAAAAGCAGTCGGGCGGTCACGGACAGTTTGGAGATGTTTGGATAGAATTTGAACCAAGTGACGTTGATGGTTTGGAGTTTACCGAGAGAGTGGTTGGTGGTGCTGTGCCAAAGGGATTTTTCCCTGCTGTTGAAAAAGGATTACGAGAAAGCATAAAAAAAGGTCCTTTGGCAGGGTACCCTGTAGTAGGCGTTAAAGCAACACTTTACGATGGTTCGTACCACCCTGTTGATTCTTCAGAAATGTCATTTAAAATGGCAGCTTCAGCGGCTTATAAAAATGGTATGCCGCAGGCAAGTCCGGTTTTGCTTGAGCCTGTTAATTCTGTTTCTGTTATGGTACCCGACAGTAATATGGGTGATATTATGGGCGAAGTTAATAAGCGTCGTGGCAGAGTTTTGGGTATGGACCCTGGTGAAGATGATATGCAAATTGTTCAGGCAGAGGTTCCTGAAGCAGAAATGAGTGATTTTTCAGTATATTTAAGGCAGGTTACACAGGGCAGAGGCAGTTATACAACAGCCTTTGCAAGGTATGAGCCTGTACCTGAAGGCATAGCACAAAAAATAGTAGAAGAAAGAAAGAACTACGAAAAGTAATTTAATAACATACCGCATAGTTGTATGTGCGGCTTGACAAGTAAAAAATTCTTATGTTTTACGAATATTTTTAATTTATACTTTTTGTTAAGAACCATTAAGACAAAAACGGAATTTATGCAAATAAGCAGTACACAAAGTCATTACATGGTAATGGTGTGAAGATGTTTTAAATTTTAATTCATTATAAAAGTTGCTTGGGTATGTGTAGATTTTTACCCAAGCACTTTTGTTTTTATAAAAAGTTTATTTTTGCATATAAAATATTGTATAATAGTTTTAAGTATTTATAAATGGGTGATATGTTTGAAAGTGGCGTTATATCAAATGAATATCATTTGGGAGAATAAAACAGAAAATTTTATTAAGGCAGAAAATGCTATGATACAGGCAAGCAGTAATGGTGCGGATATTATATTTTTTCCCGAAATGAGCTTTACCGGATTTTCTATGAATATTGGCAGTACTGCTGAAAATGATTTTTTTACTTTAACAAAAATGAAAGAGTTGTGTACAAAATACAATATTGCAGCAGGCTTTGGTTGGGTAAAGGAGTGTGGTAAAAAAGCACAAAACTGTTATACAGTTTTAAACAGCAGAGGTAATGAATTAAGTACATATGTTAAAATTCATCCTTTTTCGTACAGTAATGAAAATGATTATTTTGAAAAAGGGTGTTCACTTACTAAATTTAAAATTAACAATATAACCTTTTCAACCGCTATTTGTTACGACACTAGGTTTCCTGAGCTGTTTCAGGGCATTTGTAAAGACAATGAGGTAACGGCTATAGTTATTCCAGCCAACTGGCCGTCAGCAAGGGCTGACCATTGGCAGGTGCTTACACAAGCAAGGTCTATAGAAAATCAGGTTTATATACTGGCTGTTAATTGTGTTGGCTGTATTAACGGCATTTATTACTCTGGCAATTCGTGCATTATAGACCCAAACGGTAAGGTAATGGTTTACTGTGAAAATTCAGAAGAAATTATTTACTCTGTTCTTGATATTGATGTACAGTCATTAAGAAATAAATTTCCTGTTAAGAAAGACAGGCAAATTGAGCTTTATAAAAATATATTGTAAGAATACCGAATAATGTAATGTAATGATGAAATAAAATTGAAAATGTTGCAATATGTATAAATATTTGCATATAACCTTTTAAATATCTTATAAAATTTAACTAATCTATTGAAATTTGCCTTTAGCATTGGTATTATATTACTGTTGGAAGATGTAATTGATAACATGCAAGAAAGGATTTTTCATTATGCAAAATATAATGGATGAAAAGCAGCATCTGCAAGCGTTTGATAGTGGTGACAGTTATAACGCATATGAATATATGGGTTCTCATAAAGTAGACGACGGTGGTTGCTATGTTTTTAGGGTTTGGGCACCAAATGCACTGTCAGTATCGGTAGTAGGCAGCTTTAATGGCTGGAACGAAACATCAAATTATATGTCACGTATTGGCAACGGTGATGTGTGGGAGTGTTATATAAACGGTGTAAACGAATATGATGTTTACCGATATTGCATAGAAACTAAGTATTATAACAGATTATATAAATCAGATCCCTATGGTTTCCATTTTGAAACAAGACCAAACAATGCTTCTATTGTTTACAATGTTGATAAATATCAGTGGAATGACAGTAAGTGGATTGAAAACAGAAACGAAAAAAATCCTAAGAAGTCCCCAATGAATGTTTACGAAATTCATGCAGGTTCATGGCGAAGATATTTGGATGGTAACTTTTATAATTATAAAAAGCTGGCTGAAGAGCTTGTACCTTATGTAAAAGAAATGGGATATACGCATATAGAGTTTATGCCCGTAATGGAATATCCTTACGATGGTTCATGGGGATACCAGCCTACAGGCTATTTTGCACCAACCTCAAGATATGGTGAACCAACTGACCTTATGTATTTAGTTGACCAATGTCACCAAAACGGTATTGGTGTAATAATGGACTGGTCTGTTTCGCAATTTCCTAAAGACGGGTATGCTTTGGCTCTGTTTGACGGAACCTGCTGTTATGAATATCATGATCCGCTAAAGGCAAACAGAGAAAAAAAAGGTACTTTAGTTTTTGATTACTCTCGTTATGAGGTTATTAGCTTTCTTATGTCAAGTGCTGTTTTTTGGATAGAAAAATATCATATAGACGGCTTAAGACTAGACAATGTTGCAGCTATGCTTTATCTTGATTATGAAAAAACAGGTAAAGAATCTGCTAAAAACCAGTTTGGCGGCAAAGAAAATTTAGAGGCAGTTGCCTTTATTCAAAAGCTGAATATTAACATTCACAAGCTTTATCCATTTGTCATTACAGTTGCTGAAGAATCAACAGCATGGCCTATGATTTCAAAGCCTGTTGACGAGGGTGGCTTAGGCTTTGATTTTAAATGGAATATGGGCTGGATGAACGATATGCTTCATTATATGTCTCTTGACCCATTCTACAGGCCGTTTAACCATGCTAATTTAACATTTTCGTTTTTTTATGCTTTTTCAGAAAACTTTATATTGCCAATTTCACACGATGTTGTTGTATATGGAAAAAAGTCTTTATTTAGCAAAATGCCGGGAGATTTTAGCAGCAAATTTGACCATGTAAGAATATTTATGGCTTATATGATGATGCACCCGGGCAAAAAGCTTACATTTATGGGTGCTGAAATTGGTCAAATGGAAGAATGGAATACTGATAGTGAATTGCCTTGGAGTGTGCTGGCATACCCAAAAAATAATCAACTTCAGCATTTTATTAAATCTTTAAATAAATTTTATGTTGAAACCCCCCCAATGTACGAAATTGAAGATTCGTGGAAGGGATTTCATTGGATTCACCATGATGACTATACTCAATGCGTATTGGCTTTTAGAAGACTTGACAGCAACGGCAACGGAATTATTGCCGTGTGTAATTTCTTACCTATTAAAAGGGAGCATTACCATATAGGCGTGCCTTATAAGGGGATTTATTCAGAAGTATTTAATACTGACAATGCAGAATTTGGCGGTGCAGGCATAACGAACGGTAATAGTATTAGCACTGTTGAAGCCCCAATGCATGGCTACGACCAAAGTATTGAACTTACCATTCCGCCTTTATCAGTAATGTATTTTGTTTGTGTTGAAAGAAAAAGTGAAAATGAGGGCATTAATATAGCACAGGAAGATGAAGAAACTGTTGCAGAGCTAAAAGAGCTAAACGAAAAGATTGCTGAAATTGAAGAAATTGAAAATTCTGATGTTGAAGGACAAAAAGAAAATGCAGATAATACAACAGATGTAACAGACGATGTAGCTGTAAATGAAGCTGAAGTATCAGAGGATGAGCTTCCAAATACGAAAGAAAACACTGAAAAGGTTTGAAAAGAATAGATTGAAAATAATACTGTACTGTAATATAAAAATTTTAACTATTAATTTAGGGTGTATATGAAAAATCGAAAGCACGCCTATGAAGAGGTTTTGTTTTTATATATAATTTTTATTTGTAATATTACTGTTTATAAATATAACAATTGCTATATATTGTTTAAAATACAGAAATATAAAGGAGGAAACGAATAATGTATCAAAAGCAAACTACAGTAGCAATGATACTTGCAGGAGGACAAGGAAGCAGACTGGGCGTGTTAACAAGAAAACTGGCAAAGCCTGCTGTACCCTTTGGCGGTAAATATAGAATAATAGATTTTCCGTTGTCAAACTGTGTTAATTCGGGTATTGAAGCGGTGGGTGTGCTTACCCAGTACCAGCCGCTTGTGCTTAATGAGTATGTAGGTAATGGTCAGCCATGGGATTTAGATGGACTATACTCAGGTGTAACCTGTCTTAGCCCGTATCAACAAATGGACGGTGCACACTGGTATTCAGGTACGGCAAACGCTATTTACCGTAATATGGATTTTATTGAAAGATATGACCCTGAGTATGTAGTTGTTCTTTCTGGTGATCATATTTATAAAATGGATTATGCTAAAATGATTTCTTTCCATAAGAAAAATAATGCGGCTTGTACCATTGCAGTAATAGATGTTTCTTTGGAAGAAGCCTCCAGATTTGGTATTTTAAACACCCACAAAGATGGTTCAATTTATGAATTTGAAGAAAAACCGCCTAAGCCTAAAAGTACAAACGCCTCTATGGGTATTTATGTATTCAGTTGGAGTAAGCTTAAGAAGTATCTTGAAGAGGACGCTGCTAACCCTAACTCCAGCAACGACTTTGGTAAGGATGTTCTTCCGGCAATGCTAAATGCCGGCGAAAGAATGTTTGCTTACCCGTTTGACGGATATTGGAAGGATGTTGGAACCATTGACAGCCTTTGGGAGGCAAATATGGATTTGCTTAACCCTAACACAACACTTGATTTAGGCGGTGAAACAGAAAAAATATATTCCCGCAACCCGTCAATGCCACCGCATTACATAGGTGCAAATGCAAAAATTCAGAATTCACTGGTTTCAGACGGATGCGATGTTGACGGTACTGTTGAATTTTCAGTTCTTTTCCCAGGTGTAACTATTGGTACTGGTGCAATTGTAACAGACTCTATTTTAATGCCCGGTGCTGTTGTTGAAGACGGTGCTGTTGTTGAGTACGCTATAGTTTCGGAAAATGCTGTTATTAAGAAAAATGCACATATTGGTAACAGACCGGAAAATGTTACAGAAAAAGGCAAGTGGGGTATAGCAGTAATAGGTGATGGTATAACTGTAGAAGAGGGTTGTGTTGTTGAGCCAATGGCTATGGTTGACGCTGATGTTATGGAGGTAGAAGTATAATGAGGAACAATGATGTGCTGGGTATAGTTTTTGGAAATAACTATGCTGAAAGAATTCAGTCTTTAACATCACACCGCACAATGGCGTCTGTTCCATTTGGCGGTAAATACCGACTAATTGATTTTAACCTTTCTAATATGTCAAACGGTGGTATTACAAATATTGGTATTATTGTAGATAAAAACTTTTTTTCGTTAATGGACCATGTAGGGTCTGGAAAAAGCTGGGATTTGTCAAGAAAAAATGGTGGTGTGCACCTGTTGCCTCCATTTATTCAGTCAGGTGAGCTGCGTGGTGAAACAGAAATTGAAAAGCTGTATTCCATAAGACGATTTTTAAATGACGCAACAGAAGACTATGTGTTGCTTTCAGAATGCGGCTTAGTGGCAAATGTTGATTATGGAAAAATGATTCAACAGCATATTGAAAAAAATGCAGATTTTTCTATTTTATATATTACGGGCCTTGACAGTCAGGGAAGAAAAGATGCCGTTACTTTTACAACAGATACTGACGAACGAATAAATTCATTTTTTGTTGAGCCTAGTGCAAAAGCTGAATGCAACATTGCTGCAGGTTCAATACTTACCAGCCGAAAGCTTCTTATTGAGGTTGTACAGCAGTGTATAAATACTAACCAGCTTAATTATGTAAGAAATGTATTTCAGAAAGATGTAAGTAAATACAGATTTTACGGTTATAAGCACGAGGGGTATTATACCCTAATTTCATCTATGGATGAGTATTTTCAGGCTAATATGGATTTATTGGAAAAAAACAACAGACAAGAGCTGTTTAATAGTTCACGCCCAATATACACAAAGGTGCGTGACGATATGCCAAGCAGATACGGTTTGGGTTCTTCTGTAAAAAATTCACTTATTGCTCAGGGATGTATTATTGAAGGCGAGGTTGAAAACAGTATTATTTCAAAGGGAGTTCGTATAGGCAAGGGTTCTAAAGTATGTAATTGTATTGTTATGCAAGATACAAAAATTGGCACCGGCGCTGACCTTAACTATGTAATCTGCGACAAAGATGTAATTATTAAAGATGGCAGAGCTTTGTGCGGTTATAACTCTTTTCCTATTTACATTCCTAGTGAAAAGGTGTTATAATTTAATGTAATAGAGTAAAAGTATATATAAAAAATTTACTTTTGCTCAAATATTGTAAATATATACGGAGGTAATGCATATAATGAGAATTCTTTATTGTACCAGTGAGGCTAATCCTTTTGCAGGCTCAGGTGGATTGGCAGATGTTGCTGCTTCGCTGCCAAAAACACTTCGTCAGCGTGGTGTTGACTGTAGGGTTGTTATGCCGCTGTACGGTGATATTCCGCAATATTTAAGAGATGGTATGAACTATATCACAAACTTTACCGTGCCAGTTGCTTGGAGAAGACAATATTGCGGTCTTTTTTGGTCAGAGTATGACGGAGTGACTTTTTATTTTATTGATAATGAGTATTATTTCAGAAGAAACGGATTATACGGTTTTTATGATGATGCAGAGCGTTTTTCATTCTTTTCAAGAGCAATTCTTGAAATGCTGCCGTACATTAATTTTCACCCTGATTTAATTCATTCTAACGACTGGCAAACGGCATTGGTATCAACCTATTACTATTTCTTCTATTCAAAAAATCCGTGGTATCATAACATTAAAAGTCTTTATACTATACATAACATTCAGTATCAGGGTATGTATGGCTGGGAGGTTAACACCGAGTGTGTTGGTATTCCTGAAGATTGCACAAAAATGCTTGAAATGGACGGCAAGCTGAATATGTCTAAAGGTGCTATTGAAACATCTACAAGAGTTTCAACAGTAAGTCCGTCATATGCAGGTGAAATTCTTGACCCTTGGTTTGCACACGGTCTTGACCAAATTTTAAAGCACAGATCATATAAGCTGTGCGGTATTCTAAACGGAATAGATAACGATAGTTATAATCCTGCTACCGATTTCCATATGTATGCTAACTATACACCGGAATATCCACAGGGTAAGGGCGAGTGTAAACGCAGACTTCAGGAAAGGCTAAACCTTGCACAAAGGGGCGATATTCCTATGATTGCAATGGTTTCACGTCTTGTTAGTCATAAAGGATTAGACCTTGTACGAGGCGGTATAGAGGACATTTTATGCAATAATGATGTTCAGTTTGTAGTTCTTGGCTCAGGCGACAAGGAATATGAGGACTATTTCTGGTATTTGCATAATAAATATCCCGGCAGAGTTTGCTTCTGCCATGGCTATGTACCTGAGCTTGCTCGTAAAATTTATGCCGGTTCAGATATTTTCTTAATGCCGTCAAAAAGTGAGCCGTGTGGTCTTTCACAAATGATAGCCTTAAGATACGGCAGTATTCCTGTTGTTCGTGAGGTTGGCGGTTTAAGAGATTCTATACACGATAGTCAGGACGGCTACGGTAACGGATTTACATTTAGAAATTATGATATTCTTGATATGAATAATGCTCTTAAAAGAGCAATTAACGGCTATTGGAACCGTGACGGTTGGAAAACTCTTGTATATAGAGCTATGACCAGTGATAATTCATGGGCACGTTCAGCCGGCGACTATATTAATGTATATCAGGATACAATAAATAACTGGAATTAATTAAATTATGTACCTGTCTCTGTTTAGTAACCGGCAGGTACATTTTTATATAAAAACGGCTAAAACTCATTTAAATGGGTTTTAGCCGTTAACTGTTTTATATAATAATTTTTATTGTCGGGTTAAGGTTATGGTAAAACATATTTGCTTTTATATTCTTTATAATCGTTTTTAAATGTGCCGTAATCATCATGTCTGAATTCATGCAGGTACTCGTGTGTTTCAAAGCTTTCTTCTTTTATCTGAATCATACAGACCGCTATGTTAGAGCAATGGTCAGATATTCGCTCGATACTGGTAAGTAAATCAGAGAAAATAAAGCCCAGCTCTATAGTACATTTACCGTCACGCAAACGCTTAACATGTCTTAATTTAAGCTCGTTTACAAGCTTGTCTATAACTTGTTCTAAAGGTTCAATACGCTGTGCCAATTCATAGTCACTGTTAATATATGCTCTTATTGTATTGTCAACAATTTCTATTAAAGCACATATTAAAACATCAATTTCCTGTACAGCAGATTCAGAGAAGAAGATGTTTTTTTCGTGCATTTCTTTTGAAGCGTTTAAAATATTAATAGCGTGGTCGCTTATTCTTTCAAAGTCACCAATGGAGTGCAGCATTTTAGAGGTTTCTGCACTATCGTCAGAGGTTAGATTTTTACTTCCAAGCTTAACAAGATATGTTCCTAAGACATCTTCATAAACATCTATTTTCTTTTCGTTATCTTTAATTTGTTCAGCAAGCTCGTTGCGGTAGTTTGCTAAAAGCGAGCAGGCGTCGGTAATGGTTTGTTCTGAAAGCACAGCCATTTTGTTACACATGGTTACACATTGTGATGTTGCCACAGCAGGGGTATTCAAGAAACGCTCGTCAATAAATGGTGTGTCATCTTCGGTATCCTTGTCCCTAATAGTAATACAAGCAAGCTTTTCAAGCAGCTTGTTAAAAGGAAGTAATAATGTTGTAGCTGCTAAATTAAACAGTGTATGCACTATTGCAATTCCGGCAGGCGATATTGCATCGTCTAAAAAAGTAAAGTGTAAGAAAGCATTTAATGCATAGAATATAATTAAAATTGCAACAACACCAATAATATTAAAATAAAGGTGAACAAAAGCAGCACGCTTGGCATTCTTTTTAGCACCAATACAAGATATAAGTGCCGTTACGCAGGTACCAATGTTTTGACCCATAATAATAGGAATTGCACTGGCAAAGGTTATGCTGCCTGTTGCAGAAAGTGCCTGCAATATACCAACAGACGCTGATGAACTTTGTATAACAGCTGTAAGAACAGCACCTGCCAAAATACCAAACAAAGGGTTAGAAAACATTAATAATATATTTTTAAATTCAGGAATTTCTGCCAGAGGTTCTACTGCACTGCTCATTGCAGACATTCCATACATTAAAATTGCAAAGCCAACAAAAATACTTCCTATATCCTTCTTTTTTTGACTTTTACAGAACATCATAAATATTATGCCAATTAATGCAAGTATAGGCGAAAAGCTGGTTGGCTTTAACATTTTAATCAACATACTGTCGCCGTCAATGCCTGTAAGACTTAAAATCCAAGAGGTTATTGTTGTACCAACGTTGGCACCCATAATAACACCAATGGCTCGTGAAAGCTTCATTATGCCGGAGTTAACAAAACCAACTACCATAACAGTGGTTGCAGATGAGGATTGTATTACTGCCGTTACCAAAGCACCTACAATAAAGCCTTTGAAAGTACTTGAAGTTATTTTTTCAAGCATTTTTTCAAGCTTGCCGCCCGAAAGCTTTTCAAGACCATCACCCATTGTGTTCATACCAAAAAGGAACAGGGCAAGTCCTCCTACAAGACTAAGAATGGAAAATATGTCCATAATCTTTCCCTCGCATTTATTACTTAATTATTTAGGTGTATCTAAAATTAAAGCAAAACAAAAATGACGAATGTAAGGTCTGCTTTTTTAGATATAGCCTTATGTTGAATATTTTTCAAAATGGCAAGATTTTTCATAAATTTTACATACATAAAAATTATAAATTGTTTTTTTACAAAAATTCAGCCGCTTTTACAAACATTACAACATTACCTAGAATACATAATCAAGGTGAAAAATATGTTTCACTTATGTGAAATCTATGTAAAATAATAGAGGGAATTTTTACATAATAAAAATAAAGTCCCAAACCGTAGTTGAGACTTTATAAAAAGATTATTCACCGTTTCTTGTAATTTGGGCACAAGCCTCCATTGCAGCAACAGCTACAGGTCCGGCTGTGCTAAAGCCGTAGCCGCCATTTTCAACAATTACGGCAAAGGCAAGAGGAGCGTCCTCGTCTTGTGCATAACCAACCATCCATGCGTGAGGCTCTTTATTTTCGCCAACCTCGGCAGTACCTGTTTTTGCACACACCGTAAGAGTAGGGAATAGACTGTCACCATAATAGCTGGTAACGTCATAACGCATATATTCGTCAAGCTTGGCAGCAAGGTCAGAATCTATTAACTGCTTGGTGCTGCTACCCGGCAGTGAAAAGACACCGTTTTTTATTTCATTTGGCAAAACAGCTGTACCGCTGTTAGCAATGGCGCCGCACATAATAGCCATTTGCATGGGATTAGCTTCTACAGTATATTGACCAATGCCCGACCAACCTAAACCGGTTTCGTCAGCCTTGCTGACGTTGTACGAGCTTTTTGCTGTGTCTGTTCCGTTTATGCTGTAGCTGCTGTTAAAGCCCAGCTTGTTTGCCATAGCAGTCATTTTGTCTTTGCCAAGTTTTGCGGCAAGCTCCGAAAAAACAACATTGCATGACTGTGCCAAGCCCTCTTTCATAGTAATTTCACCATGAACATGCATACAGGTAATTGTGTTTCCGCCAATGTTTGTACTACCTGTACAATTAAAGGTTTCATTTTCAATATCTGCAATGTTTTCAAGAGCGGCAGCAGTAGTAATGATTTTAAATGTAGAACCCGGTGCATATAAACCCGAAAGCACCTTATCAACATAAACACCGTCATATTCAGACTCATTTTCCTCTGTAATTTCAGGAGGGTCAAGCGGGTCGTAGGTTGGTGTGCTTACACTGCATAAAACCTCACCTGTTTTGTAATTGTAAACAACCACCGCACCGTTATATCCGTTTAATGCATTGTATGCGGCGTTGCAGGCGTCAGCGTCTATAGTAAGATTTATATTGCTGCCACCTTGTATAGAATCAGGAAGTCCCAGCCCCCATACATAGTTAAAACCAATTAGCTGTGAACGGTACGAGCTTTGTATCGATGAAGAAATGTTCAGGCTGTCATCACCAACAACGTGCAGTGTTGAAAGCCGTGTAGTATAGTCGCTGTTGTATAAACGCTCTCCGTTTTCTGAATATGCAAGAACCCTGTCTTTTCGGTCGTATATAATTCCTGCTGACGAAAGTCCGCCGCTGCCTACTAAGTGACCATTATAGGGGTGCTGTATCCACTCATTTGCATTTAATGCAATTTTTACAATGTATACACACATACCTGCAATTACAAGTAAGGCGATTATAAGAACAAGAGTGGTTCTTGAACGTGTTTTTCTCATATTAATTCTCCTTTCGCAAAAAGGATTTTTAGTTATTGAGCGTGTCAGTAAAGTGTGCAACATGCTCTAAAAATAAATGCATAATATTAAAACTGCTGTTTTACTTTTTTTACAGAATATGTTCGTTCGTCTGCGGCTTTAATAAATGCAAGCAAGCACCAACAGGAAATCATACTTGAACCTCCAAGACTGATAAACGGCAGTGTTACGCCTGTTAGAGGTAAAATGTCAGTTGCACCAAATACATTAAGTGCTGTTTGCACCAGCATTAGCCCTGCGGCACAGCAAGCAGATATTGAATAGAAGGTAGAGCGGCTTCTTGTTGTAATTGCACGTGCATATATTACCAAGCCAATTATACTGGCAACAACCGCAACGGCAATTATTAAGCCTAATTCTTCGCACAGCAAACCAAATACTAAATCACTTTCAGAGGCGAATACATATTTAAGGTACCCGTTACCTATGCCTACGCCAATTATACCGCCGCTTGCGGCATATGTAAGCACTCTTGCCTGCTGATATCCTGTAGAATCCGCAAGCTCAAAGCATTTTCCCCAAGCGCTGAATCTGTCGGCAATATATGGCTTAAATGATAGTACAAAGGTTGCACCTAATACAGCACCCACCACAGCAAGCACTATTGTTTTTAAGTCGCCGCTGCGCATAAATGCTATAAATAAGAAAGTGCAGAAGAAAATTAAAGCAGTACCAAGGTCGCTCATTAATATTAAAGCACCAACGCATATTACCGAGAAAACAATAAATTGAAGAAGATTACCTTTTGTTAACAGCTTGTCTAAGGCAGAAGCACTGACAAAAATATAAATAACCTTAACAAATTCTGACGGCTGTATTGAAATACCGCCAATGTTAAGCCAGTTAGCGGCACCGTGTGTAACCTTGGCAAACAATATATTAACGGCTAAAAAACCCACTGCCAAAATGTAAAGAGGTATTCTGAATTTTTCAATTCTGTCAGGGTTTTCTATAACTTTAATAATAATGCAAAAACATACCATACCGCCAATCATAGCAATAGTTTGTACAATGCTTTGTCTAAACTCTTGCCGCACCAGCATAATAATACCTGTTCCGCTCATAAAAATTGCAAGCGATTCCAGCTCAAAGCTTACCCTTTTTATCAGCTTTGTAGAAACATGGTAGAAAATCCAGCTTGCAGCAGTAAAAATACCCCATGTTATAAAAGGCTGAAAATCTTGTGTTTCTTCGCACAAACTTGCTTCAAGTGCCAGAAAGAAAAGAAAAACTGTTATAAGCATCATAAGTAAACCGGGCTTAATGCTTGCTTTATTTTTTGGTCGGTTAAAAAACCAAGAACGGTTGTCAACAATAACGTCGTCTGTTCTTTTTACTACATATTTTGTGTCACCTACACGAATAACGTCATCAATCATAATAGGTGTGCGGTCAGTAGTTTTTTGATCATTTACATATGTACCGGCTTTCGAACCAACATCGTTAATAAACCAGCCTTCCTTTCGGCGTAAAAGTACGGCGTGGTCTCTTGAAACAGTAGGGTCAGCAATTACAATGTCACTGCCTTTGCTTCTGCCTATTGAATTTTCCCAATATAAAACAGGCGTGCTTTCTCCGTTACTAAGGTTTACAAGCATAATAAGTGCCTGCTCATCTCTGCGGTGCCTGCGCATAGAGCTAAAGCACTGAAACACTATAATAACCGCCAGTATAGGCAGTAATATTCTTATAACTAAAAGAGCAAAGTCTATTACAACATTAAGATAAGGAAAGTTGAACCACGAAAAAAAGTCCATATATTCACACCTTTCTTATTTCTTATTAGTATTAGTAAGTAAAAAATAATTCCTTATAAGGTAGATAATATGCCATTATAAGCAAAAAGTCAAGAAACAGTATGTTAATAAAAAGAAAATAGGCGTGTCCAGGTGGTTAATTTACTAAAAACATTTAGGACACGCCATATTATAATTTTATCTATATTATTTTTAGAAGTGTAGAATATTGTTTAAACTACTTTACCATTGTACCGCCCCATTCAACAAGTGAAAAGCCTGTGCGGTTAAATTGCTGTAGAGCTGGTTCTTCAATTTCAATTTTTTCTTCAAGAGGCTTATATGCCATAAAAACTCTTAAAATGCTGTCAGGTTTTGGCGTAACATTTAATTTAAAATTGTCAGTGTAAGCAGAATTCTGAAAGGTTATAAGATTATAGTTATTGTTTTGCATTTGCGGCAGCCAGTAGGTAATAAATTCGTTATACTCCTTTGGTGTTAAACCAAGGTAAGAAAGCTTATCTTGTAAAAATTCTGCGGTGTCACAGCCTTTTACGACAAATCCCTTTGACATATCATACTCAACATTGCTTGTGGCTTCCCAAAACAGATATGAGTATTCTTTATTGTCAGCTTTGTTAATTAAAGTTCCGTCAGGGTTGGCGGTAACATTCCAGCCATTGTTATATTCCGGGTAAGTGCAAATTAAGCTGCCCTTTAGGTTTAGCTGTATATTTACATCTGTTTTTTCCTGGGGATAAAGGTAAATAACAGGCTTTTTGCATAAAATTTCATCATCATAGGAGTCACTCGGAATAACGGCAGTGCAGTCGTCGGTAGAAGCTTCGGTGTTTTCTTCGATAGCAGTTGTAGGAGCTTTGGTAGGGTTAGTGTTTACGTTGATTGGCGTACAGCCTGTTAATAAGCATAGTGCCGCTGCTGAGATAAATCCCAACTTAAGAAAATTACCGTTTTTCATATATTTTCCTCCTTAAAAAGCAGTACAACAAATCTGCGGATTAATGCAGATTTGTTGTACTATTAAATATTATTCGTCTTTACCGCAGCATTTTTTATATTTTTTGCCGCTTCCGCACGGGCAAGGGTCATTACGGCCTACCTTTTTCTTTTTGCGAACGGTAGTACCCTTTGAAGAATCTTCTGAACCGCCGCTTGTAGTAGTTGGGTTAGCCATTTGTTCACGCTTAAGTACAGTGGCTGGCTGTTGGTTTTCTTGCTCTTCTTCAGCAAGCTCTTTGTTTAGTTCTTCAACCTCTGCATTTTTGCCGTTTTGCTCGGCAGCCTCTTTAGCCGCCTGTAATTCTTTTATGCGCTGTTCACGAATTGCCTTTGTACGTTCTATGTCAGCAAGCTGTCTTGCTTGTATTTCTGCAATCTTTTTAGGAGCAGACAAGCAAAGCTTTGCAGTATTTTCTCTAATGGATTCAATCATTTGGTCAAACATATCAAAGCCTTCAAAGCGGTACTCAACAACAGGGTCTTTCTGACCGTAAGCACGCAGTCTTATGCCTTGCTTAAGGTTATCCATGTCGTCAATGTGCTGCATCCAGTATGTGTCAACACTTTTTAGCAGATAAACACGTTCCATCTCACGCATTGTATCTTCAGGCAGAAGCTTTTCGTTTTCTTCGTAAATATCGGCTGCTTTCTTTTGCAGAATTTCTGTAATTTGCTTGCTTTCCATATCTGCCAGCTCGTCTAAAGTGAAATTCAAGCAGTCGTCATCTTCTGTAAGAACCCAACCGGCGTAGTAGTCTTTAAGACTTTCTAAATTCCACTGTTCACGCAAAATTTCATTGTCACAATACAGCTTAACAGTTTCTTCAATATTTTCATTAATCATCTTAATAACTACATCTTTAATATTTTCACCGTTAAGTACCTGGTCACGCTGTGTATAAATAATTTCTCTTTGCTTATTCATAACATCGTCATACTGAAGTACGTTTTTACGAATAGCGAAGTTTCTGCTTTCAACCTTTTGCTGTGAGCTTTCAATAATGTTAGAAAGCAGCTTGTTTTCAATAGGCATGTCGTCAGGGGTGTTTAGTCTGTTCATAACAGCTTCCATTCTTTCACCACCAAACAGACGCATTAAATCGTCCTCGGTTGACAGATAAAAGCGGCTCTTACCCGGGTCGCCCTGTCTGCCTGAACGACCACGAAGCTGGTTGTCAATACGGCGTGATTCGTGACGTTCTGTACCAATTATGTACAAACCGCCTGCCTTGCGAACCTCGTCGGCTTCTTCTTTAAGCTCGTCTTTATATTTTTGGTTTAACTCACGGAAGGTTTTTCTTGCGTTTAAAATCTCTTCATTGTCGGTTTCGCCATAGCTTGTTGCCTGCGAAACTAATTCTTCGTCAAAGCCATTCTTTCTCATTTCAGAAAGAGCCAAAAATTCTGCGTTACCGCCAAGAATAATGTCGGTACCACGGCCTGCCATGTTAGTAGCAATGGTTACAGCACCCTTTTTACCTGCCTGTGCTACAATTTCAGCCTCTTTTTCGTGCTGCTTTGCATTAAGTACATTGTGCTGTATGCCGCGTTTTTTAAGCATTTTACTAAGTATTTCCGATTTTTCAATAGAAATTGTACCAACCAGTACAGGCTGCCCCTTTTCATGACATTCAATAATATCATCAATTACAGCGTTAAACTTGCCCTGTTCATTTTTGAAAATAAGGTCAGGCTCGTCAATTCTTTGTACAGGGCGGTTAGTAGGAATTTCTATAATATCCAGCTCGTAAATTTCACCAAACTCTTCTTCCTCTGTCATAGCTGTACCTGTCATACCTGACAGCTTTTTATAAAGACGGAAATAATTCTGGAAGGTAATAGTAGCAAGGGTTTTGCTTTCGTTGGCAATTTTTACGCCCTCTTTAGCCTCTATAGCCTGGTGCAAGCCCTCGTTGTATCTACGTCCGTACATTAAACGGCCTGTAAATTCATCAACAATAATAACCTCGCCGTCTTTTACAACATAGTCAATATCACAGCGCATTGTACCATATGCCTTAATAGCTTGGTTTACATGGTGTTGAATAGTCAGGTTGTCAGGGTCTGTAAGGTTATCAATATTAAAGAATGCCTCTACCTTTTTTACACCTGTTTGTGTAAGTGTAGCGGTTTTAGCTTTTTCGTCAACAATGTAGTCAATGCCCTCTGACTTATAGTAGTCCTCATTGTCCTCTTTTGCGTCAACTTCTGCAAATTTTTCACATTTTAGTGTGCGGGCAAGCTTGTCTGCTTTTTCGTACAGGTCGGTTGATTTGTCACCTTGCCCCGATATAATAAGCGGTGTTCTTGCTTCGTCAATAAGAATTGAGTCAACCTCATCTACTATGGCAAAAGCATGACCACGCTGTACCTTTCTTTCTTTATAAACTACCATGTTATCTCTTAGGTAGTCAAAACCAAGCTCGTTATTTGTACCGTAGGTAATGTCTGCTGCATAAGCCTCTTTTCTTTCTTCGCTGTCAAGGTCATGTGTAATAAGGCCAACAGATAAGCCAAGATAATTGTACAGCTTACCCATCCACTCAGAGTCACGGCGTGCAAGATAATCGTTTACTGTTACAACATGCACACCGTTGCCTGTTAAGCCGTTTAGGTAAGCAGGCAATGTTGCAACCAAGGTTTTACCTTCACCGGTACGCATCTCTGCAATTCTGCCCTGGTGCAGTACAACGCCGCCTATAATTTGTACCGGGTAATGGCGCATACCCAAAACTCTGTCAGACGCCTCTCGGCATACTGCAAAAGCGTCCGGTAAAATATCGTCTGTAGTTTCACCGTTAGCCAGTCTTTCTTTTAAAACATTGGTTTGGTCTTTAAGCTCGGCTTCTGTCATAGCTTTGTACTTGTCTTCAAGTGCAAGCACGCTGTTCATAATAGGTTTTACTCTTTTAAGCTCTTTTTTGCTGTAGTTGCCAAATAAAGACTTAAATATGCTCATATTAATCCTCCTGTGTTTGCTATCCTTTTCCTTAAATGTATAACAAATTTATAGTTAAATTTTATTTATTATTCTAATAAAGGACTGTAATCTTAAATATTATAACATATATAAATAAAAAAATCACTAAAAATTTATGAACAAGCAGAAATTATTTGCAGGCAGTTAAGTGTAGAACAATAAAAATATATTTTATTGCAGGTAAAATGATATTGCAGGTTAAAGTTGTAAATAAATTACATTTATGTTAAAATTACTGCATATTGGATTGTTAAAAAGGGTATATAAATATATCCCTAATAAATGTACAAACACATTACTTGCAAATTATAATAATAATTTATTAAGATTGTTTTTTAAGATTGTTTTTAAAGGAGATATGTGTAATGATTTATAATAATGTTCTGGATGCCATGGGGCATACTCCTATAATTAAGTTAAACAGAATGGTTGGTAAAGATGACGCACAGGTGCTTGTAAAATTTGAAGGACTTAATGTAGGAGGTTCAATTAAAACACGTACAGCATATAATATGATTCTTGAAGGCGAGAAAGCGGGGTTTATTAATAAAGATACTATAATTGTTGAGCCTACAAGCGGAAACCAGGGTATAGGCTTAGCTCTTATTGGTGCAGTGCGAGGATATAAAACAGTTATTATTATGCCCGATTCTGTAAGCGTTGAACGCAGAAAGCTGGTTGGGCACTATGGTGCACAGGTTAAGCTGATACACGACGATGGTGATATTGGTAAATGTATAGAGGGGTGTTTGCAGGAAGCACTAAAAATGGCAGAAGAAAACCCTAATGTTTTTGTACCGCAGCAGTTTAGCAACCCTGCAAATCCATTGGCTCATAAGCACCATACCGCACTTGAAATTATGGAGCAGGTTGCACAGCCTATAGACGGTTTTTGTTCAGGCATTGGTACAGGCGGAACAATATCAGGCATTGGTGAGGTTTTAAAGGCGCAGTATCCAAACATAAAAATTTGGGCGGTTGAGCCTGAAAATGCCGCTATTTTGGCAGGTGGTACTGTGGGTACACATTTACAAATGGGTATTGGCGATGGTTTAATACCCGATAATTTAAACCAGACAATTTATGACGATATTTATATAGTGTCTGACGAAGAGGCTATACAAACAGCAAAAGACCTTGCAAGGCTTGAAGGTTTAATGTGTGGCATAAGCTCAGGCACAAATGTAGCAGCAGCACTAAAAATGGCAAAACAGCTTGGCAAGGGTAAAACCGTAATTACCGTGTTGCCTGACACAGCTGAAAGATATTTTAGTACTCCGCTTTTTGAAAATTAAATATAAAAATAATTTTAAGGAAGAAAGCATATAACGAAAGGAAGATTTATAATGGGATTGTTTGATATTTTTAAGAAAAAAGAAAAAACTGATGTTGAAAAATACTATGAAGAAAGGCAGCAAACACAAAATTACACTAGTCCAACACAGCAGTCATATTTTAATCCCCAGGGGGACAATTTTCAGTTTTTGGTTGATGATATTTTTACTATTACAGGTAAAGGTACGGTGGTAACAGGTAATATAAAATCCGGCACAATAAGTGTAGGTGACAGTGTAAATATTGTAAGAAACGGTATGGTTGTAAAAAGCACAACTATAACAGGAATTGAAGAATTTAAAAAATTATTAAAGACTGCACAGGTAGGGCAGAATGTAGGCATTTTATTGAGTGAAGTAAGAAAAAAAGAAATAGCTAAAGGTGACATTTTAACTAAATAATTATATATCGGCAACCGCCCTGCAAAATACCTTTTGGTATTCGCAGGGCGGTGTTTATATAGCAGTGTGTGAAAGTAATTATATAATTATTGCTCTTTTAAAGCATCGTCAATACCATTTAATAATGGCTCAATAAAGTATGAAAGAATGCTTCGTTCACCTGTTTTTATTTCAACAATTCCTGACAAGCCTGATATTATATCAATATTTTCATTTTTGTTGTCCAATTCAACTATAACCTGATAAACATTTCCTATATTCTCAATTGTATAGGTGTCAGGACTTATGCTTTTAATTTTGCCGTTTACAACCCCATACTCAGAGTAAGAGTAGGCGTCCAGTTTAACTCTTGCTTCGTCACCTTCTTTAATATTTGCAATATCTTTATTGTTAATATAACATTTCATTTGCATTGGTACGTCACTTGGAACAATAGTCAGTAATTCTTTGTAAGGACTAACTATATCACCATTAGAATTGATGGCCATTTTGTTAACATAACCGCTTGTAGGAGCATATATTTTTTGATAATTACTTGAAATTTTTGATTTTTGCAGCTGTGATGACAGCTCTGACAGCTTAGATTTTTTTTCTGAGTAAATAGTATTAAGCTCGCTTGTATGCTTTGTTTTATAATTTTTTACATTTAGTTCGGCGTTATCCTTTTCTATTTTCTTTTGACTTTCAATTTGCCTCTGGTTTTCAAGTTGGTTTGTATATTCTTCATTATTTTCATATTTTTTTCTTGTAGAAACAGCCGAATTATAGTCTAATTCAGCCGATTTCAATGTGTTTTGCAATGCTTGAAGAGATTGCATATAGTCATTTTCATTTTCAATTATAACCTCAAGATTACTTCTGCTATTTTTATCATAATCATCTAAAGATATTTCAGAAATTTTTGTTCCTGCAATAATTTTTTCATAAAGGTCAATTTCATCTTTAGTTATGGATATTTCACTTTTTATATATGATATATCTGTTTGACTGTCGTTTGAATTTAGTTCAAGCAGCAGGTCGCCTTTATTAATATGTTGTCCTTCTGAAACACTTATATTTTTTACAGTTCCTGATAAGTAGGATTGTACTGCAACCACGTCACCTTCGGGAGTAATATTGCCTTGTGCAGTAACAACAATATCTGTTTTTGCAATAACAGACCATAAAATTGCAGTAATAAATAGAATAAAAATTGTAAATATTATGATTTTTCCTGCCTTATGTGCAGGACGCTCTATTATTTCTAATATATCAGGCATAAAATCATATTTTAATTCATTATTATTTTTTTCATTATAACGTAATATATATTTTGAAATTGGGTTAATCATTACACTTCACCTGTTTGTTGTTTTCTGTATAAAAGAGTATAAAGCCCGTTTCTTTTTAAAAGATTATTATGTGTATCATATTCAACAAGCTTGCCGTTATCTATAACCATTATTTTATTTGCATTGCGCAGGGTTGATAACCTGTGTGCAATAATCAGTACTGTTCGTCCTTTGCAAATATCGTTAAGATTATTTTGTATTATGCTTTCTGATTCATAGTCAAGTGCCGAGGTAGCCTCGTCAAATATAAGTATTCTTGGGTTTGATATAATGGCTCTTGCAATTGCTATTCTTTGCTTTTGACCGCCCGAAAGACCAATGCCCTTGTCGCCTATTATTGTGTCATATCCGTTTGGCAAGGCAGTAATAAAATCGTGAGCACCGGCGGTAATTGCCGCTTTAATAATTTGCTCTGCCGACGCTGTTGGCATATGTATTGAAATGTTTTCGCTTACTGTACCTGAAAACATATAGTTTTCTTGCAGCACTATACCAATTTGACTTCTTAGCCATAGTGGGTTTACTAACGAAATGTCTATTCCATCAATAGTAATTTTTCCTTTTTCAGGAATATACAAACGCTGTATTAATTTGGAAATTGTACTTTTACCCGATCCGCTTCGTCCGACAACCCCTATAATTTCACCTTCGTTTATTTTAAATGACATGTCCTTAATAACCTCCGGCAAGTCAATTTTATATCTGAAGGATACCTTATCAAAGCAAATGTTGCCTTTTAGTGAAGGCAAATTTGACAAGCTTGTATTTGAAACCTGCTCAACAGGTGAATTAAAAATGTCACCTATACGTTTAACAGAAAGTGATGTTTGCTGGTACTCTTGCCACAACTGAACCAGTCTAAGCACAGGGCCTGTTACACGCCCTGACAGCATTCTGAATGCTACTAATGCACCAACGGTAAAATCACCATTCATTACTGCTATTGCCCCAAAAACCAAAATTAAAAGCTCAAAGGTTTTTTGTATAAATTGGGCTATACTGTTAGAATTAGAGGATACCATAGAGGTTTTATAGCTGGCTTTAACATAATCAGCCTGTATATCTCCCCATTTTTCTTCAAAATTATCTTCAAGAGCAAACGACTTTATAGTTTGCACACCATTTATAGCTTCAACTAAAAAAGACTGTGATTCAGCACCTGCGTTAAATTTTTCGTCCAATCGTTTTTTAAACATGGGTGTTATTATTGCAGAAAGAACTGCAAAAACAGGAATAGACGCTATAACCACAAAGGTAAGCGGAACACTGTAAAAAAACAGTATTACTATATACACAATTATAAAAAGTAAATCAATAATTGTTGATAGGGGAGTGCCCGTTAAAAAATTACGAATACTGTCAAGCTCTCGTACTCGTGCTACAGTTTCGCCTACTCTTCTTGATTCAAAATATTTCAGAGGCAGTGCAAACAAGTGTTTAAAAAGCCTGTAATTCAAAATAACATCAATTCTGTTTGTCGTATGGGTAAAAACATAATTTTTTGCAATGCCCAGTACTAGCTCAAAAATATATACAATAGCAATACCTAAGCCCAACGCACATAATGTTGACATGCTGTTATGGACCAAAACCTTATCAATAACCACCTGCGTCATAACAGGTGTAAGAATGCCCAAGCACTGAATGGTAAATATTGCAATAAAAACCTGTATTAGCTGAGATTTAAACTTAAGTATTGTGGGAATAAACCATTTAAACCCAAATTTTGTTTCCGAATCAATAATTTCTCTTTTTTTTAACAGCAGCGAAATTCCACTGTACTGCTTTTTAAAATCGTCATATGTAATCATTTCAGGACTGCGTTTGTCAGGGTACAGTACCATTATTTTGTCATCTGTAACCTTTGCAGCAATAAAATATTTATCAGAATTGTCTTTAACTATAACCGGTCTGTTTATTGATTTAATTTCTTCTAATTTAAGCTTTTTAAGTTTGCCATGCAATTTAAAAGATTTTGCAATACCCAATAATGCCAAATCGTCCAGCGGAAATGATTTTGTAGCGGTTATGTGCTCAATTTCCTGCTGTGACACCCTGACATTAAGGAATTTTGAAATTATAATTAAGCAGGCTAACCCGCTGTCAAATTTATTATCCAACTAAACCCATCCCTTTCAAAATAATACTAAACACTAAATTAGCAAAGCGATATTTTTAAAATAGCTTTTATGTGGCTTTGTGTTGCTTATATAACACAAAATCTGCTTAAAAGCTTACTGCTCATTTAATTAGTGTTTAGCATTAAACGTTGACCAAGCACAGATAGACTTACCCGCACTTGGTCTTAGTTATAAAGTAATTATTGTTTAACCCAAATTTGCTGTAAAACCGACTGTACACCAACGCTGTCTTGTTGAATAGCATCTGCCCAAGAAATATTATTGCTTTGTGTATATGACGCAATATTTTCAATAAGCAGCTGAACCTGATTGTTAGACAAGGTGTAGCCGTCGCTGCTGTTGATAGTTTCTATTTGATTTGCAGTGTCGGCAAACCAGTTATTAATAGTAAGAATATCGTTTGAATTATTTAAACAGATATTTAAATTATCACCATTACGATAGAATACAGTATTTAAAATATCAGCGTTTATTTGCAGTGTGTCATCACCGCCGTTGTCTTGAATTTGCACAGCACCGTCACCAGACGAGAATGTATAACTGTCATTTGTGTTTAAGCTGTTAAACTGAAGTGTATCTTTGTCCAATGCAGCAACCACACCGTTGGCGAATTCAAAAATAAAATTTGAATGGCGGTTTGAGGAGAAATAATTCGATATATTTAGTTTGTCGCCTGTTTCTTTAATTTCAAGTACTAAATTCTGTCTATTTGCGTATACTTTTAGGTCCTCAATGTTTAATCCGCTTAGC
>CABRLN010000022.1 GCA_902471875.1 uncultured Clostridium sp.
CCCTTGACCCATAAACTTTTGAAAAAGTTTAATCAAAACTTTTAAATGTGTTGCAAACAGTCGGTGCAATAAATCATAATTTATCTTTTCATCATTTCAAATAAAAAATCAAAAGCACTTATTTAGTAAAATAACTAAACAAGTGCTTTTAGAATATTATTTTAAAACTACAACAGTTGTTGGTGGAACTGTAAGCTTTGTGTCCTCCAGTACAGCCTGTGCATACTCACCATTTTCGTCAGGGTCTTGTGCAGTTATTTGTCCTGCTATACCCTTATAGTCCAATTTATCCTTTGAAATGTCAACAGTAACCGTTTCTGTTTGACTTGCATTATAAAATATTATAATGCCGCTGTCTTCATATTTGGTTACATAACCTGCTGCATAATTATTTTCAGTTTCAATTACATCTGTAATTTTGCCACGGGCAATTTCAGGATTTTGCAGCTTTAACTTAATAATTTGCTGATACGTTTTTAACAGTGAATTATCATCCTTTTGTGCTTCTTCTACTGTTGTAACAACAGCTTCTTCTGCTACTGAAAAAGGAATATTAGGTAGATGAATTTTTTCCCATTCTGTACCATTCCAAGGCATTGGCAAACGGTATGAACCGTCGTTGTCGGTACTGCCAAGCAATCCAACCTCTTCACCATAATAAGTAAACGAATTACCCGGTGACAGCATATAGCACATAGCCGCCATTTTTTCGTTTTGCAGCTTTTTTGACAACGACGCTCCGCTTCGTACCATATCATGATTAGACAAGAACGAACAGTCTATGGCATTTTCGTTTTTCTCTGCAATAAGCTCTCCCCAAGATTTCAATGCCACGCACATTTTCTTTACGTCACCACTGCGAACAGCGTTTTCGTAGTTTCCAATAGCTGCACTCATTGGAAAATTAAACTGGCTGTCAATTCCTGTGTCATACCAGTCGGCAATTTGGCTTGTGCCTGACCAGTTTTCACCTACAATATATGCGTCCTTTTTAATGCCTTTTGCTGTATCAACAAGCCATTTACAAAATTCCTGACCATCGTCACCGCCTGTGTCGTAATATTTAATGGCATCTAATCTAAAACCTGCAACACCAATATCCAACCAAAATTTCATAATATCTTTAATTTCATCTCTTACCTTTTGATTGGACAAATTAAGCTCCGGCATTGTGTCTGAAAAATTAGCTTCGTAATAATAGTCAGTGTCACCAATTTGATAATATGTGCTGCTGCCCTCTTCTTGGTCCTTTTTTACAATGTGATAATACTTAGCATAACCGTCCAGCTTGCCCTTTTCCACCTCTTCACACGCCTTTACAAACCAAGGGTGTTTATTTGAAGAATGATTAACAACAAGGTCTGTAATTACATTAATTCCACGCTTGTCACATTCAGATATTAGCTTTTTAAAATCATCTATTGTACCAAAGTCCGGGTCAATATCGCAATAATCTTCAACTGAATATTTATGATATGACTCTGACGGATTAATAGGTGTCAGCCAAATTCCGTCAATACCTATGTCGTCGCCACTGTTAGGGTCACCGTCATTAAGATAGTCAAGCTTACTGATAATGCCTTGTAAATCTCCTACTTCATCATCGTTAGAATCACAAAAGCTATATACAAAAATTTGATAGTAATTTCTGTAATTATCTGTTGACTGCACTGCCTCTTTAACCTCCGGCAGAGTGTTGTTGCTGCACCCTGCAAATGCACCTGCACACATAGTAGCTGCTAATGCTATGGCTACAAGTTTTTTCAGCATATTAATTCTCCTTTGTATTTTTATGAATATTATTTCTTTTTTAACTAATAATATTATCAAGTCATTTGTAAATTCAGCTTTGCAATGTACCAAATAAAAATACCTTGCAAAACTATATTTACAAATGCTTTATATACAAATAGAGGTGAAGACACAGCCTTCACCTCTTAGTTGTTAATATTTAGGCTGCCGTATTTGCAAAAAGGCTTAACCCTTTACAGCACCGCCTGTAATACCTTCTACATAGAATTTCTGCATCTTTAGGAATAATGCTGTAATAGGTACAGCAACAATAACCGAACCTGCACAGAAGTTGTAGAAGAACTTATCAATCTTCTCTTTATCTGTCATATTCCACAGTACAAGTGCAACAGTATATTGGTCAGTAGCGTCACGAAGAAGCATTCTTGCCAAAATAAAGTCTGTCCATGGAGCAATAAATGTTGTAAGAACTGTATAAACTACAATTGGTTTTGACATAGGCAAAATAATCTTCCAGAAAATCTGGTTCTTTGTTGCACCGTCAATAGTAGCTGCCTCATCAAGTGCCCTAGGTACTGTGTCAAAGAAGCCCTTTGAAATAAAGTACTGCAATGCTGCACCGGCAGAATATACAATAATAAGACCAATAATATTTTGTGACAAGCCAATTACCTTTAGAATGTAGTAAATAGCAATCATTGTCATAAAGCCAGGGAACATACCAAGAATCATGGCAATATTCATAAACGGCTTTCTTGCCTTAAATCTTAATCTACTAAATGAATAAGATACCATTAGTACACTAAATGTTGAAATAATACAAGAAAAAATTGAAACTATTAATGTATTTAGGAACGCTCTTGGATAGTTAAAGGTTTGAGTGTCAGTAAACAACTCAATATAATTGTCAAATGTCCAAGAGGTTGGAATAACGTGGTCAATAAATGTTGCTTCCTCACCTGAGAAAGATGTCATAACAATCCATAGCAAAGGAAGAATCCAAATAATTGAAAGAATTGTAAGAATAATATAAACAATTGCATTCGCAATAGTTCTTTTAGTTTTATAACTCTTTATCATCCGAATGCCCCCTCATCCTTGACTGATTTCGTATTATTAAATGTAATCAATGACAATGTGCCACAAATAACAAATACTATAATACCAATAGCAGCAGCCAAATTGTTATCGTTGTTGTTCATAGTCAACTTAAACAACCAAGTTACAAGCAAGTCAGTTTCGCCTGCCTGGTACATATTTACATTCGATGGTCCACCACCGCTTAACAGGAATATTACGTTAAAGTTATTAATGTTACCAACAAATGTAGAAATTAGCTGAGGTGTTGTTACGAATATTAAGTAAGGAAGAGTAATCTTCATAAACTGTACAACCGGTGTAGCACCGTCGATACGAGCCGATTCATAAAGATCTTCAGGAATATTCATAAGAATACCTGTTGTACTTAGAATTGTATATGGAATACCAATCCATATATTTACAACTATAATTGTAATTTTTGCTAAAGTAGGGTTAGATGTATCTGTTAGGAATTTAATAGGTTCTTTAATTAAACCCATATTTTGTAGAATTACATTTACAACACCGTCCTGTGACAACATCTGTGCCATCAAAAGCAGCGTTACAAACTGAGGTACAGCAACTGCCATTACAAAACAAGTTCTGAATACGCCCTTAAATTTTAAGCCCTTTTTGTTAATCATAAGTGCAACAATTACACCTAAAATATAACAAGAGAAAGTAGCTACAACTGCCCAAATTAATGTCCAAGCAAGAATTTTACCAAAAGTTTGAGCATACATTGGGTTGTTTACAAAAATATCACCAAAGTTACCAAAGCCTACCCATGTAAACAACTGGTTAGGTGGTTGGTGTGAATGGTCAAAATTGGTAAACGCAATTAGAACCATGAAAATAAGCGGTAAAATCGTAAAACAGCTTAACAAAGTTGTTGGCACCGCTAACATTGTAATATGGAATTTCTCATCCATCAATAATTTAAAATCTTGAATTATATTATTTGGCTTGTCACCGGCCTTAACTGTTTTTTCGTTTTTAACTGCTACTTTAATGTTTAGTATGTACAAATAAATAAATAACGCAATAATAACCAGTGTTAATGTACTAAACAGAAGTATAAGCATTGAGTTGTCACCGGCAACCTTAATAGGCATACCGTTTGCATCAAGAGCTGTACCCGCTTGGGTAGTACCAAGGGTGCCCATTTGTGCTAAATATCCTCCGCCAAAGCCTATCATATAGGCAATAAACGCAACTTCCAGAGCTAAGAATATAATACCCTTAACAACCTGCCTATTCAAAAAACAACCTGAGCCCATAATTATGTAAGAAAGCTTGGTTGCCAAACCGCCTACTCTAAAGTTATTGACATAATCTTTAAAGAAATTACCAATACCAACAAAGAAAGACACTATGCCTTTACCTACTTTCTGAAAGAAAGAAGATAAAGCACCCGGAATAGCCATAAAGAAGCATTTTAGCTTATAAAAAAATCTCTGGAAAGGGTTGAGTTGTACATAATCAATATAGTTCATTATTTTACTCCCCTTTTATAACCTTTTAATATACTTTTTGACTACTCAAGCAGTCTATAGTTTTATAGACTGCTTGAGGAACTTCGATATTTTTTACTATACAACAATTAAATTGCATTAAACATCAGTAATGCTCTTAACCATGCTGTCGTAAGCTTTACCAAGTCCTTCTTCAGAAAGGTCGTTCTTCTTTTCTACACAGTAAGAACCAAATGCACCTGTTGGATCCCAGAATGAACCTGCAAGACCAATCTGTGGTACTGAATGTTCTTGCTGAGCATAAACAGCCTTTAAGCAAGCATTGTTCTGAACGTCGTCACTTTCAACCATTGATTTAATTGAAGGACCCCAACCAAGGGCATCCATTCTTTCCTTCTGGCACTGCTCACCTGACAAATAGTAAGCAAGAGCCTGTGATGTATATGGATACTTTGTATTTGAGTTTACACCAATTAGCTTGTAACCAAACATTGAAATCATGTCTGTGTCTTTACCATCAATCTTAATTGTAGGTAACTTCGCACAAGCAAAGTTGTCGCCTAAAGCACTCTCAACAGCCTTTAACTTCCAAGTACCGCAAACACCGCCTACAGCCTTCTCGTTTCTTAGGTTAGAAGCAAGAACCTTATTAGCATCATCATTTACAAAGTGACTGTTATTTGCCAATAAATCAGCAAAAGCCTTAGCAACCTTAACTGTTTTTTCCTTGTCATAGTTTAAAACCTGGTTACCGTCAGCATCTAATTCATATGTGCCGCCTGCTGTTAGAGGAATAACACAACCGTAATAACCATCACCCATGTTCATAATGAACTTCTTATCTTTCTCATCACAAACCTGCATAATGCTTTCCATTGACTTAATCTCATCTTCAGAAATTAATGACTTGTTATAATAAATAAAGTAACCGTTGTCACCTGTTTCAGGGAAAGCAACAAGGTTGCCGTCATTTGTTGCAACATCTACAGCACCCTGAAGGTTGCTTTCTTTAATGCCTACTGCATACTGTGCTCTAACAGGAGCTACATATCCACCCGGATATAGCTTTGATGCATTATCAGATACAAAACCAAATACATCAGCAGCTGCCTCAGGGTCGTTCATAATATTTGCAGCAGCATCAGCCTCACCCTGTGCTACTACTTCAATTTTAATCTTTCTGTCGCTAAAATTCTTTGTAAAATTATCACATTGTTTTTGGAATGTTTCAAGAGCGTCTGAAGGTGCCCAAACCTTTAGCTTAACTTCACTATCTTTACCTTCTTCGCCCAATGCCAAGTCAGCGTCTTTGAGCATTTCGTCAACTGTTATTGCTTTTACCTCTTGTGTACTTGCACTGTTAGATGAACCGCTGTTGTCACCTGTTGAAGATCCGCCTGATGAAGCTCCGCCATTATTGTCGACGCAACCGACAAATGCTGTTGCAATCATAGCTGCTGCCAACATAACGCCAGCAACTTTTTTTGTTTTACTAAACATTGTTTATTCCTTCTTTCCAAAAAAATAAATATCTTTATAAACTCTTTTGACAGTTGTTAAACTGTTAAATATAGCGTAATTAGACAGTTTACACAAAGTCATAACTACTATAGTTATAATATCATACACAAGGGTGAATTGCAATATATTTTAGTTATTTTAGTTATATTAATATATTTTTACTTTTGTTTTTGTTTACTTTTAACAAGCATTTTTCCTTGCTTTAGCTAAATATACAATTTATTTTATTATATTTATATATTATATCTTATACATTGTTAGCGGCATTGTCAAAATATTATATATTTTATGTGTATATTGTACAACCCTTATTAATAATATATGCTTTTTCAGACTATATATTCTGCCAATATTTAATAATTATGATTATTTTACACAAAAATTATTTTATACAAAAATTTTAAATATTATACAGCTTAACAAATCATATTAACATTGACATTAGCCGTATAATATTGTAAATTTAACATAGAGCATTTTATAAAGGAGATAATTATATGAAGCTTGCCGATTTACTAAAAAAATTGCGTTACACATGTGTTAAGGGTGATGTTGATGTTGAAATTTCAACTGTTGTATATGATTCACGAAAAGTAAAAAACAACTCACTGTTCATATGTATAAAAGGTGCAGTTTCAGACGGACACAGGTTTGCACAAAAGGCTGTAGAGATGGGGGCAACCGCTTTGGTTGTAGAGGACGATGTAAATGTACCTGAAAATATAACAATTATAAAGGTAGAAAGTAGCCGTTATGCACTTGCTTGCATTTCTGCCCAATATTTTGGAAATCCTGCCGAACATTTAAAGGTTATTGGCATTACAGGTACAAAAGGCAAAACAACTACCACATATCTTGTAAAGTCAATTCTTGAAAACGCCGGTCATAAATGCGGGCTTGTTGGTACAATAGAAACAATAATCGGCGACAAGGTTATAAAAGCTAATAATACCACGCCAGAGTCTTATATTTTACAAAGCTATTTTAAAGAAATGGTTGACGCAGGCTGCGATTGTGTTGTAATGGAGGTTTCTTCACAGGGACTTATGCTGCACCGTACAGCAGGCTTTACATTTGAAATTGGTATTTTTACAAATATTGAACCTGACCATATTGGACCTAACGAGCATAAAGATTTTGACGACTATATTCATTGCAAAAGCTTACTGTTTAAGCAATGCAAATATGGCATTGTAAATGCCGACGACAAACACGCTGATTATATTATAAAAAATGCAGACTGTAAAATTGCCACCTACGGTTTTTCTGAAAACGCTGACCTGCGTGCTGAAAACACTGAACTTATTTTTAAAAAGGGATACCTTGGTGTTGCCTATGACGTTAAAGGCAGTATGACAATGAGGGTTGAAATTGATTTACCCGGTAAATTCAGTGTTTATAATTCGCTTACAGCAATTGCTATTTGTCATTATTTTAACATTGACGAATCAACCATTTGCAGTGCTCTTAAAGACGCAAAGGTAAAGGGCAGAATTGAAATGATTAAAGTATCTGACGATTTTACCCTGATGATTGACTATGCACACAATGCAATGGCACTTGAAAGCCTGCTTACCACTTTAAGGGAGTACAATCCTAAGCGTTTGGTTTGCCTGTTTGGCTGCGGCGGTGACCGTTCTCGTGACAGACGCTTTAGTATGGGCGAGGTTTCGGGCAAGCTGGCAGATTTAAGCGTTATTACCTCTGACAATCCTCGTACAGAAGACCCACAGGCTATTATCAACGATATTTTGGTAGGCATTAATAAAACAACCGGAAAATATATAGAAATTATTGACCGACGCAAGGCTATTGAATGGGTTATTCATAACGGTCAGCCGGGTGATATTATTATACTTGCCGGAAAGGGCCACGAAGATTACCAAGAAATTAATGGAATTAAAAATCATCTTGATGAGCGTGAGGTTATTGCAGAGGTACTTGCAGGTATTAAACAATAATAACTACAATTAAACCACAGCACAGCAAAAATATCTGTGTTGTGGTTTTCATTTTTAAGTGGTATAATTTGTCATATTAAAATAAATTTTAATTTTATAATATTAGCCGATAAAAACTATGAAGATTTTTGAGCGGATTTTATGTCAGACAAGTAAATACCGCACAAAGGCAGGCGCCCTTAGAATGCAGGTTACGAAGTATAGCAAAAAATATGTCAAAAATATTTATAGATATTTTTATTGGATATTAGTATTATTAACGGAGGTTATATGAAATATCTAACAAGAATACTCTACACAATATTTATTTTATGCTTTTCAAATATTGTTTGGTTAAGCAATTATATCAATAATACTACTTTAGCGGTAATTATATTATCTGTACTTTTTTTGTTCATTAATATATTACCCTCGTTTCATAATTTAAAAGTTCCAAACTTTAGACTAAGAATTTGCGGTGACGGCTGTGATCTGCTCATAATTTTTCTTATATCAACCGCTTTTTCAGTAATATTGCAGATAGCTAATATAATAAAAACAGCTATTACTCCAAATTCAAATATGGGTGTTACAGTACTTGCAATTTTATTTTGTATTTTAATTGAAGGCGTAATTTTTTGGAATGGTATAATAAGAGTTTACTGCACGTCAGTTCAGTTGGGTATAAAAATAAGAGTAATTGGCGCTTTATGCGGTATGATACCTGTTGTACATATATTTGTGTTATACAGAATTATACGCACAGCTTTAGCAGAGGTTAAGTTTGAAGCTGACAAAATAAGGCTTAATAACCAACGCAAAAATTTAATGATATGCAAAACTAAGTACCCTGTTTTATTGGTGCATGGCATATTTTTCAGAGATTATAAGATGCTTAATTACTGGGGCAGAATACCTGACGAGCTGCAAAAAAACGGTGCTGTTATATATTATGGTAAGCACGAGTCAGCCTCGCCTGTAATTGAAAGCGGATGTGAGCTTGCACAACGAATTAAAGATATAGTAAGCACTACCGGATGCGGCAAGGTAAATATTATAGCCCACTCAAAGGGAGGACTTGACTGCCGTTATGCTATAAGCAAGCTGGGTATGTCACAATATGTTGCATCGTTAACCACCATAAACACACCTCACCGTGGTTGTTTATTTGTAGATAATCTTTTAAATATTGCCCCGCAGGTTTTAAAACAGACTATAGCAAACACATACAACTCAACCGCTAAAAGAATAGGTGACAAAAAACCCGACTTTATGCTGGCTGTACAAGACCTTACAGACCAAGCCTGCAAAAGCTTTAACAGCAATGTACCTGACAGTCCCGGTGTTTACTACCAAAGCGTAGGCTCTAAGCTGAACAAAGCAGGAAGCGGGAAATTTCCCCTTAATGTTTCATACCCTCTTGTTAAACATTATGTAGGTGCAAATGACGGTCTTGTAGCCGAGCCGTCGTTTCCTTGGGGCAACAACTTTACCTTTTTAACAGTAAAAGGTGACCGTGGAATTTCTCACGGTGATATGATTGATTTAAACCGAGAAAACATTCCCGGCTTTGACGTAAGAGAGTTTTATGTTCAGCTTGTTGCCGACCTTAAAGCTAAGGGATTTTAATTAACATTACACCAAACAGAAAATAAGCATACTGCTATTAGTTACTTTATAAAAATAAAAAAAAGAAATATATCGCTTAAATTCAAACACTGCGATATATTTCTTTTTTTATATTCAGTTTTTAATTAATATAGACACGAAAAATTTTCACCAATCACTTTGGGCTTTAAAATAAAAAATTACTGCAAATTAAAATATATTACTTACATTCAGCTTCATATTTATTTATCATATCTTTCAGCTTTGGAAGTGCTGTTTCAAAATCTACGCCATACCAATGATAATCTTTATTTTTTAAGGTTTTTCTAATACATTCCACAGTAAAATCTACTGCAATTTTAAGTGCGTTTTCTTTTGATATATTATTCTGCATTAACGCACCTGTAAAAGCAGAAGCAAAAACATCGCCTGTACCGTGAAAGCTGTTAGGAAGCTTTTCGGAATAATACTCAAAAAATTTATTGGTTTGGCGGTTGTAAGACATTACCCCCAAGCTGTGGCTTTCAAAGCTTACGCCTGTAATTGCACAGTAAGGGCACCCCTTTTTACTTAGCTTTACAAGTACTTCTTTAATAAACGCTTTGTCATAGCTGTCACCAATATAAGGAATATTAAGCATATAGCACGCCTCTGTAAGGTTTGGCAAAATAACATCTGCCTTACCGCAAAGCTTAGCCATTTCGTCTGCAAAATCCTGTGTAAATCCTTTGTATAAGTTTCCATAGTCTGCCATAGCAGGGTCAACAATAATTATATTATCATCAGTTTTAAAGTCATCAAAGAGCTTTTCCATAAGGTTTATTTGCCTTACAGAACCAAGATAACCTGTGTAAATTGCGTCAAACCCTATATTTTGGTGCTTTAACATAGCTGTTACAGGTTCAATTTGATTTGTCAGGTCATAGAAAGTAAAGTCAGGAAAAGCAGTATGGCAAGACAACACGGCGGTAGGAATAACAGACGTTTCTACTCCCATAGCAGAAATTACCGGCAGCGCCACAGTAAGAGAGCATTTTCCCACACAAGAAATATCCTGAATTGTGACAATTCGTTTCATTAAATTATTCTCCTATTTTATTAATCAAAAAAAGCTTTAATAACCTTTAGTGTTTCATTGGCAGCTAAAAACTTAAACTTTTCAAAATCTATATAGTCGTTATCATCAATAGTGTCTGAAATAGCACGCAAAACAGTAAACGGAACATTATTGCGGTAGCACACCTGACCAATAGCAGCACCCTCCATTTCGCAGCAATATGCGTCAAAATACTCGCCAATATCTACACGTGCCTTTTTGCTTGAAATAAACTGTTCGCCTGAAGCTACTGTACCACAGTAAACATTAACGTCAAGGTCTTTTTTACACTCATACAGCATTTTTTCCGTAAGCGCTTTATCAGCCTTAATTTCAGTAATTATTTCATCACTGAATTGAATTGCACCTCTTGGGTAAATTTCACTGCCCTCTTGTCCTTCATCTACCAAGCATTTACTATCATGGTGTACAACTCGGCTTGAAATTACAATGTCACCTATATGTAAGCTGCTTTTAACTGCACCTGCAACACCGGTGTTAATAACAGCTCCGGGACTATACTGCATAATCATAGTTTGTGCACACATAGCCGCATTAACCTTACCTACACCGCATTGTGCCACAACACATTCCTTACCGTTTATTATGCCTTTGTAAAAGGTAATTTTACTTATTTCTTTTTCTTCAATATTTGTCATTAAATTTTTAATGCCTGCTATTTCAATATCTAATGCTCCAATTATTCCTATCATAATTATTCTCCTTACTAACCAAGATTTCCGGTTTCGTACATTATCACCGAAAGTGCGGTAAGCGGTGCAGTTTCTGCCCTTAGCACACGCTTGCCAAGTGTGGCTGCTCTGCCACCCTTTTCAATTACGCTTTGAACCTCTTGCTGTTCAAAACCTCCTTCAGAACCAATAAACATATTAATATGCTTGCAGCTGTCTTTAATAATTTTATTAACCTTCTCACCGCCACATTCATAAAAAATTATATTACAACTGTCACCTTGCAAATTTTGCACCGCTTGCTTAAAGCTTACAGCCTGTTTTACCTGCGGTATAATTCCACGACGTGACTGCTGTGCCGCCTGAAGCGCTATTTTTTGCCAACGTTCAACCTTTTTGTTAAGGGCCTTTTGGTCTGGTCTTGAAATACATCTTGCCGAAATTACAGGTACAACGGCATTAACCCCCAGCTCCACCGCCTTTTGCACTATAAAATCCATTTTATCGCCCTTAGGTAAAGCCTGATAAAGTGTAACAGTTACATTAGGCTCGTTTTCGCATTTAAAGCTTTCGTTTATTTTAACTTTAACATTATTAGGAATTATATCATCAATAACTGCGTTGTGCTGAATGCCGTCACTGTCAACAAGGGTTATTTCTTCGCCTGCTTTCATTCTAAGCGACTTTTCAATATGTTTTGCGTTTTCGCCTGTAATTGTATAATATTCTCCCAAAAAAGGCTCTGTAAAAAACCATGCCATAATATCACCCCAATTTAATATAACAGAATTACTTATATTTTGCAATTATAACATAAAAAAACAATAACCCCATCTGTTAGACATTATACCACATTGCCTAACAGATGGGGTACCGTTCGTTATACCCGATTCAGCATTGTAATTAAAGCTTACTTTGCTTTTTCAATAAGCTTTTGTATTTCAAGTGCTTTACCAATATCACCGTCAATTTTCAGCTTTCCTACAGTAAATGCAAACACAGGGTCAAGCTGGCCGTGTATAAGCTTAATAAAATCGTCTGTTTTAACAGTAAAAACAACATCTCTGTCATAATACTCATACGGCTCAATGTTTAATGTGCCGTTGTTAAGCTCAACATAAAATTTACCCTCACCCTCGCCTGTTAAATTTATTTGTAAAGCAAGGTGACCCTTGTAGTCGCTTACGTCTGCTGTTATAAGCTTTCTTTTTACTTCGTCAAATGCTTCAAAAAAGGTCATTATAGTCACTCCTTTAACTGTTATGCTTGCGTATTATTTTGCCTGAACCTGTTTTTTCAAATTCTTCATCTCGTATAATTGTTTTAGTAATACGCTTGTAGGTTGGCAAATCGCTGTTAATTTCTTCAACCTTATTATTAAATGCTTCTGCAACATCTGCAATGCCTTGAATAGTTAAATAGTCATTATTAGGAAACATTTCTGCCACAATTTTACCGTTGTCAGAATAAATCATAAGCTCTTTTGCAGGCAGCCAGCCGTTAAATTTATTTTCAAGCTCCTCAGGCGAAACATTCTCACCGTTAGTTAAAATAATTAAATTTTTCTTTCTGCCT
Source organism: uncultured Clostridium sp. (assembly GCA_902471875.1). GTDB lineage: Bacteria > Bacillota > Clostridia > Oscillospirales > Acutalibacteraceae > CAG-964. The sequence continues at coordinate 12,740 of CABRLN010000022.1, forward strand.
GTAATAAAAACAAATCTGTCTTGGTCAATATAACCCAGGTCACCTGTTTTAAGCCATCCGTCACAAATAGCTTTGTTTGTTTCTGCTTTATCCTTATAGTAACCCAGCATCATACTTTTACCCTGAACAAGAATTTCTCCGTCTTCAATTTTTGCTTCACAACCGGGTATAAGAACACCCACCGAGCCTAACTTGCTGTAACCCTTTACATTAGCACTTATTCTTGGTGAAAATTCTGTCATTCCATAGCCTTGTATAATATCTATTCCAAATTCTGCAAATGCATTAATAAGCTTTGGGTTAAGATAAGCACCGCCACTGTATATTGTACGAAGTGACTCGCCAAAAACCTGCTTTGCAATAGCCTTTTTAGGTACTGATGGATTTGACATAAGTAATTCATTCAGCTTGTAATATAATGACTCTATTATCATAGGTACTAAAAGTATTATATTCGGATTAAACAAATGTATGTTTTTTACAAGCCTCATCATTGAGTCGTTAATACAGCAGGTAACGCCGCTGCACAAACAGGCAAGAATATCACAGGTGAAGCAATATGCATGGTGAACAGGCAATACAGTAAGAGAAACCGTACCAACAGGCTCGCCCATATCCATGCAGGTAGCATTGTCGGCTAAACTGCTGTGGCTTAGCATTACCCCCTTGCTTTTGCCTGTTGTACCTGATGTAAACAAAATTGAACACATTTTATTATTGTCAATTTCAACGTCAAATTCACCTTGGTTATTTTTTAGTAGCTGTGAAAAAGAAAGCTTATTATTCACACTTTCATCCGACGACATATCTATATAATATGCAATATTTTTACATTTGCCGATAATTTCGTCCAATCTGTCATAAATTGTTTTATCAAATACCAAAGCCGAAGCATCTGCACGGTTTAAAAGCTCTGCAATATCATCAGCAGGAAGCTCTTTGTCTATTGGTACAATAACGCTGTTGCTGTTTACTGTACCAAAATAGGTTAAAACCCATTTATACCCTGTTGCACCAATAACAGCAATGTGTTTGCCCAACAGCCCTAAGCCGTTAAGTACATTTGAAAACGCCATGCTGTCTGCAAGCAAATTGTTATAGGTTTTTGATATAATATCTTTTTTAGTTTTATAGCGGAATGCGTCACGCTCGCCGTAAATTAAAGCTGTGTCGGCTATAAGCTCTTTAAGATTTGCATAACGCTTGGCAGGCTTTACTTTAACTGTGTTCATTTAATTTCTCCAATCATTCCTGCAAAGATTTTATATACTCTACAGCCTGACCAACCGTAATAATTTTTACAGCCTCTCGCTCATCTATTTCAATATCAAACTCTTCTTCTATCTCTCCTAAAAAGCTCATAAAGTCATATGAATTAAAGCCTAGGTCAGCAATAAAACGAGAAGCCTCGGTAATTTCTTCGGGGTCAATTTCGACATAATTTAATATAAGTGTTTTTATTGTTTCAAGCATTTTATACCCTCCCGGTTAAGTGTTGGCAATAATTTCTGCAACTGTTTTGTTCGGATTATTTACTCCCTCAAATAAAATTCGGGTTACAAAGTAATAAATCTTCTGTAAATCCTCATAAGAAAACTTTTCTTTTTTATATTCAAAACAGAAGTCAAGGCCGTTATCAAGCGAACGATGCATAACTGTAAGATAAAGGTTTTGTGCGGCAACACCGTTTGAATACCAGTTAGTTTTATAGCGAATTTCAGGCATAATATCCTTTGAACGCATTGAAAGCGGCTGGTAAGTAAACGACATTGGTTCATAGGTTTGTCCTGTACTATTATTATAATATTTTGAGCGCAGCATCATATACTCAATAGGATTATAATTTGCATGTCTGAAGGTATTATTCTGACTTTCCTGAACATTTTTGCAGCCTTCAAGAAAAGTATCATTTGTTTGAACAACAGTTCTGCAAGGAAAGAAATGCACCCTTGTGCCGCCCGAATGCTTTTCAAGCAGAGTTGCACGTCTTGAAACTGTGTTTTGAATTGAAACATCAGGTTCGCCGTCATTTACCTTTTGAAGGTATGTTCTAAGAGCCATTAACAAAAGACTTGTCATAGGAATATTATATTCCTCGCAAAACCTTACAAGCACATCTGACGGATTCGGCTCAAGGTGAAACTGTGCAATGTCTGCATTGCAGTCAGCCGTAGAACTGAATGCAGCCCTTAGGTTAGGGTTATTTTGTTCAGCCCTGTTTTGCTCCAAAAGCTTTTCACCCTTTGCGTCTGTATATATTGGCTCTGAGCTTTCAATTACGTTTTTCCAGTATTCGATGTCTTTTTTCAGGGCTTTAGAGTTGTCCTCATACAGTAAATCCTTCTCAAGGGCTTTAATATATGACTGCAACTGTTTTGGATAGTCTGTGTCAAATTTTTTACTGCAATAAACCTGTATTACATCCTTAAGAAACAATATAATAGCCTGTGCGTCAAGACACATGTGGTCAACAAGCAAATATAAGCCTTTAAAGCCGTCAGGCATTGATATCATAACCACCTTATTCATAGGGCTGTCAAATCGCTCAAACGGTACGGTGGTCCAGCCTTTCATTTCGTTTTCAGCGTCCTCCTGCTTCCAATGACCAAATTCAAAAAACGGTATGTCACGTTCTTCTTTAGGTACTACATATTGCATAACCTCACCATTTTCTGCTTGACAAAAGCGAACTCGCATAAATTCACAATGGTCATAAGCCTCGTAAATGCTTTCTTTAAGCACATTAAAATCAACATCAGTTTCAATAGTAAGGCTTGTGCCAATGTTAAGCACCTGCTTCAGCGGACAATACTGCACTGTAAAGTAGTGCAGCTTTTGTGCCGCCGTTAACGGGTAAAGCTTTGTTTTAGTATTCATATATTTTCTCCTTCCAATTATTTATAATTAGCCTGTATATTTGTTTATATATTTTTTTAATGCTTTCTCGTATTCCAAGGTATTAACAAAATATGATTCTGCATGGTCAGCATTTTTTACAATTAAAATTTCCTTTTCAGAGTTACATACCTCATAGTTTTTCTTACTCATCCAAACAGGTACAAAGTCATCCTTTTCACCATGGATAAACAAAATTGGTATTTTAGTTTTTTCAACCTCTTTCAATGTGCTTACATCGTTATATCCATACCCCGCATTTTTCTTTGTCATATGCTCTGTAATATTCATAATTGGGAATTTTGGAATGTGGTAGTCACGCTTTAATATATGTGAAAATACATCGTAAGCACTGGTAAAAGCACAGTCAGCAATAATGGCCCTTACATTGTGTGGTAACTCAAGACCGCTTGTCATAAGAACAGTAGCGCCACCCATTGAAATTCCATGCAAAAAAATATCAACATTACTGCCAAACCTGTCTATTACATATTCTATCCATTTTTCTGCATCTTTTCTGTCAAGAACACCAAATCCTATATATTTGCCTTCGCTGTCACCGTGTGCCCTTTGGTCAACCATAATAACATTAAAGCCCTGTTCAATATAAAACTTTGAAAGTGCGGTAAAGTCACTTGTTCCTCTGCTGGTATAACCATGAAAGCAAATTACAACCTTTTTACTTTCTTTGCATTTAACTAAAGTACCGTGCAGCTTAAGTGCGTCAACAGAAAATATATAAATTTCTTCTAAAGACTGCTCAGCAAGCCACTCTTTACGCTTTTTAATAAAATCTATATGCTTTGTCCAGTCAGTGTTTGCATTTATATTGTTTTTAAGTGTAGCCGTAGGCTTTCTTAAAATAGTAAATCTAAAAAAATACCTTGCAGTAAAATACACCGTTAACATCAACACAGCAGCAATTATAAGCACTGCAATTACAAGCCATAAAAATAAATTCATTCAAATTACTCCTTACTTAAAATACCGTTAAGAATAATATCCAGTTCTGTATCAAATATATTTTCAATGGTAGTTTTATCAGCATTATCATGTTCAAATATAATCATTTGTGCCACCAAAAAAGAATTAAGCATTGTATATGAGGTAATTTCAGCGTCAATGTTTCGTAACTCTCCTGACTTTATTCCCATATCAACACAGCGGGTTATCATGTCAAGCCAAACTGCTGCAGAATCACTTTTATGAGAATACTTATTCAATAAAATCAGCTTAAACATATCAGGCTCGCAAACCGAAACTTCTGTAAGCATTTTAAATACCACCTTTGTATTGTCGGCAAAGCTTCTGTCAGGTTTAATGCAGGCTGCTACAGCGTCTTTAAGCTCCATGCTGGTTTGCTTATGTATAGTGTCAAGTATTTCCTGCTTATCTTTAAAGTAGTGATACACTATGCCCGAAGAATAACCAAGCATATCAGTTATTTTCCTTACTGAAAGCTTGTCAAAGCCTTCTTCCAAACCTATTGACACTGCGGTGTCAAGTATTGCCTTACGTGTTTCGGCATTTTTTTGAATTTGTCTTTCTCTTCCCATTTGCTGTTCCTCTTAATATCTTTAATAAATAACTAATTTCGCAGAATTAAACACCGTTAAATTATTAAACAGTGTTTAATTTAGCTTTATTTTACCCCTCTTTATAAATATTTTCTATTGACATAATAAACAAACTTTTATGCCTAACTGCATAAGCAGATAATTACTTTTTATACTGTCTGCCCGGTTCTGCATAATACTAAATATATCTGATTGTAACATAATGCTTTAAATGTTATAATCAACACAGGCGGTGATAATATGGAAAATAACAGCTTTAACCGAATACTTATAATTGACGATGATGAAGATTTGTCATTAATAATTTCTGATATGCTTGAAAGCTACGGCTACAATGTAAGCTGTGCTGCTGACTGCAAAAGTGCGTTTAACTTGCTTGGCAAAAATAAATACCACATTATTTTGCTTGACATAAATTTACCTGACAGCGACGGCTTTGAGCTTTGTAAGGAGCTTCGCAGAACCTCTACCGTACCTGTAATTTTTGCAAGTGCACGCACAAGCGAAACTGACCGTATTACAGGGCTTGACATTGGTGGTGATGATTATCTTTCAAAGCCATATTCAATGAAGGAGCTTCTTTCACGAGTAAATGCATTAATACGCCGAACATACGGCTTTACCGAACAAGAAAGGGTCATAACCTTTGGCAATGTTAAGGTAAACCTTACTGCAAGAACAGTACATAAAAACGGTGCTGTTGTTTCTTTGTCACTGCGTGAATTTGATTTGCTGGCATACCTTTGCGAGCATAAAAATATTGTAATAGAAAAGGACCGACTAATATCTGAGGTTTGGGGTGCGTTTTCTACTGTTGAACCGTCAACTCTTACTGTTCATATTCGCTGGCTTAGAGAAAAGCTTGAGGATAACCCTGCACGCCCCGTTTACATAAAAACAAAACACCGCGTAGGATATATACTGGAAATACCAAATGAAAGCTAATTACACAGAAACAAAACACCATGTAGGATATAATACCGGCAGTAAGATTTTTAATAATTTCTATAATTGGCTCGGCTATAGGCACTTTGTTAAGCACAATTTTGTCGGGCAAGCTGTTAAGCACCCTGCTGAAAAATATAGGCATTACAAACTTTATTGTTGACTTTACGGCAGAAACCTTTATTCTACCAATTTCAATTATATGCATTTGCTTTTTCTTGTTTTCTTACTTTGCTTCAGGCAAGATAAAAAGAGTAGAAATTAAAGAATTAGTTACAGAATAACAAATAAAAATGGCTTAAACATAATGTTTAAGCCATTTTTTGTAAGATTTAATTTTGAAATAAAAATCTATAATAAGTTTTTTCCATTTTGTTAACAGATATTAGTATTATACTGTTAACAAAGAAGTTCTATCTGTTTTACCACTATTATTGCTTTTTGCTTTTTCTTTTTTTGATTAATATAATAATGACGCCTGTAAGCAGTAATCCAATTATTATAAATGTTATAACAACTAAAGTCGTATTTGCAAAAAACATCATTAACAATGTAGCTGATAAAGTAAAGTTTTCAACAACACCGGAGCTTTTATTGCCGGCAAGGTCATAAACTACAACCTCAAGGTTTTGACCATCTTTGTTTTCAGTACCCTTAACAGTTAACTCAACCGTAATTTCACCCGAAAGTACATTCTCATAGTCAACCTTATATTCTTCCTTTTCAGCGGATAACTCCTTATTGTTAAGTTTTATCTTATAAACATCTGACAGGTCGCTGTTATTTTCAAGCTTTGTGTTATTGCTATTTACAAGGTTTGGATCTTCAATTGTTATTTTTACATTTTTACTGCTTTCTTCAAACATTTTATTTGACCCAAAATTGTAAATTCTACTTCCATCAGAAGCAGTTTCTATTTTTTCGTCTTCACCAAAGCCTGAAATAATAATAGACGGACTTTTACTGTCAATAATAAAATTAATTGGCAGCTGGTGCGGATTGCCCTTTACAGGCGCACGGTTAGTAACATCGTTTTGTGCCTCATCAACAGTTTCAATGGTTAATACATAACTGCCGTCCTTCGAGAAATTAGATGCTTTTACTGTATATACATAACTGCACCATTTGTTAGTGCCTGTCTCTCCCTTTTGTTCTACCGTATAATCCTTTTCCTTTTCCAAATCACGCACAACAGAGTCACAAGATACTGACACATTTTTAACTCTAACAGAATCTACATTTATTTCTTCTATAGTAATATCCTTATTAACCTTTTGAACATAACCTGTTTCAAGTGACTGTTTTAAGGTTTTATCAACCGAATCACTATACTTAAATGTTGACCCGTAGCGGTTTACCGAAAATGTTATTTTTTCAGTTTTGCTCTTGTTTCCTGCTTTATCAGCTGCATAAACCTCAAGGGTATAAATGCCGTCATAGTCAAAGCCATCTTTAATATCATAAGTAATAGTTGCACCGTTATCATTCTCAACAGCCGTATATTTAATATCACTTGCTTGATTATTTTGGGCATTAATATCAATACGACTAATTGTTGCCGAGTAGCCGCCCTTTATATAATTGTTATCACTAATTTTTATAACAGGACGAATAACCTTGTTGTTGTAAGAAGTCTCATCTTCAACATTAGTAATTTCTACAACAGGCGCTTTTTTGTCAATATAAAACAACGCTTCTTTAACTGTTTGCGACTTATTGTTTGCCTTGTCTGTACATTCTATACTAAATGAGTAACTGCCATTCTCAGAAAAAGTTACCGTTGCAGTATGAATATCGCCTTGGTTAGTCCAGTCTGAAACCTTTGGTGTTTCGGCATTGGTTTTGTTGTCAGGCTTTTTGGCATCAATTTTTATATTGACTTTACTACTATCAAAATTGTGTTCATTTATCGTTATAGTTGCTGTTCGCTTTTTACTATAATAAATTTTATTTTGTGCCGAATTGTTGTCGTATGAAACATTAATTGTCGGTTTTGTTTTATCAATAGTAAATGATTCTTTAGATATACTTGCGGCTTTATTATCAGCAGCATCTTTACAGGTAATATCAACCACATAATCACCGTCTTTATCAAACAAAACGGTTGCAGTATATGTTGTGTTATCTCTATTGCCTGTACCCTGAGAAACAGTCCAATTGCTGATTTTAACCTCTCCTGAATTATCACCGGTAATAAGCATATTTAAATCATCGGCAACAAAGTTTCGCTCGGTAACAACAATTGTAGCAGTACGATTTACATTATAAAAACCGTTTGACGCAGTATTACCGGTTTCTGAATATGTAACCTTCATGGTAGGTGCAGTGGTGTCTATACTGAAGGTGTCAGTACTTTTGCTTACATTTCCTGCACGGTCTATCATAGTTACTTCAACATTAATGTTATTGCTATTATACGCTACATTAATGGTTGAACTCAGTTCTGTAACAAGGTTTCCTACCATTTGACTTTTCCACACAATATCGTCTGTTTTGTTAACATTACCTTTATTGTCAATTTTAATTTCTTGCTCTGGTATTTCACCAACAGAAGAGGTTATTTTATAATAAACTTCTGCAATGCCTGCATATGAATCTCTTATACATATGTTCAGCGGTACTGTTGTGTTATATAGGTCGTGCGGATTTTGGTCAGTGTCACGTTTAGTTGTAGCAGGTCTTGTAAAAGCAATGTGCTTCTCAGTAGAATTGTCATGCTGAGATTGTGTTTCTAAAATAACACCATATGGCTGGTAACCATAACCATTGCACCTGTTTACAATATTATTGCCTGTATTATCCTCTGCATATGCATAAATTTTGCCCTTAAAGCCTGATTGTACCAAAAACTGTGCCTGATTATTTGCATTAACCTTTTGGTTACCATAGTCAGTAATTTTTCCATTTTGGTCAACTAACCAAAAATGAATAAAATTAATTCCTGAACCCATATCGTTTGTTGTACCGACAGGTCTTCCCAAATCATTATTATCCATATACAGTGCATCAAATGCCGAAACCGTAACGTAAGTATCTGACGTAAAATAATAACCGTAATCAGTTTCTGTTACCTTGGTTGGTGATACTGTGTTTTGGCTGTATTTTGATGTATTTGTAAAGCTGAAGGAATAATTGCAAGGAACCGTTGTATCCTTAAAAACAGTTATTTCCTTTGTAATGCTGTTACCGCTATTACCTGTAACAGTAACTTTAAGTGTGTTCTTACCTTCAACATAATTGGTGGCATTGGCAGTATTAACCGTAATATATTTTGATACTACCTTTTTGCCTAATTTAACATAGTTATTAGGCACTACTGTATTGTCTGAATCTCTGCAAATAATATCTGCACCATTTAATGTTGCCTTAATAGAATAAATACCCGAAATCTTATCTTCTGCATTAAATGAGAAGGTTGCATTTCCTGAATACCACACACGATTGTTAGCATCAACATAACGATTAGTTCCACTATTGGCCCGTGATGTCAAGCTATTAATTGCCGGCTTTTTCTTTGTAGACACAATTTCTAAAGTGCTGTCAAAGCTAATGTTGGCAAATTCTGAACTATTAGCCGCATTAACGGTTGTTCTTACATTATTGTCCTTAAGTCCTGTTTTAGCACTTGTATTAGATACCTTATCAGTAACACTGGCAGTAATATTAGAAAGCTGCTCTTCAGAATGTAGTGTATAAGTATATTCTCCCTGTGTGTTTACTTTGCTTGATACCAGCTTTTTGCCGTTAGAATACAGTGTAATTTCATTTAAGCCTGATGATTTAGACTTATCGTTTCCGTCACTTGCTTTAACTGTAATATTAATAGCATTATTGTGATAAATACCAAATGTCAAGAAACTAAAAATTTTGTCTGCCGTTGATTCGGCCGAGGTAATGTAAAAGCTGTCAACTGTTGGCGGTATTGTGTCAACATATACAGTTTTAACAAAATCTTCACTGTAATTTCCGTTATTATTTCTTGTATTAATTACAATTGAATTACTTCCCTGCTGAAATAAGCTTGTATTCACAGTAGCAGTTATAGTCTTTTTTATAATTTTGGCTGAAACTGTATCGCTTTGTTCATCTGTCACAGTCCATTTAAAGCAGTTATTCTCTACAGAACCCGTATTATCTTTAATCTCATACTTTTTATTATTAATTTTAAAAATAACAGGGTATTTATTTAAACCTGACAACTCGTCGCTTACTGTAAAGTTAAAATTAATTGCACCTTCTGAATACCAGTATTTTTCACCCTCTGCATATTCTTGGCTGCCATTATTACTTGTACTATATTGAGTAATTTTAGGTTTGTTATTTTCATTAACCACTAACTCGTCTACTGTATTAGCAGGTATTTCTTTTGCAGGAAGTTCAACACCGTTAGCTGTTTCTATAACAGTACCTTTAATATTTCTAACAGGGTAGCTTTGACCGTTACCTACGTTGTCAGTTGCAGAAGCCGTTAAATGATAAACATAATTTTCATTGTTTGACGGTATTCTAAACTGCTTACTGCATTCATTGTCATTACGTTTAAAATTACTTCCGATTATTTTTTGATTATTATCAGTTTCAAGCTGAATGTCTGCTACTCCTGATGAAGGTGATTCATCGCTTGCATATACTGTAACCATTATATCGCTGTTTGTATAAATACCAAATGTAAGAAGATTTAATACTTTATCTACAGCTGTTTCTGCACTTTTAATTTCGTAGGAATTAATAACAGGAGGTTGGGTATCACGATAGAAAGCAATTTTATGTTCATCAGTTGTACTGTTGCTAACCTTATCCTTTGCAGTTATTCTTACACAATTCTCACCATCGGAATAAAGACCTAACGGCAGCTTTGATGTGTCGAGATTTACTGTCCATTCGTTTAAACTTTTCTGTATTGTATAGCAATTAATTTCTGTCCAATCAGAAGAAGCATTTTTAAATTCTACCTTACAAGAATCTACCCCTGAATAATCATCTGTAATTTTACACAACAAGGTTACATCGCCTGAATACCAAGCTTTATTTCCTTCTTTGTAAAACTTAACCCCGTTATTCTCTTTAATTTCCCATTCACTAATACTTGGCGGCGTATTGTCAATGAAAACCTTTTTAGTTTTAACTTCAACAATTCCGCTGTTATTTTTTGCAGAAACTGAAAGTGTATTTTCTCCTTCCGCTAATAAATCTGTATTAATGGATAAGACTACATCTTTTTTTATGATTTTTTTACCTTGAGTGTTTGTTGACGAAGTTATTTCAGCCTTATCGGTAACATCTGTACCATTAAAAGTAATAGCAATTGAATCATCTAAATTTAATCCTGAAAGCTCATCTTCTACTAAAAATTGAAATGAAATACTATTGTAGGAATACCACACATTACTGCCAGTGCCTGTATATTTATTACTGCCTTCTGTAATATTAATGTCACCTATAATAGGAGGCTTATTTGTTGAAACAACATCTTCAAGTACACCTGCTGGTATTGTAGTTTTTTCACCGGCAACAATTACAGAACCGCCAATTTCTTTTACTGTCTTTTCATCGCTGAAATTTCCGGCTGCGTCTTTTGCATATGCAGACAAATTATATATAGAATCTAATTTTTCAAGAACAAATGTATTTTTAAATACTTCACCATTTTTCTGCACAGATTCTTGTGACACAATTTCTGAACCATTATTTTTTAATATAATATTTTTTATACCTGATGACGGTGCATTGTCAAAGACACTAACCGTTACCTTGACTTCATCATTTGAATAAATACCAAAGGTTAAGAAATTCAGCACCTTGTCTGCCATTGTTGCAGTTGACTCAAAGTCAAACGAAACTATTTCAGGGGAGGTGTTGTCTATACAAATATTTTCAGTGCTGACAATACGCTTATTGCCACCATTTGATGCTCCATCAATAAGCTCTATTTGAAGTTTTTTGTCAATATCTTTTTCAGTTACAGTGTAAGAAAAAGTAGCCTTTTTATTATTACCATTGTCAAAACTACCACTGACAAATTTACCGTCAACAAGCACACAGCCCACACCGCTAAGGTTGTCAACAACATCAAAAGTAATATTAACCTCACCATTTGTCCATTTAGGGTGTTCTTCGCCGTTATATCTTATATTTTCAATTTCAGGTGCTTCACTATCAACCTTAATGCTTGGGGTAGTAAATTCATTGCTTTTCTTTTCCACATAGTTAGTAGCAACAATTTTATATTTATGCTCTGAATTTTCTTCGGCATCAAAGCAATAATACTCTTTGTCTTCAATTTTAACAGTATTTATTTTTACCTTACCGTTTTCCTCAGTACTTGCATACAAAGTATCATTGTAATATGCCTCAACCTTTTCTATTCCGCTTTCTTTCTCTAAAAAAGGTATCATAATTTGAACTTTTTTCTGCCATTTACCAATATCCTCAACAGGCTTATCATTAATTCCATAATACTTCACGTTTGCAAAGTCAACTGTAGGCGGAGTAGTATCATAGCAAATTGATATGGTACTTTGCTTTTCAATACCAAAGTTATCTTTAACACTTACTGTATAAATATTGTTTCCTTTAGACAATGTTTCTTCAGTATTAATTGTTATCCTTTGTTTAATTATTTTTCCATTTTCACTTTTACTTTCATTATTTAATGTAAAGTCACAGTCAACCCCGCCTTTGGTTACTTTAATATTGTCAGCATTCTGCAAACCGAATACATTATTTTGTATATCGCACAGAATTTTTACAGGTGAACTGCAATAAAACTTATCGTCAATTTGCTTGACATTATTCATATTTTCAATATGTAAATTTGTTTTTGTATCATCTGTAGCATTACTATTAACAATAAGCTCATAATTATTTTCTATTTTCTTATTACCATTATTAGCCGTACATTCAACATTTACATAATCATTATATTTCTGTAAGCTGGTGTACCAAATTGATAATATTCTATGAGGAGTATTTCCAACACCATCAACAGCATGTGCTTTTAAATTGTACGGTTTTTCTCTTGAATTTAAAATAAAAGACTTATGATAATACACACCGCCATCATTATTAACAGTTGTGGTTATGCTTTGTGTATAAGGCTTAATACTAACCATTTCTGAATCATCATCTGTAAATAATAATATATCAGACAATCCGCTGGAAAATTGTTCATCATATGCTGTTATCGTAACAATAGTATCGCCATTTGAATATAATCCTGCTCCGTGTTCAAAATCGACAAGCTTTAAATCATATCCCGACGCAGGGCTATAGCTGACATTTGTTATTATTGGTGCAATACAGTCAAAATTAATAGTTGCAATAGCAAAACTTTCGTTATTAGATAAATTAACTGTTAATTGATATTTTCCGCTTTGAATAGACCTGTTACTGTTGTCTTTAATATTACTTATTAATACGTTATAATAATAATCACCAACACTTATATATTTCAGACAATCATCATTAATATCAATATTGCCGTTTTCATTGTTTAATGACAATTTCAGTACATTTAATTTGTTGGTACTATTTATCTTTAACTCTAAAGGTATCATTTGAGAGCACCATAACTCGCCATCCTTTATAAACGGTCTGTTGCCTATATTACCTTCTATTTTACATGCACATAGTTCGGCAGTTATTCCGTTAGGAAGGTTTGTTGTTAATGCAGGTTCTGTTTCAGGCTCTGTTGCCGGCTCTGTTGGCATTACAGAGGTTTCCTGTTCGGTTGCTTCTGTAGAAGCTATTTCTTCTGTTGCTTTCTGGGTCGCTTCTGTAGGTACTATATTATCTGTGGCTTCCACAGGAAACGTTCCGTCTGAAAAATTATACGTATTATCTGCAGAAACATGAATTACAGACATTGTACTGCATAAAATTAATAAGGATAAAATTGACGCTACAGCTTTCTGAGCTTGTACAATAAATTTAATTTTATTCATTATTACTGCCTCCCTCTTCAAATATGTATTTATAATTTACTCCATTTAATATTCCATGCATGTGCAAGGAGAATAAAAAACATGACAAAAAAATAACTGACAGTGCCTGGTTAAACACAGGAACAATAAAAAACACAATAGTAAGAAGCAAAAAAACAATTAACAATATATCAAATATTTTGGCATAAGTATTTGAGAAAAATCTAAAAAGGCCTATTTGTTTTATTGTAAACGATTTTATTTTAAGCTCTTTTTTTCTTTTTAAATTCAAAACACCAAATAAGAAGTACGCTAAAATAAGCATTACCCAAAATAATATTCCTGTAGCATATGCAAAAATAATATCAATCATTCCTCCACCATAATCACCTGCAAAAGCAAGCAATATGGAAAAGGACGATATAAAAAGCATTGTTATAATTATTTTTATTAGTTTACTACTGCTCAATACAGCCACTCCTATTTTTCATTAATACTGTACATAATAATAAATACAATAAAAATAAGGCAATTTTTATTATTTCAAAATACAACACAGTATAACAAAAATGCCTTATAGTATGTTTTAGGCTTTTAGACATACATTAATAAATTGTCTCGTTTGTATGAACAATGACAACCTTTTTAGAAATCTTAAAGCTTTTATCTTCAAAATTTAAACCTGCCTTGCCAGCACCATTATTATTTTCTGTACTCTTTTCTTGAGTAAGAGGTGTAGTTGGATTAGAAGCTGATAAATAGTCATCCTTCCTATATCTGTTGTCTAAAATATCAGTTGGCGCATATTTTTTTTCTAAAATATCGGTTTGAGCCATTTTAAGCTTTGATAATGCTTGTTGCTGACAATTGTTATCTGAATTAATATTGGTTAAATACTCAGTTTCGTTATCGCTTTCATTTAAGTCGGGCTTTTTTTCATTTTCTTTCATTCTGCCTGTTTTATTATTAGCAGCCTGCATTTCACTAATAGTCTTTTTCTTTGCCCGTCCTGTTCGTATATTAAAAATTGTTCTTATATCAAATAAAAAAAACAGAACTATAGCAAGAATAAAAAATAAAACAGAAAGTACTATACATATATTAAAACAAGTACTTAGCAAAGAAAAAAATTCTTCTGTATTGTCCATTTAGTTACCCCCTGCCATATTTTTATTATTTGTGCTGTGTTCAAGCATGTGTATTTATTGTATTATCTACATGCTCCAAGGCTACACAAGCACTTTCGTACAATTGGGTTAAGCTGTTTGAAGAATCCTTCTTTTTAGCTTCTTCTATTTTTTGGCTTAACAATGCTTTCATTTTTTTATAGTCATTAACAGTAATGTCACTGCCCTCACTAAAAAAGAAATTGTCCCGGCTTGCTAATTCTGACGCCACATATCTATATACAATAAGCGCCATTTTGGAATTACCATAATTATTGTCTGTTTTAGTCAGCCAATCCATATTCATTAATTCCTGCAACTCATTCCAGTAATCTTTGGGACTAACTCCTGCTTCATCTCCATATTTGTCAATATTGCTTCCCGGCTCATTTGGAATTTTAGAATAGTTCTCAGCCATTGCCAGCAATTTCTTTGAACGAACTGTTGCCTGGTCCTCGCCGGATTCTCCCTTTATCTCCAAAACACGTTTAAACCATTTTACAGAGTCTTTTTTTCTTTCGTTTGAATCGCCATCGGAATCATCTGAAAAAAATAGTGCCTGACCTATAGGAAAAGCTATTTCATCGGCATATATCTCTGGTTCACCGGCCATAAGGATTTCTTCATTTTCATATATTATTTTTCTTAAGTTTCTATACTCTTCTTCAGACAAGACTGCATCACTTAAATAATTTGTCAGAAGTGCTATATATGCGTTTGATTTTGAAGGCTCTATTTTAATTGCTTCTTTATAATATTCAAGCTGTGTTTCCGGACTGCTTGCATTGTCTGCTTTTCTCATATATGAATCATATGTAGAAGATATTTGCATATTTAAGGCAATACCTAATCCTATGCCTGTAAAAAGTGTTACAAACATAAGTATTACAGAGGTTAAAAACATTTTCCACTTAAAAGACTGTATTTTTTTATTTTCAATATCAAGGTCGGTATAGTGGTCAAGCTCGTACAGAAGTTCAGCACAAGACTGATACCTATCATTTGGGTTTCGCTGAGTACACTTTATTATAATTTCTTCAAGCCCTGACGACAGCATTGGATTCCACTGACGTATAGGGTACATTTCGTACGGTGGGGTACAAGGGTTATGTCCTGTTACCAAATGGTAAAGTGTTGCACCCAAGCAATATATGTCAGTACGGGCATCTGTTTGACCTTGCCCACCAAATTGTTCAGGAGCAGCATAGCCTTGTGTTCCAAGACACGTTGTATCGGCAATACTGTCAGACTTATACTCTCGTGCTGTGCCAAAGTCAATTAGCATTACGTTACCATCAGGTTTTAACATAATATTAGACGGCTTCATATCACGATAAATTATTGGCGGTTTTCTTGAATGCAAATATCCCAATACATCGCACAATTGCTTAGCCCATTCAATTACATCCTCTTGGTTTTGGGCACCTTCTGTTTCTAGTGCCTTACTTAACGGATTGCCTTCTATATAATCCATTACAATAAGAAAGGTACCGTCTCTATCAATAACATCAATTATACTTGGCAAATGTGGATGTTTTAATCTTTTTAAAAGGTCGGTTTCTACAATAAGATTTTGTTTTACAACCTCAAAATTTTGCATTCCATCCTTTCTTACTTCTTTAATTGCCCATTGTTTATTTGCCTTTTCGTTCATGGCAAGGTAAACAACGCTCATACCGCCCTTGCCAACTACATTTAGTATTTTATACTTTCCATCTATTATAGAACCTATTTCAAGCATAATTCCACTCTCAATCAACTCTGATTAATATAACCGAAATATTATCCTGTTCCTGTCGGTATTTATTTAATTCCGTTAAATAAATTGCTCTATCCAACATAACTTGCTCATTTGTCAAAACATTAGGATTTAAGTTTTCGTATAATTCCTGTTCACCTACAACATGTCTAAAACCATCTGAGCATAGCATAAAAATCTGCCCGCTGGTTACTGTTCCCGAATAATAAGCAGGTTCAATGCAATTACTTGCACCTACACATTGAAGTAATACACTGCGCTTAGGGCTTGTCATTGCTTCTTGATACGTCATTCTTCCCATATCCATTTCCCGCTGGATAAAGGTCTGGTCTTTAGTTAACTGATAAATATTGTCATATAAACAATAAACTCGAGAATCACCTATATTAATAATATAATATTCCGACTTTACAAACAATACTGCAACCAGGGTTGTGCCTAATTTAATGCCTTGTGCACGTCCATAGTTTGATATTTTATAATTTATCCTAAAAGCAATATCTCTCCAGGAGTTAAAAATATACTCCTTTAAATTATTTTGAAGAAGATTTTTAGGAAGCTCCTGTTCAAACCAATCTGCAAAAGCTTGTATTAAAGCAGAACTGGCAACCTCGCCCTTGGCAAGACCGCCCATTCCATCACAAATAACAGCCAGTAATATATTACCCACATTTGATTCAGCCTCCATAATCAATGCCGAATCCTGATTCGTTTTCTTTTTTATACCTATGTCGGTATGAGCCGCTGTTATAAAATTCATAATTTCACCTGTTTAATTATATTGCATAAAATACAAACTCTTCATTAGCAAGCAATAATCTGTCACCCGATGATAATATTTGCTCTGTACTACCTACAATTTGTTTTCCGTTAACATATGAAAAGTTTCTGGAGTTATTATCCAGAATATAGTAATGCTCACCTTTTTTTAAAATAGTAGCATGAGCTCCGCTTATGTATGTATTATCGCTAATACAATAATCTACAAAGCTTCTCTCCTTTCCAATTCTGAATACTGATTTATTTATTATAATTTTTTCACTATTTTTCGTTCTTATCAAATAAGCCTGAGTCTGTGTTTGAGCAGCACCGTTATTGCCTGAATTATTTGGTTCTGCATTTAGCACTGTTGTTTCAGCACTGGTAGAGTTATCCAAAACAATAGTATCACCAAAATTACCGGCAGGTGCAGGGCTCATATATTGAGAATTATTAAAATTAACATTTTGTGCAGCCGCACTATTCATTGGTACATTATTTTTTTCAGAATTATTTGCAGCAGCAAAAGCAGGCATTGGACTGTAGTTTTGATTTACACCTTGATTTGCATTGTTTGCGTTACCCGGCATACTGCCATTGAAGTTATTACCCTGCATATTGTTGGCGCCTGTGTTACCATTTGGCATATTATTCGACATATTATTTGGCATATTATTTGGCATATTATTATCAAAAGGTGACATCACCTTATTATTTGTATTTTTTTGCTTTGCCTTTGAAGTATCTTTGCCCTTTTTCGATTTATCCTTTTTGTTTCCGCCAAACAGGGAAAAATGCGATTTTTTTTCTTTTTTATTTTTCTGAGCAACAGGTTGTTGAAAATTATTAGCAGTATTAATATTATTTGAATTAACCGGTTGCACAGGTTTATTCATTGTATTACCATAATGCATATTATTTTCAGCTTGACCGTTCATACTTGCATTATTAGCTTGTTGTGGAGCAGCCACAGGTGCATTATTGTTATTAATATTATTATTTATAGGTATATTTTGGGAATTATTATTGTTAACTTCTGCATTAACATTGCCTGTTTGTACTGTAGTATCTCCTGATAAAAGTTCGTTAATAAGCGCTTTAAAATCATTTACAGAAAAGGTATTGCTTTTATTTAAAAAGCTAATAATTTTTGCCACATAGTCTGTATTTTCAGCAGGATTAAATTGTGTGTTTATCATTACTTTTTTTAAAAAATCACACAAAGACATACTGCTAAGTTTTGGTATAACAGGAAAGCAAATTAAATCTGCTGTTTTGTTGCTAAGGTTAATATATATATACTCTTCATCGTAATAAAAGCATGAAGGCTCTAACATATAATCTTCGGCATCTATTACTGATTCTGCAATACTTAAAAATATACTTAATAAGTCATTTTTATTAACAACATTATCAAAATACTGCTTTAAAGTGATTTTTGAAGAGATATTATATTTTAAAAGCTTTGTATTATTTAACTGTGTAAATATTAAAGGAACTAACCCTTTAATGTTATTATTACTCATCATTCCGTAGCTAAATGTGTCTAACTTTTCATTAGCCGACAATTCGTACACCATAAACGTACCGGAACCATTATTTTCAAATGTACAGTTCATTATAATTTACCTCCATTAGCTATATACAATCAGCTTTATATACGAATAGCTTTCACCTTGCTTTACCACGGCAATACCGTCATCTGAAAAAGCAAAACAATCGTTGAATTGGGGTTCTATAACAGTTTTTCCTTCACTGTCCATATACCCCCATTTGCTGCCGTCATAAAATGGGGCAATATTAATACTGTAAGATTTTACAGGCTTAGTATATTTTGGTTCTACAGCGTATGTACCATTTTTAAATACATACCCCCATTTATTGTTCACCTTAACCGCAGCAGGGTTATCGCTTTCAAACATTTGAACATCGTCAAAACTTAATTTTCCTACTCTTTTTCCATTATTATCAAGCATTATATATTTACCGTCTTGTTTAGCAAATATAATTCCGTTACTAATACAGCAATCATATTCGTCAAGCTTAATATCATCATATATCAATTCGGTAATTTGTTTCTGATTTTTGTCTATTAGGCACCATTTGCCGTCTTTTTTAACTGCGGCAACATCGTTTTTAATATTTGAAGCGTAATCCCATGGAAGCTTGTCAGGAATATTATACTCAGAATCAGCATAGCCGTACTTTTTATTATCTTTAACAACTGCCATACCTTGGTTAGCAAAGCCTAAATATTCAACCTGTTTACTTGGAACCGCTACCTTGTAGCCTTTATCATTAACAATAATCCATTTACCGTCTTTTTTTACAGGAGTTGTTTCTGCAACAAACATTTGCACCTCATCGTAATCTGCACTTAACACATAGGCGCCCTTATTATTAAGGCAACCCCATTTATCGTTTACCTGCACAAGCGAATATCCGCCAATATATTTTTTTGCAGACTGCAAACCGGTTTTTAAAAAATTAAATTTATATATAGAATCTTTTCTTAATTTCTCTAACACATCACTTGTTATTCCCTTTTCTTTTGCTGTGTTATAAACATCCAGTACCTCTTTATACTGCATATCGGTGTAATACCCATTTGCTAAAACTTCGTATGCATTTTTAGAATTTGAAAATATAGACGAATATTCGTTTAAAGCCTGTTTGTACAATTTTTCGTCAAATTTATTTAACTGAGTTAAATACTCCTTATAAATTTCTTCATCATCATTTTTTATGCTAAGAGCTTTTTTATAATAGTCTATAGAAACATATGGGATATCATCTTTAGCATTTTTTCTTGCCATTGCAATATTATTATCATATTCACTTTGTATTCTGTCAGAAGATGAATAAACACTAAAAGCAGACGCTGCACCTAATACAACAAAAATGATTATTGCTAAAACTTTAGACTTCATTGTTTCCTCCTAAATTCCAATACAATAACAAAACAAAAGAGCCAGCCCTGTAAACGGTGCCATTGGTAAAGATGATTTTCGGTCTGCCTTCTTTGTAATAAGCATTACAATACCTGTTACAAACATAGCAAATAAAGTTACAATTAAAATTGAAAAGGTATTGTTAAAACCATATATAAGACCAATAACAGAATACATTTTAACATCGCCCATGCCTATGCCATGCTTAGATACAAAGTAACTAAGCAAAAGTATTCCACCGCCAAGCAACAAACCAAAGCCAGAAAACTTTAATTCATTAATTAAATCTCTGTAACCGAATATAACTTTTACAATAAAAAGTAATGCCCAAGCAGCAAGTCCTATTATAATAAAAATGTTAGGTATAATTTTGTACTTATAGTCCAAATAAACTATTGGCATAATCCACAATATTGTCAGCATATTTACGAATGACTGTAAAAGATTTATTCCGTATAAGACGCCAACTGTAAATATAAGCATTCCAATAAAAAACGATGCAAAAAAGTAAAGAATATATTTTTTATTTTTAATACATTTTTTTACATTTTCAATTTTTAGCTTTTTTTTACCGTGAACATAGTAGTTTATATACAGGCCGCCCAAAAACGCACAAATCACTGCAATAAAAACTGCAACTATCCATTTAATTATTTCCATATAACTACCTCTAAGTATAATGTTAATTTTAACTTTGGTTTTGATTTGGCGATACTCCGTAACCGTTTTTAACAACAATATTCATATCAGGATACTGCTGCTTTACACTGTCAATTACACCGCTGTCTATATTTGAATTGTCCGGTATAACAATTATCATTGTTAATTTACGTGAAGATGTGTCAGAATGTATTGTTTCTGAAACACCTGAACTGTTAAATACATTTATTTCACTGCCAACCTTGTTCATGTCATTTTTAAATGTTTTGCAGTAATCTACAATTGCGCTTTTAAGCTGGCTGGGATTTGAATATGTATTACAATAAACATCTATTGAATGCACTTGAAAAAATTCATTATTTGCTCTGTTGTATGAATCAAAATAATTTACATGAGAGTAATTTCCTTCACCCTTTAGTCTTTCACGCTCAAGTTCGGTAATGGTCTTTCCTCTTTGTTTTGAGCTTAATTCCCAATAAGAAGTAGCCTCTTCGGTGGCTGGCTCAGTAGCTGCGGAATTAGGATTATTCATTTCTGCATCGCCACTTAGCCACGCACGAACAACAGCTTCTTTACAAGTTGTAACCTCGCCAAAGTCATTGCCAAAAAAGTTAAATAATTTTATCTTATAATATACAACTATGTGTATTTCGTCTGGATAAGGGTTTGTAAAAATAGTTGACATATTAAAATTAAGTCCGCTTTCGCCATCTACAACACCCAAATTTTTAAGAACATCGTCAGCTGATTGGTCGCCGCTGTCAAAATGCTTTAAGGTAAAAGCCTTTGAAAGAGGAGCAGCAATAAGGTAAGACTTTGCCAAGTCAACACATTCGCTTCCGGCAACTGCTACTAAGCACTTCATATATTGCTTAGGATTTTCTTTTATTTGGTTAAACAGGTCTTCTGTTTGGGTTAAGTTTTGGTCAATATTTTCTAAACCATCAGGAAGCCCGTCAATAGTATTTTTAATATTATCTATATGTCCCTGATTATCTTCAATAGCATTGTCAACTTTAATTGAATTTGCATCATCAATAATAGATTGACCGTCTTGCTTAACATCAGAAAAGGCTTTGTAAAGACTGTCAAGAGTGTTTGCTACACCATTAAGCGGCTCTACTCCTTCATCACCTGCATCTGATATTGCATTGTTAAGCTTGCTTAAGCCGCTCATTTTATATAGGTACGAATATTGTGACAACTCTTTAGCTGCACCATTAACAGCACTTGAAATCATAGCCTCTGCACGGCAATAATTTACCACGCCTAAGACTGTAAAAATTACAAACAGAAATGCTGTAAACGAAACAACTGCTTCTATTGTTGCCGACCCTCTGTTTTCTTTTACCCTCATTTTTTCACGCCCTTGCTTGTGATATTTTTAGTGAAGCCGCTTTTATTTACCGCTAAAATATTAAAAAACATACTTGATTTTTAGAGCAATACCCTTTTATCGACATTATACAACAAATTTTTAACATTTTCAATACCATTTTTACTCTTTATTAATATTTTTATCCGAATGTGACTGTAAATCACATTCGCTTGCAAATAAAAATTTTAATTAAACTAAAAGCTTAATTAAAATTTCAATAACTTAGTTCGTATTTAAATAATGCCATTGCACAAACCATTGATAAAGCTATTATTTTCTTACTTTTCATTTAATAATTAACCTCTCTTTAATAATATATTAATAGCCATACAGACCTTTATATTTGAATGTGGTTATTTTTTCAAGACCGTTGCCTTCGCTGTCAGTTTCTACAACTCCGCCAAAGGTTTCTAAATTTCCCTTGAAAAAGTCCATATTCATAAATAACATATCTGCCTTTACATCGGCCTCTACAGACACATATGTACATGCGTTTGAAAGTTTAAAATCCTTTCCTTTCTGGTGCTTCAAATTTGATGCGTCCCCTGCTTGCGATATGTTCATTTGTATTACGTCACCTGTTCTGTCACCAAGCTTGAACATCTTTCACCCCCCTAACACTCCTACAGTTTAGCACAATTTTACTCCTTTTTCAACTCTTTTTTTACATTTATTTATTTTTTGTATGTTTTTTCTATAGAGAAAAGCGGCGGTTAAAACCGCCGCTTGACTTATATTATTTATTCCGCTTCCGGGTCAAATTCACGTAAGGTTTTTGCCATTTTTAAGGCTGTGTCCTCCATTTCGCTTCCTTTGCTTTGGTCCTCTGACTGGTCGAAGCACATCCATAGTACTGGTGTTCCGTTTGTTAACAGTGTTCCGTAGGCTACAAAGTCATAGCTTCTGTCACCTTTATTATCGCCATAATCAAAATAAAACTTGTATTTTCCTTTGGTTACTGTCATATCATATTCATTTATCTTTACATTTTCAGTGCTTGTTACTTCAAACTTTTGGTCTTTTGATGCAAGGTCAATTTCTTCTGCCTTTGCCAATCCACGGAACAGCTCTTTTTCAAAGGTACTAAATACTTTGTCAGACTTTTCAGCTTTTTCTGGTATATTTAAATCATCTTCCATTCTTTCTGTGATTAAGTAATTATATCCATCTTCAGGAACTCCGTTTTCTTTTCTCAACAAACCATAAGCAGTTGGTCTTGGATACTGTGATAAAGTATTTATTTTATAATTAGCACCTTCTATTCTAGGGTGATATTCATATCCCCAACTATTTACAAGTTCTTGGTCACCTTGAGGATAGCCATTATCATTACTACCACTATTATTCTCTGAAGATGCAGATGATGAAATATTACTACTTTCATTAGGAACCGATGGGTTAACTACTGTACTGCTATCATTACAGCCTGCCAAACAAGTTAATGCCATTGCACATATCATTGATAAGGCTATTATTCTTTTTTTCATTAATAAAATCTCTCCTATAATTATTCTTAATAACCGTATAAACCTTTATACTTAAATGTTGTTATTTTTTCCAGACCGTTGCCCTCACTGTCGGTTTCTACTACTCCGCCAAAGGTTTCCAAATTATTTTGGAAAAAGTCCATATTCATAAACAACATATCTGCCTTTACATTTGCCTCTACTGAAACATATGTACATGCGTTTGACAATTTGAAGTCCTTTCCTTTCTGGTGCTTCAAATTTGAAGCGTCTCCTGCCTGTGATATATTCATTTGAATAACATCACCTGTTCTGTCACCAAGCTTGAACATCTTTCACCCCCCTAACACTCCTACAGTTTAGCACAATTTTACTCCTTTTTCAACTCTTTTTTCATATTTATTTATTTTTTCTATACTTTTTATGCAGAAAAAAGCGGCGGTTTTAACCGCCGCTTGACTTATATTATTTATTCTGCCTCAGGGTCGAATTCACGTAAGGTTTTCGCCATTTTTAAGGCTGTGTCTTCCATTTCGCTTCCTTTGCTTTGGTCCTCTGACTGGTCAAAACACATCCATAGTACCGGTGTTCCGTTTGTTAGCAATGCACTGTAAGCTACAAAGTTATAGCTTTTATCGCCTGAATCATCACCGTAATCAAAGTAAAATTTATATTTACCCTTGGTTACTGTCATGTCATATTCATTTATCTTTACATTTTCAGTGCTTGTTACTTCAAACTTTTGCTCTTTTACCGCAAGTGCATTTTTTTCAGCTTCTGCCAATCCACGGAACAGCTTTTTTTCAAAGGTACTAAATACATCTTCAGATTTTGTAGCTGTTTCTGTTATATTTCCATCATTCTTCCTTTTTTGTGTGATTAAATAATTATATCCATCTTCATGAACTTTTCTTTCAACTCTCAATAATCCATACGCATTTGGTCTTGTATACTGTGATAGAGTATTTATTTTATAATTTGCACCTTCATTTCTAGGGTGATATTCATATCCCCAACTATTCACTAAATCAGGGTCACCCTGTGGATAGCCATTATTGTCACTGCTACTACTTCCTGAAGATGAAGAAGATGATGATGAAACATTACTATTTTCAACACTTGAAACTGATGAACCACTTACCGGAGATGTATCGTTACAACCAACAAGACAAGTTACTGCCATTGCACAAACCATTGATAAGGCTATTACTCTTTTTTTCATTAACAAAATCTCTCCTATTATTTAATTTACATTATATAATTATTTTAATAACCGTATAAGCCTTTATACTTAAATGTTGTTATTTTTTCAAGACCGTTGCCTTCGCTGTCAGTTTCTACTACTCCGCCAAAGGTTTCCAAATTATTTTGGAAAAAGTCCATATTCATAAATAACATATCTGCCTTTACATCGGCCTCTACAGACACATATGTACA
>CABRLN010000023.1 GCA_902471875.1 uncultured Clostridium sp.
GTGAAATTCCTCCCTGTATTTAGGTAATGCGTCGCCAAACACATTCCTATTATACTCGGAGGTTTTCTTTTGCTAAAGCTTTTTATCTTCCCCCAGTTGAACTGGGGGTTTATTTCCACGCCTAAAGGCACCAATTAAAAATGACTGTCTCGAAATGAGGCAGTCATTTTTTTAGATATGTTAAGTAGGAATAATTTGTTAATTAAACACCCTGTGCAATCATAGCTTCTGCTACTTTTTCAAAACCTGCAATGTTAGCACCTACAACATAGTTGCCGTCAAAACCGTATTTTTTAGCAGCTGATGCAATGTTATTGAAAATGTTAACCATAATACCCTGAAGCTTAGCGTCAACCTCTTCAAAGGTCCATGAAAGACGCATTGAGTTCTGGCTCATTTCAAGAGCAGATGTAGCAACACCACCTGCATTTGCGGCTTTACCAGGAGCAAAAAGAACGCCGCTTTCTTGAAGAAGATGTGTAGCCTCAAGAGTTGTAGGCATATTAGCACCTTCTGCAACAGCAATAACACCGTTAGCAATTAATCTCTTAGCGTCATCTACACCAAGCTCATTCTGTGTAGCACAAGGAAGTGCAACATCACACTTAACAGACCAGTCGAATTTACCCTCATGGTATTCAGAATTTGGACGATAGTTTTTATATTCAGTTAAGCGCTGTCTCTTAACTTCTTTAATTTCCTTAATTGCGTCAAGGTCAATACCCTCAGCGTCATAAATCCAGCCTGTTGAATCAGACATTGTAACAACCTTTGCACCCAACTGTGTTGCCTTTTGTGTAGCATAAATAGCAACATTGCCTGCGCCTGAAATAGAAACTGTTTTACCGCTTATGTCATGACCGTTTTGCTTTAGCATTTCCTCTGTCAAATACAAAAGGCCATAGCCTGTAGCCTCTGTTCTTGCAAGAGAACCGCCGTATGAAAGACCCTTACCTGTCAAAACACCCTCATAAACATTCTTTAATCTCTTATACTGACCAAACATATAGCCAATTTCACGTGCACCTGTACCAATGTCACCAGCAGGAACATCTGTGTCAGCACCAATGTGTCTGCTTAGCTCTGTCATAAAGCTTTGGCAAAAAGCCATAACTTCTCTGTCGCTTTTGCCCTTAGGGTCAAAGTCAGAGCCACCCTTACCGCCGCCGATTGGCAGACCTGTAAGTGAATTTTTGAAAATCTGCTCAAAGCCTAAGAATTTAATAACACCTAAATTTACTGAAGGGTGTAGTCTTAGACCGCCCTTGTAAGGACCAATTGCACTATTGAACTGAACACGGAAACCACGGTTAACCTGAACCTTACCATTGTCGTCAACCCATGGTACTCTAAACATAACTACTCTTTCAGGCTCAGTAATTCTTTCAAGAATACTATTTTCCTGATATTTAGGGTTCTGCTCAAAAACAGGCTCAAGTGATGTCAGAACCTCTGTAGCTGCCTGAATAAACTCAGGCTCGTTTGAATTTTTTGCCTTTAGTATTTCTAGTTGTTCGCTAACGTATGACATTGAAATACTACCTCCTTAAAAACATATAATTTATTAGAACATTAGAAAAATAAAAAATACATCCACAACAGGCAAATCCGTCGCAGATGTACTACATTCAGAATTGACAGCCCCGTTGCTGACTTCTCAATTATAGCACAGAAATTTCCAATGTGCAACATAATTTTTTTATTTTTTGCAATAAATTTATTAATAAATTGCAAATTTTTGTTACACAAATTAACATACTGTGCTGTAGATATAAGAGCTATTTGATTTTCAGCACAAATTTGTGCTATAGAACAAAATAAAAGAGGCAGAAAACTGCCTCTGAAAATTAAAACAAAATTATAACAAGTTGCATATAAAAGCTGTATTTACAGTTCGCATCCACAGCCATGTTCGTGGTGACATTCTTTTATATTACCTACTATTGGGGTCGGGTCTATACCAAGGCGTGTGTAATAGTCGCTGACAGCTGACTTAATTGCCTGTTCTGCAAGAACAGAGCAATGAACTTTCACCGGCGGCAAACCATCAAGAGCTTCCATAACTGCTTTATTTGTAAGCTTTAGTGCATCGTCAATAGTTTTACCTTTAATAAGCTCTGTTGCCATTGAGCTTGTTGCAATTGCTGCACCGCAGCCAAAGGTTTTAAACTTTACATCTGTAATTTTGTTGTCATCAACCTTAATGTACATTTTCATAATATCACCGCATTTTGCATTGCCAACCTCGCCAATGCCGTCTGCATTTTCAATTTCGCCTACATTTCTTGGGTTTGCAAAGTGATCCATAACCTTTTCGCTATATGCCATTTTATCGCTACCTTTCTTTAATTTTTTTGATTTTTTATTCGTTCCCATACAGGTGACATTGAACGAAGCGTATCTACAACCTTAGGAACGCATTTTGATATATAGTCAATTTCCTCGTCTGTAGTTTCGTCACTAAAGGACAGCCTTAAAGAACCGTGGGCAATTTCATGAGGCAAGCCAATTGCCAAAAGAACATGGCTTGGGTCAAGAGAACCTGATGTACAAGCTGAACCCGATGATGCACAAATTCCCATAAGGTCAAGCCTTAGCAGCAATGCCTCACCTTCAATGCCCTCAAAGCACATATTTATATTACCCGGCAAACGATTAACTTGGTCACCGTTTAAACGGCTGCGTTCAATTTTTGATAAACTGTCTATTAAACGATTACGCATTTTTGTAAGTTTTTCTGCACGAATGTCAATAGTTGCCGCTGCACGCTTTACGGCACTTGCAAGACCAACTATTCCCGCAACATTTTCGGTTCCGGCACGCATACCACGCTCTTGTGCGCCACCGTCTATTAAAATTTGCGGTCTTATTCCCTTTCGTATATATAAAGCACCACAACCCTTTGGACCGTGCAGCTTATGTGCTGTCATAGAAAGTAAATCTATATTTTGCTCTTGTACATCTATATTAACATTACCCATAGCCTGTACAGCATCTGTATGAAACAAAACACCGTGTTTGCGGCAAATTGCACCCAACTCGGTTATTGGCTGAATTGTTCCTATTTCATTATTTGCATACATTATGCTTACAAGAGCTGTAGTATCTTTTATAGCCCTTTCAAGCTCATCAGGACGCACCAAACCATCGCCGTGAACATCAAGCAATGTTACTTCAAAACCCTCTTTTTTCAGTGCGTCACAGGTATGCAAAACAGCATGGTGCTCAAATGCAGATGTAATAATATGATTTTTTCCTTTAGACTTTAACGCATTTGCTACACCTTTAATTGCCCAGTTGTCTGCTTCGCTGCCGCCTGAAGTAAAGAAAATTTCTTTGGCCTGAGCGTTTATGACATTTGCTATATCCGCCCTTGCCAATTCTACTGCTTTTTTTGCCTCTGCCCCTATTGAATACATACTTGAGGGGTTACCATACACTGTTGTAAGATAAGGCATCATATCTTCTAAAACCTGTGGTGAAAGTGCAGTTGTTGCCGCATTATCTGCGTATATTTTTTTCATTTAAAATAACACTTCCTTACTATATAAATAATACAAATGATTAAGCAAATTTTTTAGCCTGTTCTACAGCCAGCTTATCACAACGCTCATTTTCAGGATGACCTGCATGACCCTTTACCCAAACTATGGTTACATTGTGTTTATCATAAAGCTGCAGCAACCTTTCCCATAAATCGGGATTAAGTGCAGGATCTTTTTTATTGCGCATCCAATTGTTTGACTTCCATTTTTTAGCCCATCCCAACTTTAGTGCATTACACACATATTGAGAGTCGCTGTAGAGTGTAACATTACAAGGTTCTTTAAGCAATGCAAGAGCCTCCAGCACAGCTGTTATTTCCATTCTATTGTTGGTGGTGTTTGCCTCACCACCGGATATTTCTTTTTCTGTTGTGTTGTACCTGAGTATAGCACCCCAGCCGCCAGGTCCGGGATTACCTGAACAAGCACCGTCTGTAAAAATTTCTACATTTTTCATAAAATTTCCTCTGCTAGTAATTACTGTACAGCTATTATAACCCCTACAAATTATAAATTCAATAGCTTATCAGAAAATTCTACCAAATTAGTAGGAATTTATTTTATTAATTTAACAATTATTTACTTTTTTATTATCTAAAGTGATACTCACCGTTATATCACCACAGTATTCACAATTATTTTTTTACCATAATATAAAAATATTCTTACTCCTGATAAAATATGAGTAATTATAAAAAAGCGTTAGTATGATGCTAACATCATACCAACGCTTTTTAAACTTAAGATTAAAAGAGTACAAACATTTTAATATTGTTTTATTTTCTTTATAGCTACACACAAACTGGACAAAGCAATAATAATTGCAATACAAATTATAATTGTACTATTGTCGCCTGTTGCCACCTTACCCGACATGGTTTGGTTTGCACTGTTGGCTGTTTTACTATTGGAAGCTGCACCAGATGATGTTGGTGTTGTAGCTGAAGATTTAACCGTAGCCTGTGTTGCAGCATTGGTTGAATTAGAAATAGAAACCTGTGTTGGTTGTTCTACAGATTTAGTTGGAACAATAGGTTCAGTCGGTTCTTGAGAAGAAGGCTGTGTTGGTTGTTCTACAGGTTTAGTTGGAACAATAGGTTCAGTCGGTTCTTGAGAAGAAGGCTGTGTTGGTTGTTCTACAGGTTTAGTTGGAACAATAGGTTCAGTTGGCTCTTCTAAATTATTCACTAATGACCATACTTGTGTACCATAGAATGGATTTGCAGTACCAATCGACAAACCATCATTTGTAACAGCAAAGACACGGCAACCATGGTTATACGGATCTCCAAAACCGTTTGTTGTTACTGTTTCAACATTCATATCTTTGTCAAGTACATATAAATCAAAACCTCTTTCAGCCTGATTTAAATACACACCACATACTATAAATGATTTTGCAGATATAATAGTATCTTTTGAAATAATTTTCTCAAATGCATTTTCTATTACAGTTGGAAGTATTTTTTGGAGTTGTGAAAAATCCTGGTATAACTTTTCATACTCCGCAATAAAATCTTTGTTAGCTTTTTCATCCAGCTTTTCTTCCATATTATCCAGCTCAGTGCTTATACCAAGAGCCTTATTCATTACATTTTCATTTATTGAAGCCGCTGATTTATAGCTGTTAACAGATGAAACAACCATTTTCTTTTGAGATTTCGTCAACTCGTTAGAAACATCTGACATATCTATTTGTATATCAGGGTCTGACTTTTTATTCTTTATATGATTAATAAGTTCAACTAAATAGTTAATTTGGCTTTCCCATTCTTCAGGCGTCATGTTAATTATGTCGCCATTTGTAAACTGTCCTATAGGTTCAAGTAAAGAGCTTGTGTCAAACGTACCCACATAAAGCTTGTTGTTATAAACCTGCATTCTCCAAATATACTGGTTTTCATTTCTGCCAAAGCCCGAACCATAGCCTGTAAGACTGCCGTTAGGGAACATATTGTCTGCATCACCTACAACAAGTTCTATATTTTCATTTTCATCCATGCGATAAAGGTTTACTGACTGCTCCAAATTTGCATTAACAAAATTACAATTCTTACTAAACAAAATATCTTCAAGTGCAATTTCTTCGTCGTTGTATTCACCAATATAAAGATGATTATTATAAACTGCAAGATTTGCTGCACCGCTTCTTGTTCTTTCAGGGTCAATACCATATGTATATTTAGAATCTAAATTTTCTTGGTCACCTACAACAGAGGTCCACTTCCAGTTTCCTTGGCTGTCAACATCACCACGCACCATTGCAAAAGATTGCATTGTATTACTGTCCGGTTTATTATCAGGAGTTCCTGTACACAGTACTACATAAAGAGATTTATTGAATTCAACCATATCCCATACCGAGCCGCCGTAAATGCTGTCTGAATAGTGGTATGCAGGGTAGTTGAATAAATCATCCATATCTGCAATAACCTTAAATGAATCAGGATCAGAAGGTGTTGAAGTTTCGCAAATATAAGCACCATTAAGACCAACAAGGCTTACAACAAGCTTATCTTCATATACACACATACCCCTTATTCCCACACATATACCCTGCTTGTATGCTTGTGCGTATTCGGCTAAAGTCATACTTTGGTAAACACACTTAATATCATCATTTTCAGGATCTACCTGATATACACTTGGAATACCGTTAACAGAACCACAAAAATACAGCTTTCCATTATATTCAACTGAATTTCTGAAAAGACAATTAGTACCTGTTGTTGCTTTTGACATAAGCAGCTTAACCTTGCCTGTTTTTACATTGAGCTTAAGAAAAATTCCCTGAGGATTAGCACCATCATCTTCTTCAACAAAGAAATGTCCGTTAAACATTGCGTTCAACTGAAGCTTCATCATATCTTCGTCAAATGAATCTCCAAGTGCACTTTTCATAAGATTTAATGTATTTGTCATAGCATTGGCACATGTGCCTATATATACATAATCACCATAACCGTATGCCGACCATGAATAGCTTTGAGCACGGTCTCCAACTCCTGTAATTTCGTCTGTTACTGTACCGTTGCCTATATAGTCAACTATACCATCAGCAGTTTTTACACCTTGCTGTGTATGCGACAGCTTTTTAGCCGTATAATTATCATCTTCAGAATTATATACAGATCCGTTATCTGAATCTGTATTATAAGCAGCACCTGTTAAAACCATTGCAGACAATGCCATTGATAAAATCAAAGCAACAGATATTACCTTTTTGAATTTCATTTTAATTCCCCTTAAATAAAAGTAGTAGTTATTAATCTCCCTCTCCAAGGACAGTTATGTGTACTGTTAACATATAAAGAAGTATATTCTTTCAACGTTTGTTTAATAGAACACGTGAATTATACTTATTGTATTAATTCAATTAGTACAGCCAGCA
This sequence comes from uncultured Clostridium sp., assembly GCA_902471875.1. GTDB lineage: Bacteria > Bacillota > Clostridia > Oscillospirales > Acutalibacteraceae > CAG-964. The sequence goes on from CABRLN010000023.1 coordinate 6,937, forward strand.
TTATAAACTATATAATGAAAAATGTCAATATATCATAGCAAATATATTAAAAAATTAATACTGTGTAATTCAAATACTGAAACCATAAAATTAAATAACAAATACCAGTAAAAACAGTTAGAAATATCATTGTCGACTTTGATGCTGTTAGTATAGCACCATTATTAATGTTTGTCAACTTATTTTTAATGTTTATTATTAAAATAGTAATGTTATTTATTAAATTAATTAACAGATATATTAAATACATTGTAAATAAAGATATGACTATATATAATTTATATAATAATATAAAATTAATCGGCATAAAAAATAAGTAAAAACAGCAGTTTATTTGAACTACTGTTTTTACTTATTTCTTATGTATTATATTAATCTTATATTTTTAAAACAACAAAACTTTAGTACTATTCACTAATGCTTCGCCATATCTGCGGTACACTTTTGGCAAATCATTTTCAAGCTGTAACACAAACAGATTGGCGGCAAAATTTTCTCTGCCGCCAATCTGCTTACGCATATATGATTTTTTCTCTACAATCTCCCCCCGCACACCTGTTTACCAATCGAACCACAGAAGTTCATATTTTAAACAAGTGTTTCAGTATTTTTGGCATGCTCAGCCAGAGTGAATTTATAGGATTTTGAATACTAATATTTCCTGTGCTCAATTTTCCAGTAGGCGGATATAATGGTTTGCTTCTCGCAGAACATGATCGGCAAGCAGCGGAAGAATGATTGAACGAATTTTACATGCCGAAATTCCTTCAACACCTGCCCGTTTAAAATCACGGAATTTTTGGGTCAGCGCAAGCGAATTTCTGCTGCACATAATCCTGTTATTGGCAGCGACAGAGGTCTTGAGCAAGCGTCTGTAATCTTCAGCGAAATCATCAGCCGTATCAATCAACACATCCTCACTTGGATCGAGCAACCCTCGAATGAACAAAGCGTGTTCCATCATAATTTGGTTCCAAAATAGCTCACTGTCACGGAGATCGTGACAGCTACAAGTACTCAACCCTTCCAGCCGCATCAGATGTTCACGATAAAGGCGGGCCTCACGCAGAATATGCTCAATAAGCAGCGGATAATTTGATGTAAATAGGTTACACGAATTGACGCCGCGCAGAATATGCTCTTTAAAATCTATAATGCAGTCCACCAGTTGCAGTCCATCTCGGTTTAACTGCCGCACCTGATTCATAAGGGTCTGTGAAATATGCAAATTTGCATTGCAATTACAGCCTTTTAGACGCATTACAGAGGCAGTCAAGTCACGGTTTATAAATGTACCGGTAAGGCACTGAGTTTGACGCTCAGCAGAGGCAGTGAACTCGGTGAACATTTCTCCGGAATCCAGCACACAACGGCGGACGACACAATCACTCAAAGAAATTGTGCGAGAGAGAAGTTCTTCAAATTTTCTCATGAGATGTTCGCCTTTTTTTGCAAGGTCTGCATTTGGCGGCAAAAAACCTACCTTCAAAAAGAATGCGTGTTCCTTCATGATGCGCGCAAAAAACAGATGCTGCTCCAAAGAATCAATAATATAATCCTGAGATCTATCCATAGTAAATACTCCTTCTTGTTGTACGAGATGATAACTCAGTATATGCATTGATATGAGAATTGGTTCAAAATTTAAAGGAAAAGAACAAATCGTTATTGTGTCTAAATAGTATCGATTTAGATTTCAATGTTTTTTCTAATCACTATAAAAAGATATTTTTGACGTTTGGGTGTATGGATTCTAACTATCACAATTTATTACAATAAATTATAATAAGCAGTTTAACCTTTATTTAACGCATAATGCCTTTGCACAGCATTCGAGCGACATAATTTGTATCGTATTTTCAAACCTCAAGTACATATCTTTGGATTTAAGTAATGTTTGAGTAATTGCTTCCAAAATATGCAGTTTTTTAACATCAAGTAATACAACGGCTATATAAAAAATAAATGCCCCAACTCTCTTCATGAGGGTTGGGGCATAACAAATAAGGCTACTGCTATAAATATTACAATTTAAAACAATTTTTAATATACATTTACAGTGTAATAATCACCAAAATTGTCATCGATATAGGTAGTTCCGTTAACTGTATAAGAAAGTTTGTATTGAATATTATTTTGGTTTGTTTCATAAGAATAATTCCATATCTCAACAGAATCATTCATACTCGTAAAACGGTCATATTTTGCACTAACCTCGTTGGTTGTTGTCCAGTTGTCAGTTGTATATATCACCTTAACATCTTTTTGATAGCCAAGATTCTTTAATTGCAGTGAACCATATACAGTATCTGTTTTGGAATTTTTAGAAGCTGAAGCATCTGCGATTCCACCAACGCCAAAATCATAGCTAGCTCCAGCCAAATATCCTAATGATACAGAATAATTTTTTCCGTTGTTGTTATCCCAGTAAGTTTGATTATTAACTTCGTATTTAATAGAAAACTGTACAGTTATTGCTTCTCTGTATACAGGGCTTCTACCTGTTGTTTCAAATGTCCAAGCCTCATAATTGCCAAATGTTGGTTTGTAATATTCAGCAGCACAATCATACCATTCCTTACCATCAAAAGAATAGTGAATAGTTACTTCTTTATCATAAGCAATGTTTTCAATCTCAACGTAACCTGTTGCACCTGTACCTGTAGAAGTATATGCAGGCTTAGCATAAATTAATTTTACAGGCCTATCCGATACAGCACCTACTGACGGTACTAATGAGAATAGACCAACAATTAAAGTTAATACAAGTGCTAATGCAAATACTTTTTTCTTTTTCATTTTTATTGCCTCCAATATAATAATTATTTTAGGGACTAACATATTCCATTAAACTTTTCACCACCTTTCATGTTTTTTCTTTAATAAATGTCCCTATTTTTATTAAAGAAAAGCATACATAGTGAATTTGTTTCCCTATGTATGCTTTTAATATATCACAATTATTATTTCTATACAAGTCTTTTGTGTGAAAAATCAACAAATTTAATATATTTTTTTATATACATTACATTATGTCAATTACACTATTAACAAAAAATGTCCTTATACCTGTTTAAAAAGCACAAGTTTTCGTTTGGCACCATGTACAACAGCAGTTCCCCACTAAGTGTTGGCAAATCGGGTGCAATACTACAAGCTCACTGCACACCCCTTTTACAACCGATTGTTGATAGACTGTGAGCTTGTTAAAACCCACAGCCACAATGCGGTTATATGTAAGTATGTCTATGTGTCGGCTTGCATTTTTCAATGCTGTTTCAATGCTTTGGGAGGGGATTATAGCGGCATTAAGGCCAATCAGGTATTCTTCTACAAATCGTTTTTGTTTTTCTGTTAATTCCATTCGAGATCACCTCTAATCTAATACAACAAAACCGCCATGCGATAATCCGCAAGACGGTTGATTTAATAAATCTTTTATTTGTTTAAACTCTCTCCACCAGGACCATCACGGCGTTCTCTTTTATCTGAAAGATTTTTACCGGTACTTACCCATTGATTATTGGTAGCAGTTTTTTCATTGTTTTTATTCTCGTTTTTCTTGTTACAAAATTCGTTCTTTACTTTTTCCATAATAATCACCTCGTTTAGAGTATGCCCAATTTATTCATATTTATTTTTAGAATAAATTCATATCTCAAAAGAAAAGGCTAAGCCCTAAGACTTAACCTTTGAGATATATTAGTTGTACTTAATTTTAGGCATCTAACCAATAACCGCGACCTGTACCTCCTTCGGTTGCAGTTCCATTTGCTTCATTAGTTGCTGTATGAATAATTCCACTATTATTATAATAATAATAACAAAAAAGTTTAATTCCTACACCTGCATCAACATATTTGTCAATTAGCAAAATATAATAATCTGATGTATTATCTGAATATGAGTATGCCAGATTTGAACTGAATTTTTCAAGACTTGTTCTAAATAATATATCACCATTATAATTTTCAGTAATAGCAATATCTGTATCACTTAATTTGCTGTCTTTAGGAATTTTAATAGTAAAGTTAAACTTACCGTCATCTGTTTTATAACGATTCGTGCAATCAACAGTAGAATGATTTTCATAATACTTGCTACTACCCGCAAACGCAGGCACAGCAGACAGCACTACCATAGCAAGAGCCAATACCACTATTGATACTTTTTGATATAATTTCTTCATTTTAATAACCTCTTTACAAAATATTATATTGTTAGAACGCTCTTAACGATATAATAATATAATATTTTACTTTAATTGTCAATAAGTTTGAGAAAAAATAGTGAAAATTTTTCAGCAGCTAAATTCTATACACAAAAACAACACCCATACAAGATTGCTGCTTTAGATATATTAGGAGTACCGTCAAATGTCCGGTTGTTAGCTATTAGTGCAAGATGTTAATGAATATCTAAAGCAACAAGGTTTAAATATATTATAATTAATCAGTAATGCAACAAGTAATGCAATACGAAAAGTTTTTAAACTGCTTCGTGTATTTTTGAAAAATATCCCCCACTTAAGAACCACCATAAACAAGCCAAAATAAATTAATACAAAAACAAAAGGAGTAGTTTAAAACCACTCCTTTTTGGTGCGAGTAATGGGACTTGAACCCATACGTCAAAGACACACGCCCCTCAAACGTGCCTGTCTGCCTATTCCAGCACACTCGCCCATTGCAGTGTTATTATAACAAAAGTCATTTAGATTGTCAAGATACACTGCTTTAAATTATATTTTTACATAATTAAGTATTAACTACAAACTTTATTATTAGCAGATATGCAGTTATTGTGTTAAAAAAGTATATCGTATTATTAGAAAACGCACTGGATTTTGCTCCAATGAAAATAATTCTTCTTAAACTTTTGTATGCTGATTATTACTTATTGGTATGGTTAATTTCATTATTACAATTACAGCTACAGCAGTTGCTGCAATTGCCGTTGCAGCCTCTTCTTAAGTTTTTTAAAATGTGCTTTAATGCCATTATAAAACAAATTAAAATTATTATAAGCAAAATTATACTTAAAATATCCATAGTTATACCCACCCTGCTACTAATCCAATAGTATAAATTATAAACGAAACAAACCAAGCAATACAACATTGTATTACAACTACACCTAATGCCCACTTACCGCCAAGTTCTCGCTTTACAGCGGTTATAGCAGCTACACATGGTGTATATATTAAAGTGAACACCAAAAACACAAGTGCAGTAAACGGTGTAAACATAGTTGACAGTGACGCCGTTGTACCGCCTAAAAGTACAGTAAGGGTTGAAACAACACTTTCTTTTGCAGTAAAGCCTGTTATAAGCGCAGTACAAATCCGCCAGTCAGCAAAACCAAGGGGTGCAAAAATTGGCGAAATTAATCCTGCCAACATTGCAAGCAAACTGTCTTGTGACTGTGTAACCACATTTAGTTTTGAATCAAAGCTTTGTAAAAACCAAATTATTATTGTTGCCACAAAAATCACTGTAAATGCACGGGATATAAAATCCTTTGCCTTATCCCATAATAATTGCCACACATTTTTTATTCCCGGCATACGGTAATTTGGTAATTCCATAACAAATGGCACAGGCTCACCCTTAAACACAGTACCTTTTAATAAAAATGCATATATTACTCCTACAATTATTCCTGTAAAATACAAGCCTATCATAACCAATACGGCATTATCAGGAAAAAATGCAGAGGTAAATAAAGCGTATATTGGCAATTTTGCAGAACAACTCATAAAAGGTGTAAGAAGAATTGTCATTTTACGGTCACGTTCAGATGGTAATGTCCGGCTTGCCATAACCCCGGGTACAGTGCAGCCAAAACCAATAAGCATTGGCACTATGCTTCTTCCCGACAAACCTATTTTTCGTAAAAGCTTATCCATTACAAAGGCAACTCTTGCCATATACCCACTGTCTTCTAATATTGAAAGGAAGAAAAACAGAGTAACTATAATAGGCAAAAAGCTTAGCACACTACCCACCCCTGCAAATATTCCGTCTATTATGAGCGAATGCACAACAGAGTTAATGCCGTAGGTGGTTAAACCATTATCAACAACAGTTGTAAGACAATTTATGCCAAGCTCCAGCAAATCTGAAAGCCATGCACCTATAACACCAAAAGTCAGCCAAAACACCAAAGCCATTATGCATACAAACGCAGGTATTGCCGTAAATTTACCTGTAAGCAGTTTGTCTATTTTTATACTTCTAGAATGCTCTTTGCTCTCTTTTGATTTTACAACTGTGGTTTGACAGACACTTTCAATAAAACTAAAACGCATATCTGCAATAGCAGCTGAGCGGTCAAGACCCCGTTCTTCTTCCATTTGTTGAATAATATGCTCCAACATCTCTTTTTCGTTTTTGTCAAGATTTAGCTTTTCAAGTACTACACTATCACCTTCTGCCAGTTTACTGGCAGCAAAACGCAGTGGTATTTCTGCCGCTTTGGCGTGGTCTTCAATTAAATGCATAATTGCATGCAAACAACGATGCACAGCACCGCAGTTGTCGTTAGGAGAACAAAAGTCTGTTCTGCCCGGACGTTCTTGATAATGTGCTACATGAATAGCATGGTCAACAAGCTCTTCAATGCCCTCGTTTTTAGCAGCTGAAATTGGTACAACAGGTATGCCTAACATATTTTCCATTTCGTTCACTCTTACTGAACCGCCGTTTTGCCTAACCTCGTCCATCATATTAAGTGCAAGTACCATTGGAATGTTAAGCTCCATTAATTGCATTGTCAAATAAAGATTACGTTCAATATTGGTTGCATCTACAATGTTTATTATACCTTCCGGCTTGTTTTCTAAAAGAAAGCTTCTTGTTACAAGTTCTTCACTTGTATATGGAGACATTGAATAAATTCCCGGTAGATCAGTTACCAATGTTTCGTTATGCTCTTTTATAACACCGTCTTTTCTGTCAACAGTTACTCCGGGGAAATTACCAACATGTTGATTTGCCCCTGTAAGTTGGTTAAACAATGTTGTTTTACCACAATTTTGATTACCTGCCAATGCAAAATGAATAATTTTACCATTTGGCAATGGTTGACCGCTTGTTTTTGTATGATAAATACCGCCCTCACCTAATCCCGGGTGCTGAACCTGCGTTTTTTTGTTCTTAACACACTGCTTAACATTTGAAATTTTACCATAAGTTTCTTTTAACGCACTTACTTTATGTACATCTTGTATAGTTATTTTTTCGGCATCTGCAAGGCGAAGCGTAAGCTCATAATTATGAATACGCAATTCCATTGGGTCACCCATTGGCGCAAGCTTTACCATTGTTACAGTCGCACCTGGTATTAAACCCATATCAAGAAAGTGCTGTCTAAGCGCACCCTCTCCACCTACTGTGACAACTGTTGCACTTTCACCAATTTTTAGCTCCTTAAGCTGCATAGTATGTCCCCCTTTTTTCTACATTGTTTTTATTATAGCACATCTGTATAAAAATTCCTATACAAGTATATGCGGCTGTTGTGTTTAATAAGACTGCACAGAATTTATTTATAATATCCTTCTTCTTATTTATATCACACCAAAATTTATACTTATCAAATTGAATTTAGCACTTTACAAGCTTTATCTTGTTTGTTAAATTGACTGTAATATATTCAAAAAAATGATATAAAATTAGAAAATTATTTAGTAAAGCATTTATAAAAACCTGCCAACAGCATTTACTGAAGACAGGTTTTTTATTGAATTTTATATTAAATTATACCGTACTTTTCTTTTACCCTTTCTATTTTTGAACCTATTGGCTTTGTAAGCAAAAACAAAAATATTACATTCGACACTGCATATAACAATGTAAAGCCTGCTGAAGAAACAACCATTGCCAAATATCTTGATATATTAAAACCTGAGTCTAGCCACAATACCTGCCACATGTCTAAAAGCAATGAATATACAACACCTGATAACACACCGTATATACATAGCAGTATTTTGCTGTTTTTTAATTTTTCTGAAAATATTCCTGCTGCAAACCCTATAAGTCCCCAAGTAAACATTTGAAAAGGCGTCCACGGACCTTGACCAAAAAAGAAATTCGAGATTAATGCTGTTAATGCACCTGTCATAAATCCTGCTTCACCACCAAAATATATTGCTGTTATAATTACCATTGCCGTTACAGGTTTAAAACCCGGAACATAGAAAAACAACATTCTGCCAGTTACTGACAATGCTACCATTACAGCTATTAAAACAAGCTTTGTTGCGGTGTGCTGTTTACGTTCAAATGAAACAAAAAACGGCACAATAGAAAGAAGTGTAATTGCTATGGTGATAAAAGCGTACTGTTTGTCTTGAAAAAATATTGAACCCGCTGCAATTACAAGGGGAATACAGACAATAAATATTAAATATGGCAACAGCTTTTTCATATTCCACCACCCTCTCGTTTTTTACAAAGCTGCACAATCTCACTGCATAAAACGGCATTTTCAAACAATTCTCGTGAAATTCTGCTTGCTGATGTTGTATAAAAATTGTTGCCTGAAAAAAAACTGTTTGGTGTACCCTGCGAAATTAATTGACCATCAAAAAACAGAGCACATCTGCTTGACACCATTGCGGCAAATTCAACATCGTGCGTAACCATTATTATTGTTTTACCAACGCTTTGCAGCTCCTTTATTATCTTTGCAAAGCTATTTTTGTAAAAGGCGTCAAGCCCTTTTGTGGGTTCATCCAAAAGTATTACTTGCGGTTCAGTAAGCAACAGCTTTGCTAAAGCACATTTTTGCTGTTCACCTCCGCTTAAATCGTAGGGATGTTTTTGCAATAAATGGGTTATAGAAAATTTGTCAGAGATTTTTTGTATTTTGCTTTCTATTTCTTTTTTGGGATATTCCATTGCATTTAATATTTCTTGAAAATCCTCTTTAACAGTAGACTTTATAAATACGGTTAGAGGATTTTGCGGCAAAAGTACAAGCATATGTCTATAAAGCGAATTGCCCTTGTATTGACTTATTTTTTTACCGCACAACTTCGACTTGCCTCTATAAGGTTTATCTAAACCGGCAAGAATATTAAGAGTTGTTGTTTTGCCCGTGCCATTGCCACCCAAAATACTATATACCTCGCCTTTAGCAACCGAGATTGAAAAATCTTTTAAAACATCAGGAAGATTTTTATCATAGCGGAAATAAACATTTTTTGCTTCAAGAATATACTCGTTTTCCATATGATTAGATACTTCTACCCTTTTTCCTGTACAGTTAGAAAAATTGTTTTCTAAAAATTCTCTGCCTTCTTTTACTGTCAGCGGAGGTTCAGTATTAACATTCAGGCTGCTCCATATGCGTACTGCACTTGGCAGCCCCATTGAAAGCTTGTGATTTTTAAGCTGTAGTGCAACCTTTGCAGGACTGCCCTGTGCCTTTACCCTGCCCTGTTCAAAAGCTATTACCTCATCAACTATCGGGTAAACCTCTTCAAGCCTGTGTTCAACAAGCAATATTGTTAACCCAAGTTCTCGGTTTAGCTTTTGCAGGGTTGCAATAAAGTCTGCCGCCGCTATAGGGTCAAGCTGACTTGTGGGCTCGTCCAGCAAAAGAATTTTAGGCTGCATAACCATTACCGAGGCAAGATTGAGCAGTTGTTTTTGACCACCGGAGAGTTGATGTGTGCTTTTATGGTACCAGTTTTGTATTCCGAAATAGCTTGCCATTTCTCCTACACGTACACGTATGGTTTGGGTGTTTTCGCCTATATTTTCAAGACCAAAGGCAAGCTCATGCCAAACTTTGTCGGTTACAATTTGCTCGTCAGGGTTTTGTCCTACAAAACCTATTTCGGTAACACTTGTTTTTTCTTCTAACTTATTTAATGGAATATTATTGTAAATAATGCTGCCCTCAAATATACCAAAGGGGGAAATCTCCTTTTTTATAAGCTTAAGCAATGTGGTTTTTCCGCACCCTGATTCACCACAAATCAAAGTAAAGCTTCCTTTTTTAATATTCAAAGTAACATTATCTAAAGCCTTTTCTGTTGCCTTTGGATATGTAAAGGCAAGATTTTTGATTTGTAACAGCTCCATCTTATTTTTTCCTCCACTTCTATAAAAAAAGGTATAAAAGCAACTACAAAAAATGCTGTATATGTTGCAGCCGCACCGCAGCTTAGGCTAAGCTGTGTAATTTTCGGGTAGTAGTTAAAAGTGGTATAACCCATTGCAACACCTATAAGTGTTATTGACATAAGAAGTACAAGTGTAATTAAAAATATAATATCACTTTTGTGAAAGCGGTAGTTTGAATAGCTGGTATGGCGCTTTAATTCAAAGCCTCGTGCCTTCATTGCTTTTGATGTTTCTACTGCATTTTCAAGTGACCACCCAACCAGTACAGAAAACACTCTCATAGAAAAACGCAGCTTGTCAAAATAGCTTTCAGAGGTGTAGAATCCCATTGATTTTTGAGCGTTATTTACCTTTTTTGCTTGTCTTTTCAGAGTAGGAATTAACCTTAACGCAGCAGAAACTACCAACGAAAGACGTGGTATTGCCTTGCCAAACAAATAAAGGAATTTATCGCTTGTCATAATATAGCTATAGCATTTACACCACAGCATAACAGAAATTATCATAACCGCTATTACAACACCGTAAATTATCGCCTCTAAAGTTACAGCATTACCGTTCATAAAAAACAAGGGCGTTTCGCCGTTGTGCGAAAAAATAGGATTTGTTAACGCTATTAGCAAAAGCAACGGTAAATAGAATTTTATGTCTGCAAGCTTTTCTTTTGCCGTGGTAAGAGTTGCACAAAAGGCTACACCGCCAAAAAGTGCAATAAGCTGTACTACAGGGTTATTAACAAACATTGTAACAAAAAGAACTGACAAAAAATATGTCATTAAAACAAAAGGGTGAGTTTTTGAAAAAGCTTTCACTGCTGCTGTCCTCCTGCATTGTTTGTTGTGTATGCTGTGCTGCTGCCAAGATTGCAGGTGTATATCCACTCCAGCTTGTCACCGTCTTTTAGCTTGTATTTTGAACAACCGTAATTTGGTGTAACACCGTTCACCTTAAATATCCAGCCTGATGTTTCACCACAGGAAAATTCATAAATATAATTAATTCCCTTAACATACACACTTCCAAAGAGATTGTCATCTGCACCCTGAAATTCTATTTGAATTTTATTATGCCGCACAGCACGGTACAATACATCAAAGGCTGTGTCACTGTCACGTAAAACGTAGTCGGTATCTTTTAAAATATATCCGTCCGAAGGCACATATTTTTCACTTTTTAATGATGGCGTAAGCTGACTGTAATTTTTTAGAATATCAGAACAACTTATTGATAGCGTTACAGTTTTTGAATCGGGAGTGATGTCATCAATATGCGTCAGGTAGTATTCGTCAACAGTCTGAAAATCTGTACCCATTATAATAACAGCAATTAATATTACTACTGAAAAAATAATAAGTATGTCCTTTTTCATGTTGTCACTCCTTGTAAATTATTTATAAACGCAACTTATATATTTATCGTTAAATTGCTGAAAAATGTTTCTTTTTTCCTTTATTTCTTTAACTGTTTCTTTTACACATAAATTTAATAATTCGTTTTGACTGTCAGATATATTGTGGTTGCTAAACCTTGCCTCTTGATATACCGAAAAGGCTCTGTTAAGTATATCTGTATATTGGGCAGTAATTATGTTGTCATAATTGTAAATATCGTTTTCTGATTCAATATAACCAAAAGCCTTTAACAGCTGAACACAGAAGCTAAATTGATTTAATACGGCATTTTTATTGTTATTTATTTTAAATGATTTATATATTTTATTAAGCCTTTTTCTGCGTTTAATTAATATTACAAATACCATTATTATAACTGCCATAAATAATATAAACACAGCAATAAAAAATACGGTTAAAATGTTGCTGTCAGCCTGCTTTAAGGCATTATTTGACGGCTCTTGCTGTTCTGTGCTGTTATCGCTTGTATCAGTACTGTTATTACCAGCTTGAGAATTATTATCTGATTGAGGATTTGACGGAGACAGTTCCTCGGCTTGCTCCATTACATTTAAGTAAGGAGGTGTTGTTTCAAAAGGAATCCAGCCTACCCCGTCACAGTAAAACTCAGTCCACGCATGTGCATGTGTATCGTCAATTATTATTTCCGAATTCGGCAAAATATCTTTAACATCTTCGGGAGTTATTAAGTACCCCTCAACATAACGTGCAGGTATTCCGTAATATCTAAACATTAATGTTGCTGCCGTGGCAAAATGAACACTGTAGCCCTGCCGATTTTCCTGTAAAAATGCAGTTACAAAGTCATTATTTGACGGTGCATTTACTGTAGTGCTGTACTGAATACCTGATGTAAGGCAATTTAAAATACTTTGCTTTGCTGATGTATAAGAAAGATGAGTTCCGTTTGTTTTGTATTCACCTAAAATACTTTCAACAGTGTTTTTAGCCGTACCTGAAATTTGAAGATAATTATCATATACAAACTCATTATAGTGTGCCTCGTTATTAACATAGCTTTTAACTGCACTGTCAGAGCTGTTTATATTGCTGTAAAGCTGTGCTGAAAGTGTTGTGTATTGCCTTACCATATTAGAGGCGGCACTGTATGTATAAATTTTAGCACCAAAGCAACTGCTTGAAAAAGGATTTGCATCATTAATTAAATTATAATTAACCACTTCGTTTTCAAAGCCATTTACCTCATAAGGTATGTACATATACTTTGCACAGGCACCTGTATTATTAATGATGATTCTATTATCAATATTGCTGCCAACGGTGTCAGCTAACACAGAAAGTTGATTGTAACCGTAAAAATTGTCTTTATGCAGCCAGTAAAAAAGACTTGAACTTTTATAAAGCTGTAAGTTGTTTAGCTGCTTCCACCCTTTTTCAGTATAAACACTTCCGACATAGCCACGAAGATAATACGACTGTGGGGTGCTCATAACAACACGCAGTTGTTCTTTGCCTTGCGGAGAATAATCATGAAGATTGTTAAAATCACCCTGCGGCAATGGCTGAGAACTGCCGTAAATAATATTGTTAGCTGTTTTTTGCAGATTGTCTTTTACATTTGAAAAGTCACTGCTTGGCAGACTAAGCACCGCTGTAAACAGAAAAACAAACAGCAACACAACAGGAATAACAGTTACTGCATTTTGCAGCTTACTGTTAACATTTTGTATACTGTTTTCACTATGAATACGGCATTTATAAAATAGTACAGTATTAGCTGTTAAAGCAAGCATAAAACCCAAAATATTAACACGTTGCACATAACAGCTAAATAATAAAACTAATAAAAGCAATATAGAAGGTATTATAAAAATATTATTCCTTATACATAGTGACAAAGGAAGCAAAGCAACTGTTGTGACGGTCAATAAAAATGCTGTTACGGCAACGGCACTTGCTTCACGCGTATTAAACTGCGGCATTATGCTTGCCGTTATGCTGCCCCAAGAGTTAAAAAAACCATTTATTACAGCATTAAAGCCATTAATAATATCAAGATTAAATATTAATGCAAGCAATATAATACAAAGTACAGGCACAGCATAAAATAAGGGCTTAAACTTAGCCGAAAAACAAAACAAAAACATTATAACAGGCAAAAGCACTGCTAAACTGTACAGCAAAAACAAATCACATTCCACTTGTGCCACAGATATAATTTGCAGCAGTAAAGCTAAAAGAAAAATAACAGTAATAACAGCGTCACACAGAATGCTTACTGTTGTATATTTTTGCTCTGCCTTAATTACAGCAGATTTTATATAGCACTGTTCTGTGTCTGTCATACTTTTACTCCTTTATAAAATACTAAATTTCAATGATATTTAATCCGTTAAAGCCTTCATCGGCAACAGTATAGCAATTATTGCTTTCTGCATTATCTGTTGTAATAAAAGTTATATATTCGCAGGCAATGTCAGGTGTTTTTTCTGTAAAGCAAACAATATGCGTAAAGTTGCTTACAAGCTCGGCATCGATATAATCAAAAATTGAGTTATCTTTGTCTGTAGAGGTTAGTAGCTTTGGTAATACAGGTGCAAGGTCATCTTCAGTTTCTATAAGTTGGTATGTAATGTCACCTTGCTTACTGCTATACCACATAATTGTATGTACAATATGACTTTCGGACAAGGTTTGACTAACAGACACCAAAGCTTGTGCAACATACGCAAGTCCCTTGGGACTTGCAGGATAAATGTTATTAAACAGAATAATCACAGAATTTTCAAGAGGCTGACTGCCCTGCTTTACAATCAGCTTGTTATACTTTGAAGTTAGTTTCCAATGTATATTTCGTGGGCTGTCACCGTTTTTATAATCACGAAAGTCAAAAACTTCACTCATATCATAACCGCAAATATCACTGCGGTAGTCACAGCCGTCACCTTGAGTAATATTTGAACCTTTAACAGTAATATCAACAGGAAAAACATTCGGCAATGCCAACATATTCGCACCAGCGTTCAAGTAAACTGTACGGTATGTTAAACCCAATAAATCATATAGCTTTACATATTTAACAGTTATTTCTACATTGCCGCATAAGGCGCTGTTAATTTTAAAAGGTATTTTACTCTTTCCTTTTGCTGAAAGTGACATATGTATTATTTTTGCTGATACACTTTGAGTAAGAGCATTTTTGGTTATCGTATATACTTTGACAAATGTATATGGAACAAAGCTGTTGTTGGCAATTGTAATTATTCCTGCTGTTGTTTCAGAAATTTCGCAATTTTGAGGAAAATCCAACTCAGCTGTAACCTTTACCGGAAAAAATCTATATATAGTAATTATAATTATGGCTGTAATTACTATGGAAACAGCAAGAGCAACAATTGTAAAATTTGCTGAAATTATACCAACGCCAAGCAAAATTATAACCGTTAAAATTAAGAAAATCCATATTGCCGGCATTTTATTTTTCAGCCCTTTCAAGTACAGAAGGTTTGTTGGTAGTTTGCAATATTTCGTTTATAACTTCTTGTGAAGAAGTATTTAAAATTTTCGCTTTGCGGCTTAAAATAAGTCGGTGTGCAGAAGCATCGCAAAAAATATCCGCAACATCTTGCGGAATAACATAGTCACGGTTATTCATAAATGCAGCTGCTTTTGAAATTTTGCATACCGCCAAAGCACCACGGGGACTTATACCTAAATCTACACTTGGATGATTTCGGGTTTTTTCGGTAAGCTCAGTTACATACTCATAAATAGAATCTGATATATACACACTATCAACTTTAATTTGTAATTGCAGAAGTTCACTGACGCTAAGTATGGCTTCAACTGAATTTAAAGGATTTTCGGTATGACGCTCCTTTAAAATATTAACCTGACTTTCAAAGCTTGGGTAACCCATTTTCAGCTTCAGCATAAAGCGGTCAAGCTGTGATGATGGCAACATTTGCGTACCGGCAGAGCCCACAGGATTTTGGGTAGCAAGAACAAAAAAAGGCTGCGGCAGCTTGTGAGTGCTGCCGTCAACTGTTACTTGACCTTCCTCCATAACCTCCAGTAAAGCTCCTTGGGTTTTACTGGAGGTACGGTTAATTTCATCAGCCAGCAATATATTAGTCATTACAGGTCCTGCCTGATATTCAAAGACATTTTTCTGCTTATTAAACACAGAAAAGCCCGTAATATCTGACGGCATAGTATCCGCTGTAAACTGAATACGTTTATATTCAAGTCCTAACGCTTTACTAAAGGCAAGTGCTAAAGTAGTTTTGCCTACTCCCGGTACATCTTCAAGCAAAATGTGTCCTCGTGACATAATAGCCATAAGTACCTTTTGTACAACATCATCTTTGCCGATAATAACCTTTTTAACCTGTGCAAGCACAGAATTTATATTGCTTTCCATAATATTTCCTTTCTGCTACCAATCTTGGTTTTCATTTTGTAAAGCAGTTTTTTTCTTTTTTAATATACCAATAGTTATTAATATCAGCAATATTACAAGCAATACTGCCACCACAACTGTAATTACTACTGTTACCGTTTGACTGTTAAGCTTTTCGTTTGCCAACTTTAAATTCTCAACGTCCAATATTTTGCTTTGGTCATACTCACTTAATTTATTAACCCTGTCACATAAGCTGTTAACTAAAGCCTTATCATTACTTGAAAGATTATTGAACGGGTACAAACGCTCTGCTATTTCACTGTTTATACATTCAATTTCTGATTTAATTGAATGTAACCTATCCATTTTTTCTGACAAATCGTTTTTTATATTTTCATAATCATGGGCATTTTCTGCTTTAATTAATTTTTGGTATAATCTTAGCACAGTATTATAATTTTTAGTTGTGAGATTTTCAGGCAGCGAATTATATTGCTTAAGGTCATAGCTGTTAAAAATAAGCTTTGTATTTACATTTTTGCTATTAAAAATATTTACAATACCACTGTTGTTTTTTTCGTTTTCTAAATTAAACAAGCTGTTGTAACTACCATTAAAACGGTAAAAAGCACACAGTGCATACAAAGCCTGTTCGCTTGAAATTGAATTTGCCTTTTGGTTTGATGTGTGTGCAAAACCTCCTTCAGAGGTTTGGTACTGCATTAACCCGTCCAGAACATTACAGCCATTTTTTATAAAGCGTGAATCGTTTACAGGGTCTATATTAATTGAGCAAAGTGCAGTTATAACCTGTGCTGTACTTTCTGCACTTTCTTCACCCTGAAGCACAAAGCCTCCGTTTTTCTGCTGTTGTGACGACAGCCAGTTAACAGCATTTAAAACAACCTTTTTTATACTGGAGTTTTTTTTAGAGGCGTCAGCATTTGTAAAACTATATTCTTTATTTTCATCTGTATAATTTGACAATGCCTGTACAGCCATAGCTGTTATATCAGTATTTGCAGATGTACCGTCCATTGTAAAGCTTCCGTCATTTTTTTGATATTTAAGAATGGAGTTAATTATATTCTCTCGTGTGTTAACTGCATCATCCGGTTCTTTATAATTTTTCGAATCAAGCGTAATTAATGCCCAAATGTAACTGTTTACTCCCTGCTTGCCAAGATTTTCTTTATAAAAAATACCATCATCTATAAGGTTTATAGATTCCCCGTTTGGATCTGTTCCAAAACTGGTTGGGTCTGCACCAAGTGAAAGTGCCGTTAGAGCAATTCGGTGCCATTCGGTTGATTTTTGAGAATCCAGTTTTTCATCTGTTTTATATTTGTCCTCAACATAGCTTTTAAGAATAGTTAAATATGAAAAATAATCATCTTCGACACCTAACCTGCCAACAGCAAAAGCATACCAGTCGCTGTTGGCAGTACCTGCTGTATCAGCCAAAGATGAACTTAACAGATAGCCACCTTCTGCATTTAATGATGTCTTTTTCCAATTAATTATATCTTCAATAGTTTTTTCGATGTCATTGCTTGTATAGTCGCTGTGCTGCGCTTTTACAGGTAAAGCTGTCATGCACAGCATAAATACACATATACAAAATGCAAATATGCAAGTGACTGCGTTTTTTAATATCTTAGTAAATTGTAGAATAATTATCTCCTCCGTCACCGTTGGCTGTACTGTATCCTCCAATATCTTTACCATAAGCCAAAGTATATCTTAGTTTTACAACGTCTCCATCCTTAAGCGGTATATCAGAAAGTCCTGCACCTTGAAAAGAATCATTCACTGTGTACATCCAACCGGAGCCTTGTGTATAATCATTCTCTCCTATGCTGTCTGTATATTTCTGAGATGTCCACATTAATCCGTCTGCGTTTATATCATTAACAAGCTGTGCCGGTATGGAAACGTTTTGTGCAATACCAGCTTTTGAAATACGGTTAAGATAAAATCCACTTTCAACTGCACCCGTATAGTAACACTGAAAGCCGTTGTCTTCTAACAGCCTTTTTATTGCCTGTGCAGTAGTTTCGCCTTGATAAATGTCCATTTGCACAGGCTGTAAAAGATTGCCTAAGCCTAAAACATTTGCGTCCATACTTACCGTTACCGTGCCTATTTTCTCACCGTCTGCCACTGTAAGACAATTTATATTAAAGCTATAATCGGTATATCTTCCTGCCTGGTCTGTAATACGAATTTCTAGCACATTGGTACCATTTTGCAGGTAAAGCAAGTAGCTGGTGTATTCAGATGTCCATTTATATGAATATAGTACACCGTTTAAACTTACAGAAATACCGTCATAATAAATACGGTTACCTAAATAATCCACAGGCTGTAGGTCAAGTGTAAGAAGATTACCTGTAATGTTCATTTTGTTTGTAACATTGGTATAAAGAAGTTTTGGGGCGGTTTCTTCTGTTGTTGGAGGTATAAAACGAATTATATAACTTTTTTCAATAGTTTTAGTTTCGCCGTTTACAACGTCAACCGCTTTCAGGCGTATTGTATTACTGCCGTTTTTCAAGCTGACAGTATAATTTGTTGAGCCTGCCACAGCCTTACCGTTACACTTTACACTTAACCGAGCATTTTCTGTTCCGTTAATACAATATGCTGTAAAGGTATATTCATTTGTGTTTACAGTAATATTTTCAAGGCTGGTGTGCAGACTGAATTCTTTTGTTGCAGTAGATATTACAGTATAATTTACACTGCGTTTATGTGAGCCCGTTTGAGCTGTAACGGTAATTACATTCTCTCCCGTTTTTAAGCTAGCTGTATAAATATTATTACTTTTATTTAAAATATCATTTCCGCACTTTACAGTTAAGGGTATGTCTATTCCATCTAATACAGCATTTGCATAAAAAGTAATAGTGTCTGTGTCAACTGTTGTGTTTGACAAGTTTGTTGAAATTAAAATATCACCTAAATCTACATATATAATATAGTCCTTATAAACTGAGGTTTCTTTTCCGGTTTTATCTGTATAGACTACAAGTACACGAATATTATTTTTACCTTCGCTTAAAAACACACTGCCGTTAAACTGCGAAAGCCTGCTGCTATTTATATATACCGAAACCTCTTTAACATTAAACTGTTTATTTAGATGGTTAATTTCAAAGCTGTAATGCCGACTTTTTATAATTTCACCATTTTTTATAGTGGTTGTAAAATATTCTGAATTAATAACATTTGACGAAGGGCTGTGTTGATTACTTGGCTTTTTGGGTTCTGTAGGGACCATTTGAATTCCAGAGGGTAATTTTGAATTTGTCTGCACATTTTGAGCCGTATTATTTGAAGCCGATGTTTGATTTAAATTAGAATTACTATCGTTTGTTTTATTGTTTTCTTCACTATTATTTTGTATGTAATATTGATTAGTGTAGGTGTTTTGTGTTTGCGGTATTACATACTCCTCTTGATAAACATTATTTTCTACAGGAATTTGCTGAAGAACACTTGTGCTTTGAACAGCTTCGGCATGGTCAGATATTTTATCTTCAGTTGGTAACGTTGGCGGCTGACTTGGGACTGTGCCTGCTTCTGCCCTATTAATGCCGTTTTCGTTGTTATTAAGTGCATTTTCTGTCACATTCAAACCATTGCCGGACAACAGAAGCATTTGTGAAGGGTTAGCTTTATCATTAAGAGGATTATACGGCTCAGCTAGACTTTGTAATGTGGTGAAAACTACCGAGCATATTATACATACTGCCAAAACAAAAGCAGTAATAACATAGGTTAAAAACCTTTTTTTACTTTTCATTTTCACCATCCTTTCATTACCTTAGTCCAACACCGCATAATCTATAGCGACAGAGTACATAATCAATCATATTTAATAATTACATAGATAAAAGCGTTAGGAATGCTTTCTTTTTATAAATCTCATAACAAAGGCTGCTACAAATGAAGAAAACATTACGAGCATTAAAACTAAAACAGGGCATTCATTGCCTGTATTTACTTTTCCGGTTTCTGTTTGCATGGTTGAGTTTTCGGGTAAGCTGTTAGCGTTTGAATTGGTTACACTATTAGTATCCGATTTTGTGTTACCGACCTGTGTGGTTAATTGTGTTGCATAAGTAGAACTTGCAACATCAGAAGGTACTTGGGATGTTGCTGTTGGTTGTGGCTGAGTTTCAACCTGAGTTGGTTCTGTTTCAGGCTGAGTTTCAACCTGAGTTGGTTCTGTTTCAGGCTGAGTTTCAACCTGAGTTGGTTCTGTTTCTGGTTGAGTTTCAACCTGAGTTGGTTCTGTTTCAGGCTGAGTTTCAACCTGAGTTGGCTCTGTTGACTTTAGCTTGGTAAGCTCATTCCAAGCAAATTGCAAAACATCATAATTAGTAATATATTGCTTTAAGCTTTCAGCTAAAGAATCGTACATCTCTTGTGCTTCAATTATAATTGATTCACTTTCTAAAGTTACATTTCCTATACTGTGAATTTTATTAATTACTTCATTAACTGTATTATAATCTGATAGCGGAAGAACTGTAATATCAACATAAGTTTCAGGCGGAATAACCTCTATACCTGTTTGGTTTCCGTTATTTTTGTCAAGCTTATCTCCATACATTAAAATTTCGTAGGTTAAGGTGACATCAAAATAGTCAGTGGTAAGAGCTTCGTCAGGATAAGTAATATATTGTGTAACATCACGCTGAGTTCCATTTACATAGTTTGCAACCACCTTTAAACCTGCCGGGTCAAAATACTGACCCTGACCATATACAGTTTTATCAGGTTGTTCCGTAACTTGAATACTTTCAATTTTATTTCCTATTGACATCATATAGGCAGAGTCATTTTTTAGGTACAATGTACCGTCACTGTCTGCAACCGGTGTACACAATGCATACTGAGCCTGTGCACCGGTTGGCGTAAATAATACCTGTGCGCAATTTTCAACCTTTACATTTGTACCAAAGCTATTGTAAGCCTCGGTAACACCATCAACCACTGAAGTGACACCCGGCTTGTCTTTTATTACTCTTATTTGTCCGGGGGTATAGTTGTCAACAAAATATATATATGAATATCCGTCTTTACTTTCATAAGCTGTAGTCAAAAGACCGCTTGCCTGCGGATATCCTTTGGTAGGCACTGTATAAGCTATTTTAAAATTCTGCAAATCTATTACAGTAATATTATGTCCCCCATATTCTGAAAATTGTGATGAACCTGACACACCTATATATGCTCTGCCGTTGTGTACAACAGGTGTTGATGTACTCATTGAGGTTGTGGCAGCAGAAGACGTACCGTTATCCAGTTTAATTTCTTTAATATCATAACCATTTTTACCTGCTTCACTTTTTGCAAATGTACCGTTTTCATTAACTGCTACACTGTAAAAGCTGCCGCCCTTGCTTGTAAAATAATATCGGTTAGTATCGGAATCGTAACAAATCGATGAACGAATGTCACCGTTTAGACCGTCAATTCTGTCAATAATTTGACCAGTTGTTGAATTAAATGAAATCAGCGAGGAGGTTTGTGAATTTTTGCCAAAGTTGCCGTCATCTGTACCTACTATAACAAAATTACTGTTTGCATATGCACCTGCCCAGTAAAAACCACCTTTTTGAGTATAATGCCATTCATTCTCTTTTTTTTCTAAAGGACTGCTTGTATCCTCATCGGTTATTGACAAGCATACATAATTGGCGTTCTGGTCTTCACTGTTCCAAAAGCCTGTATAAATGTAACCATGACTGTAGACTATAGGGCTGTTCGGCTGACCTGAAAGCTCATCATTATATACCCACAATGACTGCAATGTGTCGGCGTTAAAAGCCTGTACCATACCGTTGGAAAGTCCTATAAAAATCATTCCTTCTGCGTAGGTTGGCTGCACAATATTGTAGCTTGACCTGCCTGCCATATCAGATGAAGAAATAATCTCCCCTGTGTATTTGTTCATTTTATAAAGCTTTGTTCCCGAACAAAAAATCAAGCTGTCTTCAACAATTACAGGTGAACCAATAGCGTCAGTATCATATCCTTCACCAACCTTTGTGGCCCAGTTTAAAACTGCATTATCAGCTACAAAAGGCGTAGGATTTTCTGTTATATTATTGTTAGTTACGTTATTTTGATTTTGAGCTGTAGCAGGTAATACCGAAAACGGCATCATAGAAGCTACCAACACCCCTGAAAGCAATAGTGCTGTACATTTATTTTTCATTATTTTTACTCCTAAACGTGTTTGTATTATTACCTTTAAATATGTTAGATTGGTATAAAACATTAACATATAAATAAGCTTTATATGCATCAAGCCATACTCTTACATTTATTCGTATTATACCTTTTTTAATATATATAGTCAAGGAATTTAAGGTAATACCGCACATTAGCTACCCGCAGTTCAGCACACAGTTATATATATTTCTCACTATTAAAAAAACTCTTTTTGTCATTAGTTTGAATTAACTTAAATAATAATTTTACTTATTAATATTGAAAATACAAAAATATTTTTTACACTTATTATTAAACTAAAATATTTCTTGACTAAATTTAACTTGTCTGATATAATTTAAATTGCTGTTTGGAGAGATGTCCGAGTTGGCCGAAGGAGCATGATTGGAAATCATGTAAGCGGTAGTAACCGCTTCCGGGGTTCGAATCCCCGTCTCTCCGCCAAAGAGCACTTCTTTAATATTGAAGTGCCTTTTACTTTATACGCATGATATACAGTAAATTTGTTGTATATTTTAATGTTTTGAGTAGTTTTAATATACCTACAAGACTTGTTAATTTAATACGGAGATGTACCCAAGCGGCTGAAGGGTCCGGCTTCGAACACCGGTAGGTTGGTAACACAACGCGAGAGTTCAAATCTCTCCATCTCCGCCAATATATTGAAAAACGGCTTGTTTAAGCCGTTTTTTTCTGAAAATTATTATCCACGAAAAATCCCAATTCTTACAAAAAACAAAAATTTTACTACCATGTTAATAAAAAATAATAAAGTACTTATTAGTTACTTTACAAATCATTTTAAAATGCCTCTGTCCCTCTTAATTGAGAGATAGAGGCATTAATTAAAAATAAATACCATTAATTTGCAAAAAAATAAATCCCCTAAAGATATTAAATAAACTTAGCACAAATTTAATATTTTATCAATAACGGTTATTACAATATTCACTGGTAATACTATTAAAAAATCATACTATAAAAAATAGTCAAGAGGGATAAAATGGATATTATAAAAGTTGTTTTAACCGCTTTGTTATCAGCAGTATCATTATTTATAATTACAAAAATTATGGGACATAAACAAATGGCTCAGCTTGATTTTTTTGATTATATTAGCGGAATCACTATAGGTTCTATAGCAGCAGAACTTGCAACAGAACTGGAAGCTCCGTGGAAACCCTTAATTGCAATGATAATTTACGGTTTAATTTCAGTTACGTTAAGTACTATAACTAATAAGTTTCCAAGAACACGCAAATTTATTAATGGATTACCCATGATCATTATGAACAATGGTAAAATCTATAGAAATAATTTAAAAAAAGCAAAGTTAGATTTAAGTGAATTTATGGCAATGTGCAGACAAGCAGGTTATTTTAATATAAACTCAATTCAAACTGCTATTTTTGAATATAACGGAAACCTAACCATATTACCCGTTAGTGACCAACGTCCGGTTACACCAAATGATATGAATTTAACTCTTCCACCGGAATTTATCTACATTGAAGTAATTATGGACGGTCATATTATGGATAAAAATTTAAAAAAGCTTGGTTTAGACTTAACATGGTTAGAAAAACAAATAAAAGCACAAGGTTACCATAGTGCTAAAGAAATTGTTTTAGGCTTGTGCGACCAGACAAATAATCTTTGTTTATTCACGGCAAAATAAGCAACAATTAATATTCTAATTATAAGTATAATAATTCTATTATACTGCACATTAATCTCGTATTATAATTTTGTCTGGTGCTAAAGGGTTAACCGTAAGGGAAATTGGAGATAAGTTTGGACTAACAAAGGAGCAAACACATGCATTTTTTAAAAGATACAACAAAAAACAACGAAAAATTACTGAGGGAAAGCCTGTTAAAATGAGAGACATACCCAGCAATTATCAAGGAGAATTTCCTCCATCAATACAAAAGCTAGATAAACTATCTCAGATGCGCTATGTAATGTCCAACAAGGATAGATATATTAAACGATTGGACACGGAGATGAATTAGCTGAAAAATTCTTCTCTAATTCTAAAAAACAGAGTGTATTAACAAATTGAAGCTAAACACTTTTGAAGAAGCGAGAAAAGTCATTGATGAATACATTTATTTCTGCAATAATCAACGTATTCAATTCAAAACAAAACTGACGCCGATATAATTTCGACGTCAGTATGTTGCTTAAAATTTAATGTTTCTACCTCGAGGGATTTCTTTGTGCTGTCTGCACAATTTGATATATCCATATTATCCTGCCTATATGAGCTAATGTCATCATTTTGTTATCGGCGTTGATGGCACTTGTTCTGTAACTGCGGATAACAGCTATATGTTTCGTGTTGGATTATAAGCGATTTTGCTTAATATTGCAACAATAAAATTTCCCACCATATCCTACAAACAATAGAAGTTATCTACCTAATCTCATATATAAAAGTGGATATGGATTGCCTTGTTCATCACACTCTGTTCTTTTATAAACCTTAAATCCCATGTGTTCATAGAAACCTTTTGCAAGAGGATTTTGCTCATTAACTGCCAAATTATTGACCGAATATTTTTCTATTCCGTATTTAAGCAATTCTTTACCTAATCCTTTCCCCCTTTCTTCGTGAGAAATAAAGAGCATTTCAAGATGCTGCTCTACAATCCCCATAAAGCCAACAGGAATTTGATTTTCGTTTTCTATTATAGTTAAAGAGGGTATTTCCTTTAATGCTTGTGGTACATATTCCTTAATGCTTTTTATTTCTTCCTCTGATAGAAAAAGGTGCGTTGCTCTGACAGAGCTTTCCCACACTTTTAATAATTGTTCTATCAATGGTGTTGTTCTGTCTTTTACTTCTACAATTTTCAAATTCCTATCCTCCATAACTTCGTACTTAGCAGTTTTCATTATAACAGAAAAAGCACACACCGACAAACCAAGAGGGTGCTCCTTGGAGTGCTCTCTTGAGAATCATTACCGCCCGCTTGACCGCTCATAACCTTCGCCCCTCTCCCGCAAGGTCTTGTTTTCAGCCAAAACATCGTCTAACCGGGCTTAAAGAGAATTGCAACGATTGACTGCACAACTGCACTGCTCCTTTTTGTAGTCCAGCACAGACAGGTGCTTGTCGTGGGTGCCCTTGTCCTCACACTCTATCCTGTGGCCCTCCATCTCAACAACTGATTTAATAGTTTGTACTTTTATACTAATAATTTTATTGAAATGGGTTATCAAATTTATAATTTACTACGATTTTTTTCGATTTATAAACTTTGATATTTTCAATTAGTTGACCCATTATTAATGGAGAAACGCTGTCAAACGAAACAATTTTTTTAATTAACTTAATAATCTGTTCAGGAGATTGATTATTGCGTGTCAATTTATCTTTTTCTTCAATCTTTAAAAGTTTGTCTGACAAAATTTCTTTTTCGCTGTTAAACTCTGATGACATCATTAAAAAGTTTTCTTCTGATATAATACCTCTTACTTTATCCTCATAGAGAGATTTTATAATTTTTTTAATTTCATCTAATCTTTTAAGTATTTCGATTTTTTCTTTATTGGATTTCATATAAGCTGGTTTATTATTAGGTAATGAAAAACTGTTACAGAATTCATCAGGGTTATTTATCACTTTTTCTGATATTTCTTTTAAATTTGTTAAAACGAATTGATTTAATAAATCTTCTTTGATTACATTTCTCTGACATTTTGTCTTACCAAATCGTGCATAACCAGAACACATACACACAAATTCTTTTTTTACACCTAATCGTCTAAAAGTCATTGGCATTTTGCAATCGCCACAAAATATAAGTCCTGAAAGTAAATGCTTTACTCGTTCAGTAGGGTAGAAAATGCTTGCTTTTCTTGCAATGCGTTCCTGCACCGCTTCAAAATCTTCTTTTGAAATAATAGGCTCGTGTGTATTTTCTACAATAATCCAATTAGAACGAGGAATTTTTTTAAACTTCTTTACCTTGTAGTTTATTTTCTCGCTTCGGTGCTGTGCCATATTTCCTATGTAGGTAGGATTTGTAAGAATACCTTTAATTGTTTCGGTTCTCCACACGTTAAATTTTGAATTAACATTAACATAGGCAAGATTTTGAACTTTATTTTTATATTCTGTTGGTGTCAGTATCTTTTCAGCAGTAAAAACACGTGCAATTTCCGCTATGCTGTAACCGCTTAAATACATTTCAAAAATTCTTTTTACAACCTGTGCTGCTTCGTTATCAATAACAAGCATATTTTTATCTTCTTTAGATTTCACATAGCCGAACGGAGCAAACGCACCAATAAATTTTCCGTTAATTCTTTTGGTGTCCATAACTGTTCTTATTTTTTTTGAAATGTCTTTTGCGTACATATCATTTATAACGGATTTAAAAGGTGTCATATCATTGTTTGCTGATTTTTCAAAGGTATCTATTCCATCACTTAATGCTATGTACCTTACGTTTTTTTGCGGAAAATATCGTTCAAGATAATAGCCTGTGTCAATGTAATCTCTGCCAAGTCTTGACAAGTCCTTTGTTATAACTAAATCAATTCTTTTATTTTCTATATCCTTTATCATATTCTTAAACGCAGGACGGTCAAAATTCAATCCTGAATAACCGTCGTCTATGTATATATCAACAATATTCCAATTTTGTTCAAGAACATAATTCATTAAATAATCCTGTTGATTTTTAATGCTTACAGATTGACCACTTTCTTCATCTTCTCTCGAAAGCCTTAAATACAGTCCTGCATTATAAATCTTTAGGCTTGTATAGTTATAGTGAGTTATAACCAAAACCTCCTTATCTCACTTTTATAACTATCTGTCACTTATATTTTAAATCATAATTTTCTAAATGCCAATACTCAACGGGAATTTTTATTAAATTTTCTATGTGATTTTTTACTATATCTTTAAATTGAATATCTGTATTTTTATAATTGAATGTTACTGTATATCAGTTTGTTGTATAAACTTAAAATAAGAATTATTTAATTTTTAAAACTACTGTAAGTGTAAATTTCATTGTTTCATTATCAAAAGAAAAATTAATATTTCCATCATATTCATTGACTATTCTCTCAATGCTTTTTATTCCAAAACCATGCGTAAATTTATTTTCTTTTGTAGTTAAGAGCTTTCCTTTTTTCAAATTTGGAACGTTTGAACAATAATTCCAAATGTTTATAGAAATAAAGTTTGTATTTGTTGGTTTGATGATCAATTCAATTTTTTTATTGCAAGCATTTAACGAGGCTTCTAAGGCATTCTCCAGTAAGTTGTCAAAAAGAGAAGTTAAATTATTATCTGAAATAAAAGAAAAATCAATATCTCGTATGTCACAATGAAAATCAATGCCGTTTTCCTTGCAAACTGTAACATAACGATTTATTATTGTGTTCATTAATTTATTATCGCTATATTTTTTTATATATTTTATTTGATATTCGTCGTATAGATTATCAATATATTGGTTGATTCTATCATAGTTGTTTTCCAAGGATAGTTCTTTTATTGATAGCAGGTGCCGTTTAATATCGTGAATTAAAATATTAGAATTTTCATATTGATTTTGCAAAATAGAATAATATTCTGTATCAATTTCAGATTTTTGTTGTTGCAGTCGTAGTTCAGTGTTTTCATATTGAGTTTTAAGAATGGATTCGTGTACCCAGAAGACTATTATATTTGAATATATTAAAAGCATTGTTGCGATACTGAAAATCATATAGACATAATTGTTAAGTTTGTAATTCTCTGTGGTATATGCAATTCCTATAAGCAATAATATCGAAGCAATCGGCAATAGAAAAAGAAAGATAGTTTTTGCAGATTTTAAATCATTTCTTTTTTCTTTAATTGATACTTTAGATATCATGAATGTAAGTAAAAAATATAAGAGTTTTGATGCGGATGCTTCAACCAATAAAACTGTTGAGTTTGTTGAATATGCCAAAATATCGGTGTTAAACAATAATTTACAAATAAAAAAAATACAAAGTTCTGAGGTTAGCATTAATGCGGTTATAAGAATTGAATTAAATAGTGATTGCAATACGTTGTTTTGATAACATATTACACTTATGAAGAAATTTGTCGCAAAGAATATTGCCAGATTTAAGTTAGGAATACTCATAAAGTTAAACAGATATTGAATTAAAAACATACTAAAGTAAGAAAGCAAGGTAAAAGCTTTACTTCTCTTAACATGGTATTTGTTTTTAAAATAAATAAATGAGATTATGGTTTCAAAGAGATATATAAATATGTAACAAATAGTTATCATTTAATACCTCCAGCAAAATCAAAAAAAGCTCTTTTAAAATTAACATACTTTCTTTGTGAAATACAATGAACCTCAATAATATGTCTTTTAACATCCTCAAATACTACAGAACTACGACTAAAATTTATTACATTTTGAAGATTGACAATGTAACTTTTGTGGGAAAATATAAAACAGTTGGGTTGATTTATTATATTGTACCATTCCATAGGTTTTTTGTTTGTGTTAAAGGTACTATATTTAGTGACAATAGTTGAACCATGCTTTCTATTTTCAAGATACAAAATATCTTTTGTTTTTACAGTATGTACTTCATTAGTTTGCTCAATAATAATCTGTTTGCTTATCTGCCTATAGTATTCTATAGCTTCAATAAAATTTCTGTTAAATCTATCTGTATCAATAGGCTTTGAAAGATATCTGAATACTTGAATTTTCATAGCACTGTCCAGATAATTTGAAAATGACGTTAATACTATTACTATAATATCTGGATTGTTATTTTTAAGAATTTCTATAAGTTCAAGACCGTTAATTCCAGGCATTTCAATATCTACTATAGCTATATCATAAAATTTTTTTTCATTAAGTATAAAATCTCCGCTTTTTCTAATATCAATGTTAAGATTAATCTTGTTGTTATTTTTGATTTCATTAATCAATGAAAAAACTTTTTTAGTAACTTTTATATCATCATCGCAAATTAGAATTCTTAACACCCAAAATTCCCCCTTTGAATTCTATTATATATCAAAAGGGGAATTTTGTCACATCTAATTTAATCATTTTGGACTTAAATTGCTGCAATTTTGCCAAAGTTCACAAATTCATGTAACTTTGTGATAAAATTACAAAAAATTAATATAAATAATAAAATTTTTATTATAAATCTCTGTTGGTTTCTTTATGATTATTATATTTTAATTTTGAAAATTAAAACAAGTAGATCCCATCAAAAAATTAAAATGTTTAAATTGATTGTATTTTATAAAAAGTATTATTAAATATTATATTTATATAATAATATAGTAAAGATAAGGATGTTGTTATAAATGTTGTTGAAAGTATCGTTTTTTGAGTATTTAGATCAAAAAATAATGTATATCAAAGATGTTAATTATTATTTTGGAATAAAAGATGATTTTAATATAAATCTTGGTGATTATGAACTTAGCTATAAAGAGATTTTGACCATA
>CABRLN010000024.1 GCA_902471875.1 uncultured Clostridium sp.
ATACAAGTATTGAGGATCGTATAAATAAAATTAATACCTTTGATATTGATGAAATAAAAGAGCAAACTTTCCACGGTCAATTCACTTTGTGTTTGCATCCATCGAGAAAGTGTAATTTAAATTGTAAATATTGCTTCAGAGAATCTGATTATTTGGATAATGAACAACTCACTTTTGAAATTGCTAAGAAGGCAATAGATTTTCTTATATATAAATACGCACCTTGTGCAAGTAAATATGTCATAGATTTATCCGGTTCTGGAGAGCCTTTGTTGCAACTTGATTTAATTAAGCAAATTGCAGATTATTGCAGAAAAAAACGCAATGAAACTTGTAAAAAAATTGAAGTTATGTTTTGTAGCAATTTTACTTTACTAACGCCTGAAATAGTTGAGTATATTGACAATGATTCAATTATATTCATTGGGACAAGTATTGACGGTAACAAAATAACTAATGATAACAACAGAGTATATGCTAACGGTAAGGGTACATATGATAATGTAGTAAAAGGTCTTAGAGAGTTTAAACACAAGAAATTAGGACTTGCTGTTACTATCACTCCATTAAATCAAGATGTTGATTTAATCTATGACCATCTATATCATCTTCCAAATGTTGATTGTATAAGCATGAGTTTTATCCGCTGTTTCAATGATTCAAAATATTGTTATGATAATTTAGATGTTAAATATCTGTTAAAGAGATATAAATTGCTTTGTGAAAAAATATATCAAGAACTGGAAAAAGACAACTTAGATTATTTGAAAAAATTGCTTATTGGTACAGATGTATTTGGAAATTACATTATTCAAGCTATATTTAAAAATTTTAAAAAGTTATATAAATGTGATGCGGGTAAAAACAGAATTGTTGTAGATAGTAAAGGGAGCATTTTTGGATGTAGTGTAATGATGGGAAATAATGATTTTATAATTGGTAATATTGGTACAGGTATTAATGCAGAATTACAGAATAAATTCTATATTTCACCAATTTTTACTCATCAAAAATGTACAAATTGCTTAGTAGCTCCACGATGTGGTGGTGAATGCTATGTATGCTCATATTCAAAATTTAATAATATGGATACTCCTGTTGACAAAATGTGTGATATAAAAACTGAGTTAATTAAGCTTAGTATAGCATTCATTCAGAAGTTGAGAAGTAAATATAAAACTATATATCATAAGCTATTCGAATTTGTTTTAGAAATTCAGAATTATTCTACTACAGATTCGTCAATTTTAAGTATTATGAATTGGTTAAAATTAAAAGATTATAAAGCAGATCTAAGTAATGTGTTAAAGAATATTGATTGTTCATTACATGGAGTAATTCCTACACAGGTTTTAAATTATTTAAGACTTTATGATAAAAAAGTTGATGCATATCAAATTGAAAATATATCTGAAATTGATGAAATTCATTTGCCCGCAATATGCTTATTAAATAAATCAGAAACAAATGGTTATCACTATATTCTGATAGTTGACATTAATGAAAAATATATCTCATTTTATGAAACGAACTTTGCAGAGATATGTTCTGTCTCGGTAAGTGAGTTTTTATGCAAGGTTTCAAATATCTTTTTGTTTTAAACAGATGTATAAAAGTATATAGGAATGATTGCGAAGGGAGAAATTTCAATGAAAAAAATAAATTTAAATGAATATGTAAAAAACTCAAGTTTTATAAAACCGGTAAATGAAAAAGACATAAATGGTGGATGTACCTTGGTGCTTGGTTGTAACAGTCATGGATATTATACCGATTATTATACTTATAAATGTAGTAAAGTAACAAAGCATACAAGAGCTGCATTAGCATATGCTAATAATTATTGTTTAGGACGTGGCAAATATCAGGTTACAGGCGAATCTGATGTTATATATCTTGGTAGATAATTAAATAACAACATCATTTCCTATATACTTTTAACATATTAACATTATAATTTTGGGTAATTGGTAGAGTTATATCAATACAATTATTGTTTCTGAATAAATAATCATAATATGAAAGGGCAAACTTATGAAGAAAATTATTAAAAAGTCTATTCTTAGTATTTTATTAATTTTATCTGTTTTTATCTGTGTTGGATGTAATGCAGACAAAAATGAGGAAAACACGATAACCTATTATCATTATGAGCCAAGGTTATCAACGGTTCATAGCTTTATAGTCGAATATAACAAGAAGTACAGCGACAAAGATTATAAAATTAATATTGTTGAGTTTGATGATTTGGAAGAAATGAAAAGCCGTCTATCTACCGAAATTATGGCAGGAAAAGGGCCTGATATTATTACATTAAGTGAATTGGAAATGTTGTCATCATCAGCAGAAAAATTGATGAAACAAGGAGTTTTTGCAAATCTTGACGATATTATTTCAAATGACTCATCTGAGGATAAATTAGAATTATCTGATTATAATTCTGATATTCTTGATGCAGGCATTTATGAGGGAAAAAGATATTACATGCCGGTTCTTTTTGAGCCACAAATTTTATTAACATCATCACAGAAGTTTTCAAAATATTTAAATAATGTTGAGAACAATTTAACATACGAGAATGTAACAAAGCTTAATAACAATATTTTAAAGGATGGAACAAATAACAGGCTTTTAAGCAGTTTAGAAGATTATAGAAATATTTTTCTAAATTGTATTGATGAACACGTAGATTTTTATTACAAAAAATGTAATTTTGACAGTAATGATTTTATAAAGTCAATAATTTCATTAAAAGAGTTGTATAACAGCAATGAAAAAAATGGAGATGAAATTATGTCCATTTTTTCAGGTTTAGGTCAGTGTGAGTTGTTTGCACTTTGCGATGAAATTGCATTGATAGAGAATGATAATGATGAGCCACTGATTACAAATGTACCAAATCATGACGGTACGCCCACGGGACTAATTATGGATGCAGTTTTTATAAACAATAATTCTAATAATAAGCAAAAAGCACTTGATTTTATTAAATATGCACTATCTGAAAAGGTGCAAAGTGATTATTGCGGAGCTAATATTAAAAATTATGAACCTGGTACCACATGGGGCATGGGTTGGGAATATCCTGTTAATAATCAATCCTATGATAATTTAATCAGTAAAGCACAAGAAGTAAAATATATCAACAATACCACAAGTATTTCGAAAGATAATTTTATATATGCAAAAGACTATATTAAAAATATAAAAAGTTTTAAGCTTGGTGGAATGTACAATTATTATAATACAGAAGTTATAGGTGATATTGTTGATAAATTCTTATCCGGTGAGATTAGTAAAGATAAATTTATTAATCAACTTAAATCTAAAACTGAAATTTATTTAAATGAATAGTGTTATGTTCAAATTTAAATGTATATTACAGAATGATGAGAAAGATTGTGGTCCGGCTTGCTTAGCCGCAATTTTTCGGAAATACGGATTAAAGGTTTCGATAGCTAAAATACGTGATATTGCAGGAACTGATCGGCAAGGCACAAGTGCTTATGGTCTTGCAAATGTTATTGAACACTATGGCTTTCAACAAAAGGTTGTTGAAGCTGACAAGGAAATATTAAATCAGAAATTCCCACTTCCTGCTATAGCTCATGTTGTAATTGATAATTCTTTGCTTCATTATGTGGTTATAACTAAAATAAAAGGCGACACTGTAGTTGTTTCCGACCCGGCAAAGGGAATTGTAAAGTATAAAAAAGAAGATTTTCTGAAAATTTGGACTAATGTTTTAATTTTAATAGCACCAACTAAAGACTCTCAAAAGGGTAATAAACGAAAAAGCACATTGTCAAGTTTTTTTCGTTTGCTTATTTCTCAAAAATGGTTGCTGCTGAAAATTTTTATTTTTTCTATGATACTGACCTCAATAGGTATTATAACATCTTTTTACTATCAAATCATAATGGATAGTATAGTCCCAAGCTCTTCACTGGAAATGCTGAATTATGTGTCTGTTATTACTTTGAGTTTGTTCTTAGTTCAAATAGGCATGAATTTTTTAAGAGGATTTTTAATTGCAAAATTGGAGCAAAACATTGATATTCCTATTATGCTTGGATATTATAATCACGCCTTGATTTTACCTATGAAATTTTACTCTATGCGTGATACAGGAGAAATCATATCCAGATTTAATGACGCTTCAAAAATAAGAGATATTGTATCAGAAGCGTCATTAACTATTATGATGGATACAATTATGGCAGTTGTAGGTGCGGTAGTTTTATTTAACAGCAACAGATTTTTATTTTTGATTTCTGTAGTGATGCTGATATTGTATGGATTTATAGTTTTTATCTATAATAAACCAATTAAGAAAATTAATAGAAAAGCAATGGAGATGAATTCAAAGGTTACTTCTCAATTTGTTGAAACTATTAATGGTATTGAAACGATTAAAGCGTTTAATCAAGAAAACAGCGAAAAGCAAAAAACAGATAAACTGTATAAAAAATTCCTGAAAAAGGTTTTTAATGGAAATATTTTATTTCTTAGCCAGCAAACTGTAACTATGTTTGTTGCTATTGTAGGAGAGCTTGTAATTTTATGGTTTGGAGCTGCATATGTAATTAAAGGAGAATTAACTATGGGTGAACTTATAACCTTTAATGCATTGTTAGCATATTTTATAGAACCAATAAAAAATTTAATTAATCTTCAGCCAAGTATTCAAACTGCTGTTGTTGCGGCGGACAGGTTAGGAGAAATTCTAGATATAATGCCTGAATATGATAAACTAGAAGAGAGCGTTAACAATAAAATTAATTTTGATAAGCTAATAATATCAAAATTAGATTTTAGATATGGAACAAGAGATCTTGTATTGAAGGACATTAATTTAGAAATTCATCGTGGTGAAAAAATAGCATTTGTAGGTGAAAGTGGTTCAGGAAAAACAACGTTAGCCAAATTATTAGTAAGGCTATATGAACAAGAAAAGGGAAGTATAAAATTTGATTCATTAGATTTAAGAGAATTTCCAATAAACCAGATTAGAAATAATATATCGTACATATCGCAAGATACGTTTTTATTTAGTGGAACTATTAAAGAAAATATGCTATTTGGTAATCCTAATGCAAGTAATGATGATATATCTCAGGTTTGTAAAATGTGCGATTTAGAGGATTATATTAATACACTTCCTCTAAAATATAATACGAGGATAGAAGAAAATGGGAAAAATCTATCGGGAGGTCAAAAGCAGAGGTTTGCAATAGCAAGAGCATTGTTGAGTAATCCGAAAATTTTAATTATGGATGAAACTACAAGTAATCTTGACTATATTACCGAAAGATCCATCGAAAAAACAATAAGAAGATTTTCAAAGGATATGACAACAATAATTATTGCACATAGGTTAAGTACAATAAAAGATTGTGATAAAATTTTTGTATTTAACAGCGGCAAAATAATTGAAAGCGGAAAACACGAAATATTATTGAAGCAAGAAGGATATTATTATCAGCTTTGGAACGGACAATTTAAAAATTAGTACGCAGGAATGAGTTATTATGAAAAGAAAAATTCTAACAAGAAAGCGAAAAGAATATGCAGCGGCATTTCTGTTTATATTACCATCGTTTTTAGGTATAGTTATATTTTATATTGTGCCGTACATAATTTGCTTTGTAAAAAGCCTTTATATTGGCACTTCATTTGCAGGTCTTACAAATTATATTCAGTTGTTTCAGAATAACACCTTTTTACTTGCATTAAAAAACACAGCAATTTTTACATTAATCGCAATACCTTTGCTTATGATGATTTCATTTTTACTTGCATCGTTTCTTAACTCCTTTAAATTTATATCATCTTTTTTCAGAAGTTCACTTCTAATACCTGTTGTAGTTCCTATAGCGTCTCTAATCTGTGTGTGGCAGTTAATTTTTGATGACTACGGCGTAATTAACGGACTTTTAAATTCACTTGGATTTAGCACCATAGAATTTTTCAATTCTAGTTTTTCAATGGTTATGATAATTTTTATATATGTGTGGAAGTACTGCGGCTTTTGCGTTATTTTATTTACAGCCGGACTTGCAAATGTTCCGCAGTCACTCTATGAAGGGGCAAGGCTTGACGGTGCAAATTCTTTTCAGCTTGTTACAAAAGTCACCATACCTATGATTACTCCCACAACCTTTTTTGTACTTATTATGGAGATTATTTATTCTTTTAAAATTTTCCGTGAGGTATTTGCGTTGTTTGGTGATTATCCTAATTCAAATGTCTATTTCATACAAAATTTTATCAATAACAATTACTACAATCTAAACTATCCAAGACTTTCATCAGCTTCAATAATTTTGTCGTTATTTATGATAATCATATTGCTTGCATTCTTTGCCTTTGAACGCAGGCACAGCTTTGCAGAGTAGGGGATAGTGAAATGAAAAACGTAATAAAAATAATAAAATACATTTTTCTGCTTCTTATTACAGCAGTTTTCCTTTTTCCCGTTGTATACATGATTGCCTGTTCATTTATGCCAGATTCACAAGTTAGCTTAATGCTAGACTTTACAAACGGAGAATATAAAAAAATTAACCTTATCCCTGATATGGCTTCACTTGAACAGTATTATCAGGTGTTTTTCAGACGACCTGAGTATCTACTCAAATTTTGGAATTCTGTAATTATTACATTTCCAACAGTAATTGGTCAAGTTCTTGTGTCTGCACTTGCGGCGTTTGCTTTTGGAAAGCTGAAATTTCCATTTAGAGATAAGCTGTTTTTTGTTTACATAGTGCTTTTAATTTTACCTTTACAGGTGACGCTTGTCCCAAACTATATTGTACTTGACAATCTTAACTTGCTCAATAATTTTCTGGCAATAATTATACCCGGTACTTTTTCGTCATTTGGAGTTTGTCTGTTAAGACAGAGCATAAAATATATTTCCGAATCATCTATTGAAGCCGCACGAATTGACGGTGCATCATATTTGAAAATATTTATAGACATTATTTTGCCGCAAATAAAGGGAGGTCTTGTAACCCTTACTCTGCTTTGCTTTATCGATAATTGGAATGTCGTTGAACAACCGCTTATCTATTTTGACGATAAGGCTATGTATCCGCTTTCAATTGGATTAACGGATATAAGCAACTCCGACTACGGAATAATTTTTGCCTGCGGAGTTATGTTTATGATAATTCCTTTGCTTATTTATCTTTACGGACAAAAGGATATTGAGTCACCTTTTGTTCAAGTTGATAAAAATTAGGAGGACAGTGTATGAAAAACGAAAAGCTGAAAAAATATTCAATACGCTTTGGTATTGCATTTTTAATTATAGTTGCCGTTCTTACATACTTTTCAAGTACTATAGACAACATACTTTTGCCGCAGGTGAAAGTCACAGAAGTAACAAATGGTACTATTGACAATGAGTCAAGCAATGATGATAAGTATTTAATACCTCTTTCTGCTGTTACTGCTATGGGCAATAAAGGTTTGCTGTTCGTCACAAAAACAGATGAAAATAACAAGACAACCGTAAGTGAAGTTACTGTAAATATCACAGGCAGTGATGACTTGTATTATGAGGTGATCTCTGATCAAATGTATGACGGTATAGAAGTTATATATTCAACCTCAAAAAGCATTTCAAGCGGTGACAGAGTATATATAGTGGAGGAATAGCATATGACGAAAAAAGGAGCCATAACGTCTGTCATTCCCACTTTGCTGACTGTTTTTGTTTTTTGCATTTCCTTTTATTTTATTGATAATGCTAAAAACCAACTTCCAAACATAACTCAAATAAATTATAATCTTATGTCCGATAACAAACCACTGACTATTGAAAATATTGAAAAGCTTTCCAAACGTATTTCATTAAAGCAGGTAAGTTTTTGTGTTGAACTTGATGAAACAGATGTAAAAGAAGAAATTGTTACTCCCATACTTACAAATGAAAACTATTTTGAAATTTACGGACATACGCTTAACGGCAGCAGTATTACAAAAGAGAATATAGACAATAAAGACAAGGTTGCAGTCATTGGCAGCAGCCTTGCTCTTAAACTATTTTTTAACACAGACGTAGTTGGAAAAACAATAATGTTTGACAATGAAACCTACACAATTTGCGGTATTTTTGCTGAAAGAGAAAATATAATAAACAGTCTTTCAAGTGACGGAAAGCAGAGGGTTTATATTCCTTACACCTGTTACAGCGAATATGAAAACTACGAAGTAAATACTATTTCATATGATAATGCATCAATTTCCGCACCGTTAATTGAGCAGATGAATTTAAGTCAGTACCACTCAACAAATCTTTCGGAAAAAGCAAAGGTAATCAAAAATTTTGAACATATCATATTTTTAATACTCTTCATTACTTTGTGTTTTATATCTTTAAAAATATGGTACAGAATATGTAAAAAATTTATTGATGATATAAAAGAAAATCTGAATGAAAAATATTTCTTAAAATCTCTGAAATCAATACCGCAAAAATATATTTTTCTGATTATTACGGCATTGCTCATACCTGCTGTATTGCTGACAATATTTTTCTTATCGGATTTCAGCATTTTTATAATCTCAAAGTATATACCAAGTGATAATATTTTTGATGTATCATATTATTTGAAAATTATTATAGAAAATGCCAATATGTCAAATTCACTTTTGCTTACGGGAAATAAAAATTTATTTAATCTATATAACAATACATTTAGCGTAGTTATCTGGCTTGTAATTATATTCACGCTAACTTTGATTATAACCATAAGCAAAATAGGAAAAGAAATAAATAGTATATATAAAAGCAAACAGAAAAAATTATAAATTAAATGTAAGAAGTGAAAATATAGTTTGTATTTATAATTCGATGTTTTTGTATGCTGTAAATAAAAAGAGAATTTAAAAAGGAAAATTTAGTTATGAAAAAAATTTGTGTTTTGCATGCACCAAAGCCATATGTTTTAAAATGTCCGCCTCAGGGATTAATGAGTATTGCAGCTTATTTGAAAGGTAATAACATTAATATTGATATTCTAGATGCTAATATTCATTACATAAATCCAAAAAACATTAAGCGCAATTCATATGAAAAGCTTTTAAAAAGGAAATCGTATTCTAATAATTTTGATACGATAAAACAGGATTTTCCGGAAAAAGAATTGACCGAATACTTATATTCAAATAGTTTCGATATTGTGTTAACAGATTGCAATTTTACAGGAACAGCTAGTTTTTCTTTTAAAACATTTGAACTAATTAAAAGGATATTGCCAAATGCAATTATAATTACCGGAGGAATACATGCAACTATTTTTCATAAGGAGATACTTGAAAAATATCCTGTAGATATTATTACAAGGGGAGAAGGAGAAGAAGTTACCTTGAATGTAATAAAAGCATTGTTGAGTGAAAAACCAAAATTAGACGAAATTGATGGTATATCATATAAAAAAGATAACGATATAATTATTAATCCTGGCAGTGGATTAGTTAAAGACTTGAATACTCTATATCCGGTGTATGATGTTTACGATGAGTTTGAAATGGATTTGTATAGAGAATATGTCAAAGCAGTACTAGGTCCGTTTTGGGGAGACCAAGATCCGACAGGAGTAGTTTTGACTAGTAGGGGGTGTATAGGAAGGTGTACATTTTGTAACGGAAGAGTAATTGATAAAGGAAAATATAGAAGTTTATCAAAAAAGAATATTATTAAACAATTAACTTATTTATATGATAAATATAAGCCTAAAAAGTTTGGAATTTATGATGCTATGTTTGGTGGAGATGTTGATACATATAAAGCAGTGTGCGATTTTTTCAGAGAACATGACGTTCAATGGGGATTTGAAACAAG
Organism: uncultured Clostridium sp.; assembly: GCA_902471875.1. GTDB lineage: Bacteria > Bacillota > Clostridia > Oscillospirales > Acutalibacteraceae > CAG-964. Next base: position 9,854 of record CABRLN010000024.1, read on the forward strand.
AATTGATGTAATGACTAGTGAAAGGTTAGATTATGTAAAAGGTACTCATTGCAAATATATTCTATATGGCTTAGAAAGTGTAAATTTAAACACACTAAAACTTAACAGAAAAATTCCTAAGACTACTGCTAATAACTATATGACTAAAGCTGCGGAATTATTTAAGAAAACTAGCCAATTAAAAATTTTATGTGTGGTTTCTATATTATACGGCTTACCGGGTGACGATAATAGAATTTTTAAAGAAACAATTGACTTCATTATAGAAAATAAATTAAACAATAATTATTATATAACGTACTTGTTTTATATACCTATTATGTATCCTGGAACAAATTTATGGTATTCTGCTAGTGAGGACGATAGGTGTTATGAGTGGGACAAGTATTTTGTAAATAATGAAAATATTATTGAAGAAGGAAAAATTGTTTATAAGAATCCCAATGTAGATATAGACAAACTAAAGTATTATGTTGATAATTCAAACAAGCTAATTAGTAATCCGGAGGGTGGTATGAATTTCATAAGAAAAAAAGATAAAATTAAAAATATATTTGCAGAAGGTCATAATGGAATAGACTCTTTTTCAGATTTTAAATGGTTTATATTGAGTGTTTTATATACATTAATTGAGAAAAATCAGAGGTGAAAATATAATGTTAAAGGATAGGTTAAGTGGAGTTTTGTTACATCCTACCTCATTGCCAAGTATGTATGGAATTGGAGATTTTGGTGAAGAGGCATATCACTTTATTGATTTTCTGTTTGAAACTAATCAAAAACTGTGGCAGGTATTGCCTCTTGGTCCAGTGAATGAGTCATATTCACCTTATCAAAGTACATCAGCATTTGCAGGAAATTTTCTGTTAATTAGTTTAGAAAAATTAGTTGAAGAGGGTTTACTGTGCCATAATGATTTAGAACATTTGAAATGTGCAAATGATAACATAAATTATGCTAAAGCTAAAAAAATTAAAATACCATTATTTTTAAAAGCATATAATAATTTTTGCTCCAATAATGAACTATCTGATTACAAAGCTTTTTGTAAAGAAAATGATTATTGGTTAGAAGATTATTCTTTATTTACGGCAATTGATGAATATATTAATGAAAATAGGGATAAGGATTCTAAATTATCAAACTATTTTGATAATTTAGAGGAAAATTTTTATGTTGACGAATACTGTGGAGAAATATCTTGGAATGCATGGCCGCCTGAATATCGTTATAATTCAGATTCTATTCAACAAATTAGGGCTAACTTAATAGAAAGTATAAATTTTCATAAATTTTTACAGTATATATTTTATAAACAGTGGACTCAATTAAAAAAATATGCGAATGAAAGAGGCATTAAAGTAATTGGAGATATACCCATGTATATGCCTTTACATTCAACTGATGTATGGGCCAATGCCAATCTGTTTTTGCTGGATGATGACTTCAAACCAAGTTATATTGCAGGTTGTGCTCCTGATGATGGATGCCCGACTGGTCAGAGTTTCGGTAATTGTATATATAATTGGAAAGTGAATAAGGAGAATAACTATAAATGGTGGATTAATAGATTCAAATTCGCTCTAGAAATTGTAGATATTATTAGATTGGATTATTTTACAGGGTATCAATCTTATTGGGCTATTCCATTAAATGAAAAAAATCCAGCCAATGGATTTTTATGTGAAGTTAATGGTGAAGAGTTTTTTCACACAATATTGAAAGAAATATGTGACTCATCAATAATTATTGAAGATATAGGTTTCTTGAAAAAGGAAGTAATTAACTTAAGAGATTTGCTTGGCTTTCCAAGTATGAAAATTATGCAGTTTGATAAGAATACATTTAGAGAAAGTGAAAATCTACCGCATAATTTTACAGATACAAATTGTGTTCTTTATACAGGAACACATGATAATAACACGATTTTAGGATGGTACAAGGATTTAGATTATGAAACAAAAGAGATAATACATGAAATTGTAGGAGGTGAAGATATTAATTGGGGATTAATTAAATATGCGTTTTCGTCAATTGCCAAATTTGTTATTGTGCCAATACAAGATATTATAGGACTAGATGAAGAATATCGCATGAATATTCCTGGAGTAGTTAATGGTTCTTGGCAATTTCAATATAAGAAAAATATGCTTACTGATAAAATAAAGCAAAAACTCAAGCGTATTACTTATTTGTATAATCGATAAATATATATTAATTTTATAGTTTAGTTGAATCATTCAAAAATAGTATATATAATCTCACGGCTTGCTGAAATATATTCAGTAACAGGAAAGTTATAAAAAATGATAGCTGCACTGATATAAATTATTCAGCAGGCAATGCAATTTATAAAGCCTGTATTTGTATTACACTTTTAAGGCCTTATTAATTTATTTTACTTATAAAAAACATACGATTGCACAATTACAAGCAATCGTATGTTTTTTTATAGAATAAAATTATGGTTAATCAGTAACAAAATAAATTTCATTATCATAATATATCAGATGTGTATTAATAAAATCTATGTAACTATATAGATTGGGTAATTAGGATAAGTGAGTTTTTCATAAATTATTATTGGTGATTTTATGAAAAACGATAATGTAAAAGTAAATTCGGCACATAAAGATAAAGGTATATCATTTAAAGAATTAATGAGTAAAATTTTGAAAAGTAAAGCTATAGTAAATGGAATTTTGCAAAACAATAATATAAATTTAAAAGTAGTTGATAGTTGTCCCAAAAGAGAGAAAAGGTGAGTTTAAAATGTTTTCTTATGACAACTGTTATTTAGATAAAGTATATAATCTTTTTGCGGTTATGGGAATGTTTAAATGCTGTGATAGATAGCTACCAAAAGCGTGCCATATAATCAGCCCGCCATCTGGTCCGCCATACTGACTAAGAATTATTTGTGCCATCTTAGGGTTAGGATTTTTTATATTAATTGGATATTGTAATTTCTTTTCATATTTCCACATAATTAACAATCCTCCTCAAATGATGAATCCCATGGCCAAGGGTTTGAAATCCATGCCCATCTGTTTCCATTTTCGCCAGATGTAGTTAGCGGACCAAAGCGGCGCTCATACTCGTCTTTAAGGGTATTTGATTTAGCTTCGTATTCTGTAATTTTCTTTGCTATTGCTAAATTATTCGGATGCGTATCTAAAAATAAATGCATGTCAACTAATGCAAAATCAAGAGTTGCTATTTTCTGTGTTAAAATTTCTCTTTCTGTCATTTTTTATCATCACAACCTTTAAATGGTTTGTTTAATATCGGAAACATAGTTCCTGAAACAAAGCCCTGTTCATTAGAATATAAACTGTCATTATTCTGATATGGTATATAAGCCATTGCTACAGTGGCATCTTTGGGTATTTGAGGGAAAGAGTTATTGTTATCTGAAAAATCATAAATATCGTTAATCATTAAATTTCTCCTTTCTGTGATTGGGCTTATCCCATAATATGCTTTTTTATTGTGTTTGGTTCTAATTTTTTACTTGTCTAGAAAATAATGATAAATTTAAAAGTTTTTGTCGGGCATTATTTTTAGATTAGTCGTATAACATTTATCTTTCTTAAATATTGTTAACTGATATTGTACAATATATAGAGTATGTAATTTATTCTTGTCCAATATATATTAAGATAACAGTTGGTCATATATAAATTAATGGAACTATTGTACATTTTTTTGAATAATTCTTTGGTAATTATATTAATATACAAATTACGACCAAATTGTTATAATATAGACGATATGTTTGCATACTCTGAAAGTGTGCAATTATATGTGGCACTTATTTTGAAAGAGAGGTTTTAACAAGATGAATGAGAAAAAACGTTTCGGTAAGAAGCTTATTTCTATTGCATTAGCAGCTACAATGATTACTTCCATTACTGCTGTTGCTGCAAGTTCAAGTGCTTCAGCCGTAACAGACACAAATTCAAAGAGCACAGCTGCTCAAACAGTTAAATCAAGTGGCAGTAATGCTTCAACCTTTAGCTGGGACAATGCAACAGTGTATTTTTTACTGACAGACCGTTTTTATAACGGTAACCCCCAAAATGACCATTCCTATGGCAGAGGGCTTGATAAGAATGGCAATGTTGTTAATTGTGACAACACTGCAACTTTCCATGGCGGTGACTTTGCAGGTATTACAAAAAAAATTAATGATGGTTATTTTAATGATTTAGGTGTTAATGCTATTTGGTTGTCAGCACCTTATGAGCAGGTTCACGGTTATGTAGTAGGTAGTGACGGTAACAGTTTCCCTCATTATTCATACCATGGTTACTATGTTGCGGATTATACTGAGGCTGATAAAAACTTTGGTTCAAAAGATGAGTTTAAACAGTTGGTTGATACAGCGCATGAGCATGGCATTCGTATTGTTATGGATATTGTTATGAATCATTCAGGTTATAATAGTATTTATGATATGAATGAATATAAATTTGGTACCTTGAAAAGTGGTTGGGAGACATACTACTATTCACATCAGAATGTAAACAATAATGACTATCATAGTTACATTGACTATAATTCATCCGCTTCAGATTGGGCTAAATGGTGGGGACCAAACTGGATTAGAAGTGGTTTGCCTGGATACTCGAGCGGAAGCGGCGAGGTTGCCGGCTCACTAGAGGGTCTTCCTGATTTTAAAACAGAACAAACATCAACAGTTGGTATTCCTGAATTGTTGAAAACAAAATGGACTCAAGAAAAAACATACAATGATAAGGTAGCTAAATATGGTTCATCAGGTACGGTAAGAAGCTATCTTGTTGATTGGTTAGCTGAGTGGGTTCGTGAATATGGCGTTGACGGTTTCCGTTGTGATACCGCTAAGCATGTTGAGCTTGAAGCATGGAAAGAATTAAAAACAGAATGTGTTCAGGCACTAAGAGAATGGAAGTCAAAGAATCCGACAAAAGCTCTTGATAACCTTGACTTCTGGATGACCGGTGAATGTTTTGGTCACCAAATGGCAAAAAGCCAGTACTTTACACAGGGCGGATTTGACTCAATGATTAACTTTGAGTTTGCACCTAACACCAGCAGCAGCAATATTCCTTCTGCAAGCTCGGTTGAAAGTACATACAGCAGATATGCTAGTTCAATTAATAATGACAGTACATTTAATGTGCTTAGCTACCTGTCATCACATGATACAGTTCTTGCAAGCGGAGACAGAAAATATGATGGTTCATTCTTGCTAATGCTACCGGGTGGTATTCAAATCTATTATGGTGATGAAACATGCAGACCACTTGCTCAAGTAAATCCAAGCTCTTCAGCAGGTGCCGGACATCAGTTAAGAGGTGATATGAACTGGAATAGTGCTGATTCAGCAACACTTGCACACTGGCAGAAGGTTGGTTCATTCCGTAACAACCACATTGCAGTTGGTGCAGGTCAGCATAAGCAAATTTCTTCATACAATTCAAGCACAGGTTACACATTCTCAAGAACATATGACAATGGCGATATTCAGGATTCAATCGTTGCTACATTGTTTGCACAGGCAAATACAAATGTTGATGTAAATGTTGGTTCGGTTTGGGGCGATGGAACAGTTGTTACAAATGCTTATGATGGTACAACAGCTACTGTTAGCGGAGGTAAGGCTAGATTTAACAGTGGTGCTAACGGTACAATCCTAATTGAAGGTCCACAGTCTTCTATTTCTCTTTCTCTAAAAAGTGCAACAGGTACTGCGTCGTTTGAGGGTTCAACAACTCTTACACTAAGCCTTAAGGGTGCTGACAGTGCTAAAGTAACTGTTGACAACGGCACACCGTTTACACTACAAAATGGCGGTACATTCACAATTGGTGAAAATACACCAGAAGGCGGACAGGTTAGTGTAACAGTTACTGCTTCTAACAGTGAAGATACTGTTACTAAAACATTTGTATATAACAAGAAGGACCCTAACGCTACAGTAAGTGTATATTTTGATAATTCGTCATATAACTGGAGTACAGTTTATGCCTATATTTATGACGAAAGTGTCAGCCCTAAAATAGAAAATTCTGCATGGCCTGGTGTAGCTATGACATTGAATTCTGCAACAGGTTTATATGAGTTAGAAGTACCTGAAGAGCTATGGGGAGCAAATGCACAAGTTATGTTCACAGAATCTTTTTCAACTGCAACAAACAGATATCCTGCTGATGGACAGCCGGGTATGAAACTTGAAGGTGAATCTCATAAGTTTTCGGCAAATCATAAATGGGAAACTTACCAACCTGTCAGACCGACAGATCCAACAACTCCAACAAACCCAACAAATCCTCAGATTACAGTATTACTTGGTGATGCAAACGGGGATGGTAAAATTTCCCTTGCAGATGCTTTAACATCACAAAGAATGATTCTTGGTTCTATAACAGGTACACAATCTCAATTGCTTGCAGCAGATGTTGATGGTAATAACAAGTTATCACTTACTGATGTAGTTATTACATTAAGGTATCAAATTGGTTATACCGACAGCTATGGTGTAAACACATATGTTCAGAAGAACGAAAATACAACAATAACTGTATAAATAAAATATTAACTTATAATTTTAGTGACAGTCACTTTTATTGTGGCTGTCACTTTTTTTATAATAAAATCTTTCATTTCTAAAAATATATTTTAACGATATTTATATAAGGCTTCTAAGAGATTATTAATTTTCAATATAATAATGAATTTATTTTTATAGGTGAATGTGAATATAAGTTTATATAAAAAGGCAAGCGCTTTAATACGTATAAGCGCTTGCCTTTTTATAGTTATATTTGAATTTATAAATCGAAAAATTATTTTAGTTTGCTCCATTCATTCTCTTTAAAGCCTACAAGAACAAAGTGTTCACCAACTAAAATAGGTCTTTTAACCAGCATACCATCAGTTGCAAGAAGTTTTAGCTGTTCTTTTTCGCTCATAGTAGGCAGCTTGTCTTTTAACTGCATAGACCTATATAGTAATCCGCTTGTATTAAAAAATTTTTTTAATGGCAAATTACTTTGCTTATACCATTTTGTTAATTCATCAACAGTGGGATGCTCGTCTTTAATGTTTCTGCTGACAAATTCAATATTATTATCAGTTAACCATTTTTCTGCTTTCTTGCAGGTAGAGCATTTTGGGTAATTTACAAATAACATAAAACATATCTCCTTAATATTTTTTATGGTGAACCTAAAAAATAAGCATGACTATAAGTAAAAGATTTTTCGAAGGGTAGGACATGATGATGAAAAATCTTATTGTTGTGTGTTGTAAATTTTTAGGTAGTCACTAATATGTTTATAACATATTGGGTGCTTTTTGTAAAGACTTCAATTTAGTTGGTAGGACTTGCAAAAATTGCAAATTTTCAACATAAAATTACTATATGCGAAATAGAGTAGGGGAGAGGTAATAATGTTATTTGAAGTAATAAATGGTATGTATATGTTTTTTATTTTGCACCTTACATCGGGTAATGCGTACCCAAAACCACTTTCGGCAAAGGACGAGAAATTGTATCTTGAAAAAGCAGCCGAAGGTGACATTAACGCAAGAAATACTTTAGTAGAACATAATTTAAGATTGGTTGCTCATATAGTAAAAAAATATTACACAGGTACGAATGATTATGACGATCTGATTTCTGTGGGAATAGTAGGACTTATAAAAGCTATAAATACATTTGATGTAACAAAGGCTCAAAGGCTTAGTTCGTATGCTTCTATATGTATTCAAAACGAGATACTTATGATGTTCAGAAATAATAAAAGAAGTCAACAAGAGATTTCCCTTAACGAATCTGTAGATACAGACAAAGACGGTAACAGTTTGGTGTTGATGGATGTAATTGCAGTGAATGATGATATTGTAGATAAATTGGATATAAAATTTAAAAGTGAAAAGTTAGGCAAGTATATAGAAGAGGTGTTAGATGAAAGAGAAAAAACAGTTATAACATTAAGATATGGTTTGAATGGATACGAAGAAAAAACTCAGCGTGAAATTGCAGATATGCTTAACATATCGCGTTCGTATATTTCCAGAATAGAAACTAAAGCCTTAAAAAAATTAAGAAAGCGATTTGATAAGAAGTGAAAATATACAAATTGTATAATTACTATTTGTATATTTTAAGTTATAACCAGACGTTACAGAAACATCAGCTAACATATGGAAGGCATATTTTATGCATAAACATACATGAAATATACTCTTAACTTTTGAACAGTGATATCAACCGTATAAATATTCAGGGGTTAAATATCTATTATTATTGGCAAAATAATAATGTATAAATCACTGGTATTTATTTATAATTTTACTAAATTCTGCAAAATTCTCAAAAAACAAGCCATATTTCTTCTGTTTATCCAGAAATAATATGGCTTGTTTTCAACATTATGAACTAAGTTATTAATAATAAAATATGTTTTTGACAATTCTTTTGACTTATTAACATTTGGAGAATGTATATTCAATAATTATATATGAATTGCTATAAAGCAAAAGCACCCACTGTACTTAGTGAGTGCTTTTATATATAATAATATATGAATTTAATAGTTTAAATATCTTCTATTCTATTATCCTTCTTCTATTGATTTTGTTGCGAAGGCGTTGAGATTTTGCTTGGCTATGTTGCCCTTAATAAATTCGTAATAACCTTGTGAACCTACCATTGCGGCATTGTCACCGCAAAGCTCCTTTGGCGGCATATATAAATTAATGCCTTTTTCATTACACATTTTTTGCAGAGTTTTTCGTAATAATGAATTGGCAGATACTCCGCCTGCAATAACAATGGTTTTGCTGTTTAAGTTATTTGCAGCTTTCATAAGGTTAGTTGTCAGACAATTTACAACTGCTTGTCTGAAAGAGGCCGAAAGGTCGGCTACAGGCAATTCGTTCCCCTTTTGTGCTGCGTTATGTATTAGATTAATTACTGCGGTTTTTAAACCTGAAAAGCTAAAATCGTATGGTGCATTGTCAACTTTAGGAAATGGTAGTTTAAAAGCGTCAGGATTGCCTTTTTCAGCCGCTTTATCAAGGTGAATACCGCCAGGGTAAGGCATACCCATAGTACGTGCGGCTTTGTCAAAGGCTTCGCCCGCAGCGTCATCTCTTGTTTTACCTATGATTTTCATTTTAGTGTAATCTTCAACCTGTATAATATGGCTGTGACCTCCGCTTACAACTAAGCAAAGAAAAGGTGGTTTAAGGTCAGGGTGGGCAATATAGTTAGATGCTATGTGGGAACGTAAGTGATGAGTTGGCACTAACGGAATGTTTTTAGCAAGTGACAAGCCCTTTGCAAAGTTTACACCAACCAATAAAGCACCTATTAACCCGGGCGCATAGGTAACCGCAATAGCGTCAATGTTGTCAAGAACTGTATCAGCTTGTTCTAAAGCCTGCATAACAACACCCGAAATTGACTCAGCGTGTCTGCGTGACGCTATTTCGGGCACAACACCACCATATAGCTTGTGTTCTTCTACCTGAGAGGCAACTACAGATGACAAAACCCTTCTGCCGTCCTCAACAACAGCGGCTGCTGTTTCATCACAAGAACTTTCTATTGATAATATTTTCATTATATTCAATCCTTTGCTAGTAAATTAAGTGTCATAATTAATGCGTCCTCAGAAGGAGAAGAGTAAAAATTTTTTCGTGTGCCAACATTTTTAAAACCTAGATTTTTGTATATATTGACTGCAACAGTATTTGACGGACGCACCTCTAAGGTGATAAAATCACATTCGTTATTTTGAGCTGTATTAATTAAATGCTGTGTAAGTATTTTACCAAGGTTGTTGCCTCTATATTGCGGCAATACAGCAATGTTGGCAATGTAAGCTTCATGTGCAGCAATATGCATACCACAGTATCCGGCAGTGGCATTATCATATGTAATTATGTAAAAATATGCATAGTCGTTTTTTAGTTCTTCTTCAATGCTTTTTTGTGACCAAGGCTTGCTGAAACAAATTTTTTCTATTTCTGCAACATCGCGTGTATGCGACATTGTCATTTTAACTATATTATATGGCATTGCCGCGTTTTCTTTCAATAAGCTCTGTCATAATAAGCAGTTGGTCATATATTTCTTTACAGCATTCCTTATATGTTTCTAAATTTCCGCCATAAGGGTCATTGACATTCAGCACATAAATAAGATTTTTTGGTACATTACCGCTCATTAATGCCTGTGCATGATTCATTGTCATGCAGACAAACAGGTCAGTATTTTCTAACAATTCAGGTGTAATTTGCTGAGCAATATGTTTTGAAATGTCAGCACCGTATTCTTTACAGGCTAACACTGCATTATCAGATACTTTTTCACCGTTTGACACCATTAGTCCCGCGCTGGAAACAGTAATATTTTTTAGCTTATTATCTTTGCTGATAAAGGTTTTAAAAATCCCCTCTGCCATAGGACTTCGGCAGGTGTTACCTGTACAAATAAATAAAATATTCAAAGTAATAATCTCCTTATTTTACCTTGTCGTAATATGTATAAAGCTTTTGTACACCATTTTCAAGATGATAATAGTGTACAATATATGGAATAAGTAGGCACATTAACGCTATAAAAAGTAAAGCTACCCCTATGCTTTGAAACGCCACAAATCCCATTATAGATACAATTGTACAAACGCCAAACAACATTGTTACTAAAAAGTGTATAAGTCTTTCGTGCTGAAAGTAACCTATTTTTGTCTGCAATTCTTTGTTGAGCTTTTCTTTTTCTTTTTCACTAAGATCTTTTGAAGTTTCTTTTTCCATATAGTTTATAAATTCTTTTAATTCTTTCCACATAATCCTTTCCTCCAAAATATAAAGTTATCCTTTTGCATCATACCAAGTTTTACCTACGGCGGCGTCTGCTACAAGAGGTACATTAAGCTGTACAGCATTTTCCATTTCTTCTTGTAATATTTTGGCTACTTGTTCAGCCTCGTTTTCAGGTGCTTCTACAATCAATTCATCGTGTACCTGTAAAACAAGCTTTGCCTCAAGGTGTTCTTTGTTTAGTCGGTCAAACACTTTTATCATTGCAATTTTAATAATATCTGCAGCAGTACCTTGTATAGGCATATTTCTGGCTACACGTTCACCAAATGAACGCATAATTTTATTTGACGCAGAAAGCTCAGGTAAATATCGTCTGCGGTTAAACATAGTTTCAACATAACCTTTTTCTTTAGCATCCTCTATAATATTTTTCATATAATTATTAACGCCGCTGTAATGCGACAAATAAGCCTTAATATATCTGTCAGCTTCTTTAATAGTAACGCCAATGTCTTTAGAAAGCGAAAATGCACCAATGCCATAAACAATACCAAAGTTTACAGCCTTTGCACGACTCCGCATTAAAGGTGTAACCATTTCAAGGGGCATATCAAATACTTGTGACGCCGTAATGGTGTGTATATCATTATTGTTTTTAAATGCTGTGCACATTTCTGAATCGTTAGCAATATGTGCAAGAACTCTTAATTCAATTTGGGAATAATCGGCGTCAACTAAAACACAGCCTTCCTTTGCAGTAAAAAATCTTCTCATTTCTTTACCAAGCTCTGTTCTTACAGGTATATTCTGCAAATTTGGCTCTGTTGAGCTTATTCTGCCGGTACGGGTTTCAGTTTGATTAAAGCTTGAATGTATTCTGCCTGTATTATCAATAACCTTTATTAAGCCGTCACAGTAGGTTGACTTTAGCTTTGCTAACTGACGGTACTCTAAAATATAGCTTACAACAGGATGTTCTTCCGCCAGCTTTTCAAGTACCTCAGCATTTGTTGAATAACCGCTTTTGGTTTTCTTTAGCGGTGGCAAGCCCAGTTTTTCGAATAATGCTGTACCAAGCTGTTTGGGAGAGTTAATATTAAATTCATAGCCCACTAAATTGTAGATGTTTTGTTCAATTTCAGCAATTCTTTCACCAAGGCTGTTACCAAAAATTTCAATGCCTTTTCTGTCAGCCATAAAACCTTGGTTTTCCATACTTGCAAGTACATTTGCAAGTGGAATTTCAATATCGTTTAGCAATGTAATTTGACCATTGTCATTAATTTCTTGTTCAATTTTATTTGCTACAGTTGTTAACTGCGCTATATTTAAAGCCAATTCTTTATGAGGGTTATCATTGTCAATTTCTACTTTAACTTCGTCAGCATTATATTCTTGTGCTAATCTTGAAATATCATAGGAGGTGGCAGAGGGGTTAAGCAAATATGCTGCCAGTTCAACGTCAAAAATTTTTCCGTTATATTTTGCATTTGTTTTGTCAAGTATTGAAAAAATGCATTTGATGCCATGGGTTATTTTTTTGCAGTTGCTTTCAAAAATTTTCTTTAAAATTTCTTCGCTTTCAGTAATATAGATTGTATTATTGCTTGAAAGATAGATACAATTATTTTGATATAGCACTGTAATGCACTGACTGCTTAATATTTTATCTGTATCAATGCTTTTTGACAAAGTAAATTTTATAGCCTCTTTTTTATTATTATCAGCACTATCAATTTTCACTCCGTCATTATTAAGACCAAATTTGTCAATAAGAGAAAACAATTCAAGCTTTGTCATAAGCTGCAAAGCCTTTTTTGTATCAGGACTGCAAGGGATATAACTGTTTAAATCATTCTCAATAGGTGCGTTTTTAACAATTTCACCTAAAAATCTGCTTAAGTAAGCACTATCTTTGCCGTCTTCCAGTTTTTTTCGCATTGCAGGTTTAATGTCAATATTATCAAGATTTTTATAAATATAATCCAAATTATTGTATTTTATAATAAGGTCAGAAGCTCCTTTTTTGCCAATGCCTTTAATACCCGGAATGTTGTCGGAGGTATCACCTTGAATGGCTTTAATGTCGATTAATTGATGTGGCGTAACACCATAATCCGCCATAATTTTTGACTCATCGTAAGTAATTACTTCTTTTGTCGTAATAAGTCTTACGCTAACATTTTGGCTTACAAGCTGCAGGCTGTCTCTGTCGCCTGTTGCAACTACACAAGTGTTGTTTGTGTCCTCACATAATTTTGCCAGTGTACCAAGAATATCGTCCGCCTCAAATCCGGCGCATTCCACCAATTTGTATCCAAGATATTGTAAAAGCTGTTTTATTACAGGCAGCTGCTGAGCAAGCTCAGAGGGCATACCGTGACGGTTGGCTTTATATCCGTCATATTTCTTATGGCGAAATGTCGGTTCTTTAAGGTCAAAGGCTATTGCAACACCTTCAGGCTTTGTGTCTGAAAGTATTTTAGACATCATAGTTAAAAATCCGTATATAGCGTTAGTGTATTCTCCGTTTTTTGTAGATAACAGCTTAATACCATAAAAAGCTCTGTTTAATATGCTGTTTCCGTCCAGTACAAGAAGCTTCATTATGCTTTCCTCTTTCTGTAGTTATTATAAAGATGCTGCATATTTAATTAGCTTAATATATGCAGTTAAGGTGCTGCTTTAAGCAGATGGTCAACTATTTCAACATTATTCCCGTTTTTTAAAAATACTCTGGTTACTCTTTTACTTATTAGACAAACAACCTCATAGTTAATAGTATTTGTCCACTTTGCAATATCATCGGCTGTTGGTGCGGTGTTATCTTTACTGTTGCCAAATAATGTTACAGTATCATTCATTTCAATATCGTCAATATCTGTAGCGTTAACAATTATTTGGTCCATACATATTCTACCCAAAATTTTCGCTTTTTTACCATTAATGTCTATGTAGCCTTCTTTTGCAATAGCACGAATATAACCGTCTGCATAACCTACAGGTATTGTAGCTGTCTTTATTTTTTTGTTTGCTTTGTAGGTTCTGCCGTAACCTATAGTAGTATCAGCCTCTACCTCTTTAACAAGTGAAACAACACTTTTTAATTCCATTGCAGGAATAAGGTCTATTTTATTTTTTAGTTTCTCTGATGGCGAAAGACCATAAAGAATAATACCGGCCCTTACCATGTCCAAGTGTGTTTCAGGATAGTCAATTATTGCACCGCTGTTTGCACAATGCCTTATATCAAATTTAATTCCACGCTTTTCAAGCTCAGCTATAGCATGCATAAAACAATTAAACTGTCTTATTGTAAATTCTTGTCCTTCTTCGGCTTCGTCGCTAACTGCAAAGTGGGTGAATATACCTTGGGGGTGCAGATTATTTAGTTTGCAAATATTTTCTGCAATGTCAATGCTGACTATGTCACGGTCAAATTCTTGACACATCAGTCCAATACGTGACATACCTGTATCAAGTTTAATGTGAATGTTTACTACAACATTTTCTTTACACGCATTTTCAGACAATTCCTTTGCATATTGGTAGCTGTAGCAGGCTTGGGCAATATTATTTTCGGCAAGAGCTTTTGCACATTCAGTTGGTGTATAACCTAAAATTAATATAGGTAATGTCAAACCGCTTTGTCTAAGTTCTAAAGCTTCTTCAATATTAGAAACACAAAACCAGTCAGCACCCAGCTTTTGGTACAGCTTGGCAATTTGTACTGCACCGTGACCGTAACCGTCTGCTTTTATTACACAGCATATCATAGACTTTGGGTTCACTTTTTGTTTTATAATTTTGTAATTATGTTCAATATGGTCAAGATTAATCTCTGCCCATGTTCTTTTAAAAAAATTGTTCACTAAATATTCACTTCCGACAATACATTGTTATGGTGTATCTGAAAATTGTAAATGCAACCAAAATAAGGCGTTGCTTAGAAAAGTATAATAAAAAACAATACATAATGTGTAAAATAATATACAAGAACACCTGTTTTTAGTGTGTTGTACAGTTTTCAAACACTATCTATAAAACTGTTTAATATATTCAAACCTATTCCAATTTAATACGAGATTAGTGTTGAAATACAAATTCATATATTAACTAATTATATTACTAAATTCAAACAAAATCAATATTTATACTCTAATCTGTATAATATGTGAAAATTATAAAATTTAAAATATACCAAAAAACATATTAAAAATACATAAGCTTTTCACATATACATAGAAAAGACAAAATTAATATAATTGGAATAAAGTTGTAATTGCAAAGGAAAAATATTCGTGATAAAATTATAACCATAAAGGTAAATAAAAATGAATTGTTATACGAAATAACAGCGTTGAAAATAGGAGTATATTACAAGTGAATAAGAAAAATATAAAGACAATTATTATTGCAGCCGCTGTTGTAGTAGGATTTACAGCTTTTAGTATGGCTGTTTCAGCTGATAATAAAGTGGGTTGCGTTGATTATTTTGATGCTAAAAATCAAACTGAAAATTCAGTTACTCTTGAATGGGACAAGGGTATGAATGCAGACGGTTATGTAATTTATCGTGCAGACAGCAAAACGAACGGTAAATATGTGAAATATATAGAATTTGACAATTCGGATATTATAACTTTTACTGATACAAATATTGACGCCGGAAGAAGATATAATTATCAAATTCGTTCATATGTTAACTACGACGGCGAGAAGATTTACAGCAAAGCAGAATCTGTAAGAACAGCTTCCAGCCCTGCGAAAGTGTCTAAACTAACCGTAGCTTCTCAAAATCCCAACTCCATTTCTCTTAAATGGAATGAATCCGATGGAGCAACAGGTTATACAGTGTACAGAATGGACTATCAGTCAAATGGTAAATATAAGAAAATATGTGATGTAGAAGGCACTGAACAATATAATGACAAGGAATTGACACCATCACATAAATATTATTATTACGTTGCCGCCTATAGGGAGGTTGACGGTGAAAAGTCTTACAGCAAAAACGGAGAGATTATTAAAACTGCCACAACACCTTCACAGGTGCAAAATCTTGAAACAATTGTTAAGAAAACAAATTCACTTACAATTTCTTGGGACGAATCGCCAAATGCATCAGGCTATGTTGTTTATAGAATGAGTAAAAACGAAAATGAATACGAGGGCGAGTGGGTTTATGATGAATATGAGGGCTATATTTACAACAGTAATGTTGGTTCTTATGTAAAACATGCAGTTATAAAAGACGGCAAAAAAACCACTTATACCGATAAAGAATTGTATAACTGTCAGGCTTACAGTTATAGGGTAGTGCCTTATTATAAGGCAGACAACAAGTATTACTATGGTGACTACCGTCAGGTTGCAACCGGAACGGTTACCGAAACACCTAAGGTAGAAGCGTTTAGCCGAACAAACCGTATTATGGCGAAGTGGTATCCTGTTGATGGTGCCGAAGGCTATGCAGTATATCTTTCAGAAAATAAAAACGGTCCGTTTAAGCTTCAAGGTACAACGGATGATACTATTTATTTAACAAAGCAGCTTACAGAAAATAAAAAATATTATGTAAGAGTTTGTGCGTACTATAGTGCCGACAAAAAAACTAAAATTTACAGCAACTTCACAACAGAAGAAGCCCAATGTACAAGTAAAAACAGGGTTTATAAATATGAGGTTGACCCTACATATATTGAAATTGACTTAGATATGCAGCATATGTGGTATTATGAAAATGGCAAGCTTGTTATTTCAACACCTGTTGTTACAGGTATGAAATATGCAAGAGATACAACAACAGGCTTGTATAATGTTTATAATAAAGAGTCGCCGGCAAGACTTGTGGGCGAAACATGGGATACTGATGTAAACTATTGGATGGCTGTTACATATGACGGTATAGGTATTCACGATTCTGTATGGAGATATAACTATGAATATGGTGGTAATACATACACATACGATGGTTCTCATGGTTGTATAAATACACCTTTTGATAAGGTTCAAGAAATGTACCAAAAGGTTAAAGTGGGTACGCCTGTGGTAATTTACGAAAAGTCTGAAGACCACAGCGATACTGAAGATTTAAAAGATGCTCAAAGCTAAAAATTAAATAGATACATTTATGCGTTATGCGCCAAAAGCATTTATATTGTAATGTTAGTTGAATAACCTGATGCTTTTGGTGCATAATTTATTTTACACAGGTTTTGCTTGACTTTGCAGACTTTATGTGTTAGTATTTCTTTGGAAATTTATGTTAAATTAGATGTTCAATTTAGCATAGGTCTTTGGTTTTAGCAAAGACAAGAACCCCCTGACCCTCTGTATATATTCAGAGTATGGCCATACGGACAGCCAGGTCAAACTGCCGCTTGCAGCCGTTGGGCTGCCTATTGATTGAGTTAAAAGCTCAAATTTTATAAGTTGGTTACTTTATAACCATTTTGTGTTAAATACACACTTGTGAAACGGTCAATAAGAGTAGTAAAGGTGTAGTTCTTGCTATTGCTATATAAACTCTAAAGGCATTAAAGCGCACAACTGTGCGGCTGATATTTGTATTCTCAGGCGGTGTATTAGCACCGCCTTATTTTTTACTGAATATTTTGGTGACATATTAATTTAGAACTATTGTCTGACGGTATTACAAGCATTTGGAGGTACGCACACATGAACGATAAACTTAAGCTTTACGGTTTTAACAACCTTACAAAATCACTTAGCTTCAATATATATGATGTCTGTTATGCAAAAACCTCTCGCGAACAGCAGGACTACATTGCGTATATAGATGAACAATATAACTCTGAGCGCCTTACAAATATACTGTTCAAATTGACTGATATGATTGGTGCCCATGTTCTTAATGTTTCTAAGCAAGACTATGAGCCCCAAGGTGCAAGTGTAACATTTTTAATAGCAGAAGAATCTATGGTTAAAAGTACCAGCGGCGAAACCGTTGTTGCACATCTTGATAAAAGCCATGTTACTGTTCACACATACCCGGAATATCACCCTGACAATTCCATTGCTACTTTCAGAGTAGATATTGATGTAGCTACCTGCGGTGAAATAACTCCTCTTAAAACTCTTGATTTTTTAATTGGCAGTTTTGACTCTGATATTATTACAATGGACTACAGGGTACGCGGCTTTACAAGAGATATGCATGGCAAAAAACTTTTTATGGACCACAAAATAACGTCTATTCAGGATTATATAAATCCTGAAACAATGAAGAAATATGACGCAATAGACATCAATATGTACCAGTCAAATATCTTTCATACAAAAATGCTTATTAAAGATATTGATTTACAAAATTATTTATTTAATACCGACGTTTATGAAATTCCCCCGCAAACAAGACTTAACATCACAAACAGTCTTCGCCGTGAGATGATAGAAATTTTCAGCGGTACCAATGTTTATTAATTGGCTGCCAATATTATTGAGGATAAGAAAATGAATGTTAATTTACAAAGTAAAGCTCCCATTTATGAGGCACTTGAAGAGTTTAAACAGGCACGTATTGTACCCTTTGATGTTCCCGGTCATAAACGGGGAAGAGGTAATAAACCTTTAAGAAATTTTTTAGGTGAAAGCTGCTTAACAGTAGATGTA
Organism: uncultured Clostridium sp.; assembly: GCA_902471875.1. GTDB lineage: Bacteria > Bacillota > Clostridia > Oscillospirales > Acutalibacteraceae > CAG-964. Next base: position 28,313 of record CABRLN010000024.1, read on the forward strand.
AATTCTATGAAGCCGCTTGACAACCTTTGCCACCCGGTAGGTGTTATAAAAGAGGCAGAAGAAATTGCAGCAGACGCCTTTGGTGCGGCACATGCTTTTTTTATGGTAGGAGGTACAACTTCTTCTGTACAGGCTATGATTTTGTCTGTTGTTGCACCCGGGGACAAAATAATTTTGCCTCGTAATGTTCACCGCAGTACTATTAATGCACTTGTTTTGTGCGGTGCAGTGCCTGTTTATATTAACCCTAAAACAGACCAGCGTTTGGGAATTTCACTTGGAATGTCAGTGTCAGACGTTGAAAACGCTATAAAAGAAAATCCCGAGGCGAAAGCAGTACTTGTAAATAATCCAACATACTACGGTATTTGCAGTAATCTTAAAAAGATAGTTCAGCTTGCCCATATGTATAACATGAAGGTGCTTGTTGACGAAGCACACGGTACACATTTTTATTTTGGTGGCAATATGCCAATAAATGCTATGGCGGCAGGTGCTGATTTTGCAGCGGTAAGTATGCACAAAAGCGGAGGTTCGCTTACACAAAGTTCTATTTTACTTTGTGGTAAAAATGTAAACCCAAACTATGTGCGGCAAATTATTAACCTTACTCAAACCACAAGCGGCTCATATTTGTTGCTTTCAAGCCTTGATATTTCAAGAAGAAATTTAGCCCTTAACGGGAAAGAAATATTTAAAAAGGTATGCAGTGTTGCTGAATATGCTCGTGAAGAAATTAACCAAATCGGCGATTACTATGCATATTCTAAAGAGCTGATAAACGGTGACACAATTTTTGATTTTGATGTTACTAAATTGTCGGTAAACACACTGGAGCTTGGTCTTGCCGGTATTGAGGTTTACGACATTTTGCGTGACGAATATGATATTCAAACAGAGCTTGGTGACATAGGCAATGTGCTTGCATATATATCAATAGGTGATAATAATAAAAATATAGAGCGTCTTATAGGTGCTTTCAGTGAAATACGCAGGCTATATAAGAAAGATAAAAAGGGTATGCTTACCCACGAATATATTAACCCGTTGGTTGCAGTTTCGCCACAAAAGGCATTTTATGCAGAAACAAAAAGTGTAGCTTTAGAGGAAAGTAAAAACAAAATTTGCAGTGAATTTGTTATGTGTTATCCGCCGGGCATACCAATTCTTGCCCCGGGTGAATATATTACTGACGAAATTATAAACTATATAAAGTACGCAAAAGAAAAGGGCTGTTTTTTAACGGGTACCGAAGATCTTCAGGTTGATTACATAAATGTACTTTGTGGAGGAATATAAAAATGGAATTATGGTTCAGCGAAAAACACACCGACAGCGTAAAAATGTCAATTAGGGTAGATAAACAGCTGTACAGCGGTAAAAGCAAATATCAAAGAATAGATATTTTTCAATCGCCTGAATTTGGCAGATTTTTAACCCTTGACGGTTACATGATGATGACTGAAAAGGACGAATTTATTTACCACGAAATGATAACCCACGTACCAATGTCAGTTCACCCAAATGTTACAAAGGTACTTGTTATTGGTGCAGGCGACGGCGGTGTACTTAGAGAACTTACAAAATATAAATCAATAAAGAAAATTGACCTTGTTGAAATTGATGAGCAGGTTATAGAGGTATGCAAGGAATATCTTCCTCAAACGGCATGTGGCTTTGACGATGACAGAGTTAATATCAATATTCAAGATGGCTTAAAGTTTGTGCGCATGGCAGAGGATGAATATGATCTTATTATAGTTGACTCAACAGACCCATTTGGTCCGGGGGAAGGATTATTCACCAAGGAGTTTTACGGCAATTGCTACAAAGCTCTTAAAAGTGATGGTATAATGGTAAATCAGCATGAAAGTCCTTTTTACAAAGAAGACGCCAAAGCAATGAAACGTGCTCATCAGCGAATTGTAAAGTCTTTTGAAATTAGTAGAGTATATCAAGCCCATATTCCCACATACCCATCGGGACACTGGCTGTTTGGCTTTGCCTCAAAAAAATATCACCCTGTTAAAGACCTTGACGTCAAAAAATTTAATACCCTTGGTATTAAAACAAAATATTACAATACCAATTTACACAAAGGGGCGTTTTATTTACCAAATTATGTAGAGGAGCTGTTAAAAGATGTTGAAGAATGATACAAGCATTTTTATAGGCTGTGAAAGCAGTTTTGAAGACAGCAAAGTTGTTCTTTTTGGCGCACCCTTTGACGGAACAACTTCTTTTCGTCCCGGTACACGCTTTGCACCTCATGAAATAAGAAGTGAATCTTTTGGAATTGAAACGTATTCGCCGTATCAAGACAAGGACTTAACAGAAATAAATATCTTCGACAGTGGTGACCTTGACCTGCCCTTTGGCAATACAAACGCCGTTTTAGATATGATTACACAGCGTACTCAAGAAATTCTAAATAGTAATAAAATCCCTTTTATGATAGGCGGCGAGCATCTTGTAACATTAGGTGCGTTAAGAGCTGTTGCAGAAAAATACAATAATTTGCATATTTTACATTTTGATGCACATACAGACCTTCGTGAAGAATATTTAGGAGAATCCCTTTCTCATGCAACTGTTATAAAACGTTGCTGGGATATTGTAGGTGACAATAAAATTTACCAATTCGGTATAAGAAGCGGTGAAAAATATGAATTTGAATTTGCAGATAAACATACATATTTGCATAAATTTAACATTGACGGAATAAAAAATGCTGTACAAGAGCTTGCAGGTTTTCCTGTATATTTAACACTTGATTTGGATATACTTGACCCCTCAATTTTTCCGGGTACGGGAACACCCGAAGCAGGAGGAATTACATTTAATGAGCTTTTGCAGGCATTATTAAAAACATCAAATCTTAATATAGTAGGCTGCGATGTAAACGAGCTTTCACCGGGCTATGACCACAGCGGTGTATCAACTGCTGTAGCCTGCAAAATAATAAGAGAACTATTGTTAATAACAGGAGGTAACAAAAATGGGTAAGGCACTAATAATAGGCTGCGGAGGAGTAGCCAGCGTTGCAATACATAAGTGTTGTCAAAACAGTGAAGTGTTTGAAGAAATTATGATAGCAAGCAGAACCAAAAGCAAGTGCGATGCTTTAAAAGAAAAGCTTAAGGGTGGCAAAACAGTTATTCACACAGCACAGGTAAATGCAGACAATGTCGATGAACTTATTAAGCTTATTAACGACTTTAAGCCGGATGTTGTGCTTAACCTTGCTTTGCCTTATCAGGACCTAACAATTATGGAAGCTTGCTTGGCAACCAAAACACATTATGTTGATACAGCAAATTATGAGCCTCTTGACACAGCAAAATTCGAGTATAAATGGCAGTGGGCATATAAGAAAAAGTTTGAAGAAGCAGGTATAACAGCACTGCTTGGCAGCGGATTTGACCCCGGTGTAACAGGCGTGTTTTCTGCCTACGCTCAAAAACATCATTTTGATGAAATTAATTATATTGATATTTTAGACGCTAACGGCGGCGACCATGGCTACCCTTTTGCTACCAACTTTAACCCTGAAATAAACATAAGAGAGGTTTCTGCAAAGGGAAGCTATTGGGAAGACGGAAAGTGGGTAGAAACCGAGCCAATGGAAATTAAGCGTGTTTACAACTTTCCTGAACTTGGTAAAAAGGATATGTATCTTCTGCATCACGAGGAACTTGAATCATTGGGAATAAATATAAAAGGCATAAAGCGTATCAGATTTTTTATGACCTTCGGACAAAGCTACTTAACACATTTAAAATGTTTAGAAAATGTAGGTATGACATCTATAGAGCCAATAGAATTTGAAGGAAAGCAAATAGTTCCTTTGCAATTTTTAAAGGCGGTTTTGCCTGATCCTGCAACACTTGGACCACGTACAGTAGGAAAAACAAACATAGGATGTATATTCCAAGGCAAAAAGGACGGCAAGGATAAAACCTATTATCTTTACAATGTATGTGACCATCAGGAATGTTACAAAGAAGTTGGTTCACAGGCAATTTCATATACAACAGGCGTGCCTGCTATGATAGGTGCAATGCTGGTTATGAACGGTACATGGCAAAAGCCGGGTGTATATAATATTGAAGAATTTGACCCTGACCCGTTTATGGACGCACTAAACAAATGGGGTTTGCCTTGGCAGGAAAGCTATAACCCTGAACTGGTAGATTAATATGCAACTTGAAAATGAACTAATTAAAATATTAAAAACTGCAAAAACTCCCTGCTATGTTATTGACGAAAATACGCTTATAAATAATTTACAAATTCTTAAAGATGTTGCAGATAGGGCAGGGTGTAAAATATTGCTTGCACAAAAAGCGTATTCTGCTTTTTGTACATACCCTTTAATAGGTAAATATTTAAACGGTACTACAGCCAGCGGTTTGTACGAGGCAAAGCTGGGTTATGAAGAAATGAACAAAGAAAACCACATTTTTTCACCAGTATATAAAGAAGATGAAATTAATGAGATTATTAAAATATGTGACCACATAATTTTTAATTCATTTAACCAGTGGAATAAATATAAAGCCAAATGCCTTATGGCAAATAAAAGCTGCGGTATACGCATAAATCCTCAATATTCTACACAAGACCACGGTATATATGACCCTTGCGCTGAGTTTTCACGCTTAGGCGTAACAATAGATAATTTTAAGAACAATGACTTAACAGGCATTGAGGGTTTGCATTTTCACACCCTTTGTGAGCAAAACAGTCAGCCGCTTGTCGAAACACTTAAAGCAGTAGAAAATCAGTTTGGTGAATATTTATATCATATTAAATGGATAAACATGGGTGGGGGACATCACATAACGAGAGATGACTACGACATAGAATTGCTTGTTAAAACCATTAAAGAATTTAAAGAAAAATATAAACTTGATGTATATCTTGAACCGGGTGAGGCTGTAGCATTAAATGCAGGCTATTTTATAGCAACTGTAGAGGATATTATTGAAAACGGAATGAGTATTGCAATTCTTGATGCTTCTGCAGCTTGCCATATGCCGGATGTACTTGAAATGCCGTATCGACCTTATATAATAGGTTCAGGTGAAGCAAATGCAAAACCTTACACATACCGTTTAGGGGGTCCAACTTGTCTAGCAGGTGATATCATTAGTGATTATTCTTTTGACAGCCCTCTAAAAACGGGGGACAAGCTCATTTTTACCGATATGGCTATATACAGCATGGTTAAAAACAATACTTTTAATGGTATGAGGCTTCCGTCAATATTGTTGCTTAGTGGTAATAATTTGAAGATAGTTAAAGAATTTGGATATAAAGATTTTAAAGAGCGACTGTCATAGGATGTTTATAAATTAGTAATAGTAATTTGAAAAGAGGTAAAATATTATGGATTTTTTAGAATTAGCAGAAAAAAGATATTCTTGCAGAAAATTTCAGGACAAACCTGTTGAAGAAGATAAAATAAACGCTTTATTGAAAGCGGCACAGCTTGCGCCAACAGCTGTAAATTTTCAGCCACAAAGAATACTTGTTTTAACAGATAAAAATAAAATTGATAGTCTTGATGCAAATAAATGTACACGCTACACCTTTAATGCACCGTTACTAATGGTAGTGTGCTATGATACAAAAAAATCATGGAAGCGTAAATATGACAATGCAGATGAGGGTATAGTTGATGCCAGCATTGTTACAACTCATATGATGCTTGAAGCAACAGCGCTGGGGTTAGCCTCAACTTGGGTAGGCTCTTTTAATCCAGTAATAGCAAAATCTGTTCTTAATATTCCTGATTCTTACAATGTGGTAGCACTATTACCAATAGGTTATCCGGCAGAAGAGCCATCAGACAAGCACGCAAGTCGTTTTGATGTATCGTTAATTTCAGCTAGAAATGAATTCTGATTTTAAATTTTCAATATAAAAAATATTTATTTTATCTTATATAATTTCATAATACGAGTACAGCTATATAAAAACAGCCAAGGACTGTAATACCAAATAAGTCCTTGGCTGTTTTATTAATTGACATTTGTTTATAAAATACTTTTTTAATTCTGTAAATTAACAGACGGAATATTGCCCACAATAATATTTTCAGCAACAGGTACAGTAGTTACAACAGTTGTATATGTATCTAATCCTTCATCTGATGTAACATATACTTTTGAGGTTACAATAATGTTAAGAGTGTGCTTTGTTTGGTTTATTCCACAGGAGTCAAATTTGCTTTCTATATCAGCTGTAACGCTGGATGAAAGATATATTTTTATCAATATTTCAGGACCTCTACCATTTAAAAGATTTGTGCCAAAAAAATCTCCAAGTCGGTAATTAATGTCCATACCACTCATATTTCCTATTTCTTCTTGAGATTTTAATGCAACCAATGATTTAAATTTATTAGTATTAATAGAATTGGTACTAATATTGATAATTGATTTATCATTAGTGGTTACATCAGCAAAATCACTATAAATAAAATCATTTTCGTCCAGTACCTCTAAGACAGCAGTGTTGACTGCGTTTGTACACAATTCTTCTGCTTTTAATCTTGTTAAATCAATAAATCCTGGTTTAATTTGACTTTCAAAAATTATGTATAATGAAATTAAAAAGAGAATAAAGCAAACTAAAAATATCTTGCTATAGCTTATTTTTTTTCGTTGCCAGCGATGCTTCATAAAAATACACCTCTTTTATATAATATATATACATGTGTTTTTGTTGCTTGTATTTTTATAAAATATTTTATTAATACTGGTAATTCTTGTTGTTATTTTGTTGTTGTTTATGTTATATAATATAGCCATAGAAGGTTAAGTTTATCAGTTATCTGTCTTAGACAGACAAGTGCCATATAATAATTGATAGTGCTTTATTTTCTAAGA
>CABRLN010000025.1 GCA_902471875.1 uncultured Clostridium sp.
ATAGTATTATTCTCTGCTATTCATAGTTACTAAAAATCAATACTATTCGAACAACTAAATTTGTTTAATTATCATATCAATTAAATACAAAAGCTTTAATTAAATAAAAATTTATTTAATTAAAAAACACTATTGTCTGCTATCTAAAAAATATTAATCTTTTTATCTGAATGCTGATTATAAATATTTAAACATTTTAGATTTATAAGTTAAATGAATAAAAAAGACGGTCTTGTGCAAATCAAGACCGTTCGCATTTATAATTTACATTATATATCAACACATTGATTTTTGCGGTTTATCCACTCTGTGGAAGCGTCCATTGCTATGCGACAAGCATTTGTCTTATCAAGTGCATTTAGCATAACAAAATCATGAATAATACCCTGAATACGTAATGCTGTTACTTCAACACCGGCACAACGAAGCTTTTCTCCAAATGCTTCTCCTTCACTACGCAAAACATCTGCCTGACCGTTAATAATCATAGTTTCAGGTAATCCTTTTAGGCAATCTATACTGGCACGCAATGGCGAAGCAGTGATTTGATTTCTATTATATTCATTAGTAGTGTACTGTTGCCAAAACCATTTCATTCCATCTCGATACAAATAATAATTTTCAGCAAATTGTAGATAGGTAGGTGTATCAAAACAAGCATTAGTTACAGGATAATATAAAAGTTGCTTTTGAATTTTAATACCGTTTCGTTTTTTTGACATTAAAGTCATAGCTATTGCCATGTTACCACCAACGCTGTCGCCTGCAACTGTTAAAGTATTACGATTAATGTTAGTACAGCGATTTTCAATGATTTCCCATATGTGTGAAAGTATGAAATAGCATTGTTCAATGGCAATAGGATATTTTGCTTCGGGCGAACGGCTATATTCAGGAAAAACAATCAGTGAATTTGTTCTTGATGCAAGTTCTCTTACAAGCTTTTCATGGGTATGAAAACTGCCGAATACCCAACCAGCTCCATGAATATAGAAAATAACATCACGAACCGGAGCAGAATTTTCTGGAATGACAAAATAAACTGGAATTTTACCCCATTTTCCTGTGTCAATCTCATTAACTGAGATGTTTGCAGGACATTTATATACAGGGGTGTCCTGTGCCTGCTCCAAAACTTTTCGTCCCTGCTCAGGAGGTAATTGAAAAATTAAGGGAGGTACAGCACTTTGATTACAAACAGCTTCTGCCGCCGCTTCTAACGGAACACATCTTTTCATAAAACTTCTCCTTACTCTGCTTACTCATCTATCATAACATAATATGCAGAATAATAAAGATGAGTACCGTATGTATATTTCTCATGTAATAAAAAATTTTACTATTTAAAATCAAAAAAATGTCCTTATTAAAACCACAAGGGGCTGTCGTAACTTTTGCGACAGCCCCATAATTATTAGTTTATATATACAATGTTACATAAATATGTAGAAAAATCTTTAATTTTATACAGTAATATGATAAAATTAATATAGTAAATAACACATACTAAATTGAAAGAGGAAATTAGATTGAAAAAAGATAATGTTATTATATATAGAATATTAAGACCAATATTTACAGCTATTTTTAAATTATATTATAATCCTACAATTATAAACAAAGAATACATACCTAAAGATGAGAGAGCAGTAATAGCAGGAAATCATAAACATGCATTAGATCCAATTTTAGTTGATGTATGTACTAAACGAGTTGTACACACATTAGCAAAAAAAGATTTGCACGATGGCAAGTTCGGATGGCTTTTTCGTGCAGTAGGTACTATACCTGTTGATTTAAATGCAAAACATAATAAGCAAGCTCTTACAACTGCAATTGAATATTTAAACAAAGGGGCATTAATAAATGTTTCGCCAGAAGCAAAGAGAAATTACACAAATGAAATATTGTTACCTTTTAAAGTTGGAGCAGTTGTTATGGCACAAAGAACTAATTGCAATATTATTCCATATTCAATTACAGGAGATTATAAATTTAGAAGTAAAAACTTAAAAATAACATTTGGAAAAACTTTAGATGTAACAGAATTAACAATAGAAAAAGCAAATGAATTATTATATCAAAAAGTAAAAGAATTACTATTAGATTCAAGAAATTAGAGAATTATATGAAAAAAAATAAAATAAAAACACCATGGTATAGTTTCTATGATGGTGTAAAAGAACATTTAGAATATCCTAATATATCATTGTACAAAATGTTAGAAAATTCAGTATTAAAATATAAAGATTATATTAGTTATAATTATTATGGAACAAAAAAAACTTATAAAGAATTTGAACAGGAAATCGATGAATGTGCAAGAGCATTTAAAAGTTTAGGAGTTAAAAGTAAAGATAGAGTAAGTATTTGTATGCCGAATACTCCAGAAGCAATTATTAGCTTTTATGCACTTAATAAAATAGGGGCAGTGGCTAATATGATACATCCATTATCAGCAGAAAATGAAATAAAACACTTTTTAAATGTTTCAAAGAGCAAATATATAATATCTATAGATATAGCATTTAACAAGATAAATCATATAGTAAAAGAAACATCTTTAGAAAAATGCATTATAGTATCAGCTAAAAATTCAATGCCACTATATATGAAAATAGGATATGAATTAACTAAAGGCAGAAAGATAAAAATAAAAAAAAATAATCTTATTTTAAATTGGAATGATTTTATAAAGTTAAATGAAAATTATAATAAAGAAATAAATGATGACTTTGATGGTGATCATGTAGCAGCAATTTTATATAGTGGAGGAACAACAGGGTATCCAAAGGGAATAGAATTAACAAATTTAAATTTTAATGCATTGGCTATGCAAAGTTTTGAAGCTTGTCAATGTTTAGAAGAAAAAGATAAGGTTTTAGCAATAATGCCAGTATTTCATGGATTTGGACTTGGAATATGTATTCATACAGTACAATATTTTGGTGGAACAAGTATATTATTACCACAATTTAGTAGCAAAACATTTGATAAATTATTAAAAAAATATAAACCCAATATAATAGCTGGTGTTCCTACTTTATATGAAGCATTATTAAAAAATAAAAATTTAAAGGGCTATGATTTATCATTTTTGAAATGTGTTATTTCTGGAGGAGATTCTCTTTCAATAAGTTTAAAAAAGAAAGTAGATAGTTTCTTAAAAGAACATGGAGCTAATATACAAATTAGAGAGGGATACGGACTAACAGAATGTGTTACAGGAAGCTGTCTAACTCCTTTAAATTATTATAGGGAAGGAAGTATTGGTATACCATATCCAGACACATATTACAAAATAGTTAAACCCAATACAGATGAGGAATTGACTTATGGAGAAGATGGTGAAATTTTGATAAGTGGGCCATCTGTAATGAAAGGTTATTTAGATGATGACAATGAAACTAATTTAACATTACGAAAGCATGAAGATGGATTAACTTGGTTGTATACAGGAGATATGGGATACATGGATAAAGATGGATTTATCTATTTTAAGCAAAGAATTAAAAGAATGATTATAAGTTCTGGATATTGTATATACCCACAACATATTGAAAATATTATTGATTCAAATCCAAAAGTATTAATGTCATGCGTAATAGGTATGGAACATCCATATAAAGTACAAGTTGCGAAAGCATTTATTGTTCTAAGAAATGGTTATGAACCTAGTGATGAATTATTAAAAGAGATAAAAGAGCATTGTGAAAGAAATTTGGCAAAATATTCATTGCCTTATGAATATGAATTCAGAATGGAATTGCCGAAAACTTTGGTAGGAAAGATAGCCTATACTAAACTTGAAGAGGAGGAAAGAAGCAAAGATGAAAAAAAGTAATTTAACTATTCTTCTTATCCACCCAGAAATATCTCGAACAAAGTATAATTTTGTTGGAATAATAGAAAATGAATGTCTAGAATTAGAATATATATCATCTATATTAAAGGAAAAAGGATATAGAGTATATTTATATGATAGACAAGTGGAAAAACAAACAGTTGACGAAAAAATCAAAAAATGTAATCCAGACATTGTTTATGTATGTGGTAGAACGAGACAAGAAAATTTTATACTAGAATATTGTGAAACAGCAAAAAAGAATAAGAAAGATATAGTAACAATTATTGGTGGATTACATGCACAATTATGCTATGAAAGAATGTATAAAGACTATGTTGATTATATTCTAACTACTTTTGATATTTATAAAATATTAGACATTATAGATTATAGCATATTCTTTAAAAGAGAATTTAATTTAAAAGATATAGATGGTATTTGTTATAAAGAAGATGGAATTTGGAAAAGGAATAAGTCAATTGCATTTGATATAAATAAATTACCATTACCAGATAGAACTTATTTTTATGAACATCCTAAAAATTATAGATATTTAGAATTAGAACATGCAGCATGGGTGCGAACAGCTTACTGCTGCCCCTACGCTTGCAAATTCTGTCATAGAAATAAAATGAATTTAGGAAAATATGTATGTAAAGCTATAAAAGATGTTGTTGATGAAATAGAACAAATAAAATCAGATAATATATATATTGTTGATGACGATTTTCTGGTTAATAAAGACAGATTAAATGAGTTTATTAGGTTGATAAAAGAAAAAAATATAAACAAAAAATATGTTTGTTATGGAAGATCAGATTTTATAGCTGAAAATGAAGGGTTAATGAAAAGATTAAAAGAAATAGGATTATATTATGTTTTAGTAGGTTTAGAAGCAATAGATGATAAGCAATTAAAGGACTATAATAAAAAGTCTAGTGTATATAATAATATGAGAAGTATTGAGATATGCAATGATTTAAACATAAATATTATGGGAATGTTTATTATTGATTTAGATTATACTGCTAAAGATTTTAAAAATCTATATAAATGGATTAAAAATCATAATTTAAAGCATGTTGCTATTTCAATTTTTACACCAGAAATGGAAACAGAAACATACGATATATATAAAGATAGAATTATCACAAATAATCCATCACATTGGGATTACTTACATTTAGTTGCTAAACCAACAAAAATGAGTGTGAAAAGATATTATTTTAATTATTATAAATTATTGATTAAACTCTTTTTGAAAGCTCAAAAAGAGGGCATTTATGATTTTATAGATTATAAAGATTATATAATATCTTTTGTTAAAAACATTTTTAAAGCTAAAAGGAGTAATGACGATGAATAAAAGAGAAGATGATATCAATAAGGTAAACAAAATAATACCAAGCAAACTAGAAACAGGATTTCAGCAATTATTATATAAAACAATAGGTAAACATATTCCTAAAAATATGACACCTAATCAAATGACTTTAGTAGGTGCAATAGGCGGTTTATTTGGTATTATATGTGCTTTTTTATCAAAGATAAATCCATTGTTTTTAATAGGAACTATATGTGGTTTGTTGTGTCATTTAATTTGTGATGATTTAGATGGATATATAGCAAGGACTAAAAATATGGCTTCAACTGCGGGTGGTTATTTTGATTTATTAACAGATATATTACATATAACATATTTAATAATCGCTCTTGCATTTGCAGAATTCATAAGTTTTGAAATAGCAATATTTTTAGTTCCTGTATATGCTTTAATTATTTTTACTGCAATGAACTACATATTGTATTTAAAAGAGTTTGTATTTCCAAGATTAGGACCGATAGAAACACATTTATTTTTTATAGTGTTATGTATTGGTAGTATTATTTTGGGAACAAGAGATATTATAAGTATGATGGGATTTGGTTTGAAATTTGCTGATATTGTATTTATAGCAGGTGGAATACCAATGTATTATGAAATGATTAGATTACAAATTCAATTATTTAAAAGGTTAAGTAAAAAAGATGAAAAAGAAAGAAAATCTAAATAATTATATCTATGTAGTGTTAGTTAAAGCATTAACAGGGTTAGGAAAGTTTGCTAGATTAACTAGCAAATACGATTATACTCATGTTGCTATATGTTTAGATGAGGAATTTGATGAATTTTATACCTTTTCCAGAAGAAAGCATTATTCTCCTTTTGATTGTGGTTTTATGATAGAAGCATTAGATTGTTATGCTTTCGGCAAACATAAAGATGTCAAATTAAAAATTTTTAAAGTTCCAGTATCAAAAGAGAATAAAGAAAAGATTGAAAAATATATAGAAAATGTATCAAGAGATTCAGAATACATATTTAACTTTTTTTCAACGATTACGATGTCAATCTTGCATGGTTTTAAAATTTATAAAGCACATAATTGTATGTCATTTGTTAGTAAAATTATAGAGTTGTCAGATACAATTAATATGTCAAAGGCATATTACAAATATAATATTAAAGAAATAGACCAATTGCTTACTGAATACTTATATAAAGAAGAGTTTTTTGATAAGAACAAAATTGAAACAAAAGGATATATGAATTATGTTGGATTAGTGAAGAATACCTTATATTTCATAAATTTGAATGGTAAACTTATTTATAGATTGATAGCAAAAGGAAAAGTAAAAGATGAAAAATAAATCTAATTCTATAAAATTCAAAGAGTATGCTTGGAAAATGCTGTTAAGTTTTGGTTTTGTCTACTTGTTTTTTTATAACGGGAGACAAAACATCAATTTGGTAATGACACAAATGGCTGAAGATTTTGAAACAACAGCATCAGCTATTGGTGTTATTTCATCATCATTATTTTGGTGTTATGCGTTTGGACAATTAATTAATGGAAGACTTGGTGCATATTTTGGATATAAGAAATTTATGATAGTAGGTATTATAATGTCCACTATTATGAATATTCTAATTTCTTTTCAAAGTTCAATTATAGTTATATCCATACTTTGGGGATTGAATGGTTATTTTCAATCAATGGTTTGGGCAAATGGAATTGGTGTTTTAAATAAATGGTGGACAAAAGAGAAAAGGGGATTTGCAACAGGCATTGCAACTGCATTTTCTGGCTTGGCTCAAGTTGTTACATATTTAAGTGTATCATTATGTATAGAATTAACTCCAGAATTAGGTTGGAGAGCAGGATTTAGATTTCCTATACTTCCAATTTTGTTTTTGTTAATTCCATTTTGTTTTCTGTTTAAGGAAAAACCAGAAGATGTTGGATTAAAGCCAATTGATGAAGAAAAAAAGATAAATGTTGAAAATAAAAATTTCTTTTACCCGTATAAAAAACTTTTGAGCAAACCCAAAATGATTCTATTTTGTATAATTTCAGCAATTGCCGGAATCGGCAGATATGGTCTTTTAACTTGGATTCCAACTTATTTTATGGAATCTATGGGACTTTCTATTAAAGAAGGAATTTTTAGTTCAATTCTTTTACCAATAGGACAATCGCTTGCAATGTTTGTGTTTCCATTTTTTACAGATAAGTTGTTTAAGGGGAAAAGAGAACCAATGTTAGCGTTAGTGTCAATTTTAACATTTATTAGTATGATTACTTTCCCATTTATATACAACCAAAATATTGCATCAATAGTGTTATTTATAGTAGGAATATTTAGTATGATTACCGGTGTTATTTGGTCAGTTGCAGGGGATATTGGAGGTAGTGAGTATGCATCAACTGCAACAGGTATCCTAGATTGGTCTGTTTATATGGGAGCAGCAATCCAAGCATTTGTATTCGGATTAGTAAAAGATACATTTGGTTGGAGTGCAGTTTTTATTACTATTGGCTGTTTATATATTGTGATACTTGCATTGACTCTTGTATCAAGTAAAATTAAGGAAGGTGGTCAAAATGAAAGTGATAATATTTAATTCTGGATTAGGAAGTAGAATGGCAGGACTTACTGAAAATAATCCAAAGTGTATGGTTAAATTATATAATGCTGAAACTATATTTGAAAGACAAATAAGAATATTAAGGGATTGTGGAATTAAAAATTTTATAATTACAACTGGACCATTTAAAGAACAATTATATGAAGTTGCTAACAAATTCAAAAATCTAAATTTTCAATTTGTTGCTAATGAAGATTATAAAAATACAAATTATATTGTATCAATGAATAATGCTAACACATATTTGGATGATGATGTGTTACTATTACATGGAGATTTAGTTTTTAATAAGAATTTAGTAATTAAATTATTAGATAATAAAAATAGGTCAGTGTGTCTTTATAATGAAGAAAAAGCATTACCAGAAAAAGATTTTAAAGGAAGGTTTAAAGATAATAAGTTGTTAGAGGTGTCAGTAAATATATTTGATAATGACTGCTATGCTTTTCAACCTTTATATAAACTAGATAAAAAAGATTTGCAATTATGGAAAGAAAAAGTTGCTAAATTTGTTGAAAATGGAAATGTAAAAGTTTATGCAGAAAATGCACTTAACGAGATTACAGATAAAATTTCAATTTACGGAATGTCATATAAAGATGATTACATAGATGAAATTGATAATGAAGAAGATTATATTAGAGTTTCTAATGAAATTAAATTTTTTGATTTAATGGAGAAGAAAATTATATAAAGATATAAATTGAAACTACATAAAAAGAAGTAGAAAATTATCCTAAAAAGTATTGCCAAATGTAAAAATTTATGTTAATTTAAAAACATAGTAATAGACAAAAAGCACCGATGTGGGGATATATATCTTTGAAATTATTGCTATAACTAATTGTGAAACGGACGATAAGGTGCTTTTGTGATATATGTTTTTCGTATATGTCATTCTCTAAGGCACCAAACAGGTATTGAACGAACACCTACTTTTTTGCAGGTGGTTTTGCCGTTAAATGTTTACTCTGATACCGAACAGAAAACTCCGTATTAGATTGATTTCTAAGGCGGAGTTTTGTTATGTCTGCAATGGCACATTGGTTTTTCTGAAAAATCTTCTGTAAAATGAAATTACATTAAAACACAGGAGTTTTTAACAATGAAAAGCATTTATTAAAAAAACGTGTGGTATGTATCAAAGGCAGGGCGATTACGAACTTCCCAATTTGCAATTACAGCCTGAAGAAGAATATCATATCGGCGACATTTGAAACAAAATCATAGTATTCTTTATTACAATCTGCTGACTACCGGAGCACTAAATGAGCATATTGCTGATGTTAAATGTAAGGCGGAAAGTATGTTCCAATCCCTTGTAAAGTCATTTGCCGAACAGGAAAATGTTACGGAAAAGATGAAGTCCAGCACCCCCCTATGGAATGGGTCCATAAGATGAACAACGTCCGTATCTGAGCCATTGAAATCATAAATACCAAGGTGATTTTCGTATGAGAGAACCGACAGACTGTTTGTACTCCAATGGACGTAAAACAGTAAAACTCGTTAGGTATACCCTAATACCTCGCTATCCGGAAAGGATTTTAACTATGCACGAATTTCTATTTTTCACGATAGGCTGCTGATATGCTTGTTGATGAAAACAATTCTCTTTTGGTTGCAGGTACTTTACGGTATCCGGGCGGCGCTAGTGAAATTGTTTTCGTTGCTTAAATGCCAATCTTAAATTCCGCTTGAATCTGTCTTAAAAACTGTTCTGCTGCTCTCGAAAAAACCTGATACTTTTTCCACACTATACATAACCCCGCTTCTGAAACAGGATATAGTGGTCTGAAACAAAGATTGCTGTCACCGCTTGTATTGATTAGTTTATCTAATGTGATTGCATAACCAAATCCCATTTTAACAAAACGAGAAGCATTATATATCAGATCATAGGTTGCAATGATATTTAATTGCGATATATCTTTTCGCAGCCAAGCAAACATTTCGTTGCTGATCGTTGTTTGGTGGGATATGATAAGCGGCTTGTCCCATAAATCCTCGGCGCAAATGCTCTCTTTTTCTGCTAATGGACTATCCTTTCGCATTAAAACTCCCCAAGTGTCTTTTACCGGCAGCCGTATAAAATCATATTTTGAATTATCGAAAGGTTCTACTAAAAGACCAAAGTCAATCAATCCCTTATCCAATCTTTCTACAATATGTTCAGCATCGCCACTGTAAATATGGTAACGAATCAAAGGGTGTTCTTTCTGTAAATTTTTAGCAACCTTTGCAATTGTAGAAACGGCTTCGGTTTCACCGCTACCCATATAAATTTCACCGATGATATTTTCGTCAGATGAAGAAAGTTCAGATTTTGTTTTTTCTATTAAAGCAATCATTTCTTCTGCCCGTTTGCGAAGCAGCATACCGTCCTCTGTTAAGGTGACTTTTTTGCTTCCTCTGATAAGAAGTTGTTTGCCAACCTCATTTTCTAAATCCTTTAATTGCCTTGATAACGGTGGCTGCGTCATATGCAAAGCTTCAGCCGCTCTTGTAATGCTTTCTTCTCTTGCAACCGCAAGAAAGTATTGTAATACCCGAATATCCAAAATAGATTCTCCCTCCTTATTTTTGTTTGCAGCTTTATTATATTAGACATTTGCATACTTTTCAAGTATGCAAAGTCATTCAATATATGTATTTGATATTTTAAAATTGTGAATCTATACTATAAGTAAGGAGGTAAAGCAATGGCAGAAGCACACAATACTTATAAAAGGATTTATCAAAATCTGATTGACGCAGGTTGTGATGAAAGTATTACAGAAAAATGTATGCTTCTTGTGAAAGAAGGGAGGATTTTTGATATGCTTCCCATTCTCACAAAACATCGTAAATGCCTGCTTGATTCAGTACACAAAGGTCAAAAGCAAATTGATTGCTTAGACTACTTAATTTACTCACTAAAAAAGCAAAAGTAAACGGAGGAAACAAAGATGAACGATTTTATTTTTCACAATCCTGACAAGGTATATTTTGGAAAGGATCAACTGGAACACCTTTCAGAAGAACTGTTAAAATTTGGAAAAAAGGTTTTGCTGGTATATGGCGGAGGCTCCATTAAGAAAAACGGTCTTTATGACAGTATCGTAACGATTGCCAAGAATAGCGGTATTGAACTGTTCGAGCTTTCTGGCGTTGAGCCTAATCCCAGACATTCCACAGTCAATAAAGGTGCGGCAATTTGCAAAAAAGAGAATATCAGCGTTGTTCTTGCGGCGGGCGGCGGCTCAACAATCGACTGTGCCAAAGGAATTGCCGCAGCCGCACTTACCGAAAATGGTGATGTCTGGCCGCTGGTTTCCGGCGGAGTATGGGTAACGCAGGCTCTGCCCGTTGTTGCAATTCTTACAAATGCGGCAACCGGCTCGGAAATGGACGTTTGGGCGGTTATTTCCAATATGGATACAAACGAAAAAATAGGTCTTGGCGGCAATGCGTTGATTCCAAGAGTCGCTTTTGAAAATCCGGAATATAGCTATACACTCCCGTCTTATCAAACTGCCTGCGGTGCTTTTGATATATTCAATCACGTTTTGGATAACTACTATCTTGCAGGCGAGGCAAGTTTTGATTTGCTTCTTGAAATGCAGGAGGCGGTAATGCGTACCGTGGTAAAGTGGGCACCCGTTGCAATGAAAGAGCCGGAAAACTATGAGGCAAGGGCGAATCTTATGTGGGCTTCTTCTATGGCGTTAAATACAATCCTTGACGGCGGAACGGTACACGGGTGTGCTTGTCACGCAATGGAACACGAGCTTTCCGCTTACTACGATATAACGCACGGACACGGACTTGCAATCGTAACCCCTCGTTGGCTGACTTATATTCTGAACGAAACAACTGCTTGTGCAATTTACCGTCTTGGAACACAGGTTTTTGATGTACCGAAAGGCTTAAACGAGTTGGAGGGTGCAAAAAGGGCGATTGCCGCACTTTCAGATTTTTGCTTCGGCACATTGGGACTTTCCTCTACGCTTACCGATCTGAACATTGACGAAACACATTTCAAAGCAATGGCGGAACACGCTTGTGCCGGTGGTTCCATAACAGGTCCAAAGGTACTAACCCCGTCTGATGTTGAAGCAATTTACAAAATGTGCTTATAAAAAATCCGGTGAGTTGTTTTAGAAAGGAAATAGATTTTGCTGTTTTGCACCTCATACAGCAATGGTATTGGAACAAGCGACACAAATTTTCATTCCCTTGCGGAAAATGCAAATTGACTTGACGGCAGGCGCTTTGCGAGCGGAACTACGAAAGAGGAAATTGCAGCCGGGCTTGATGAAATGAAAATTGTTCCTACAAAGACGACAAGTGTTGCTGTCTTTGATTTTGAGAGCCACACCGTAATGCTCAACAGCGGCTATGAAATGTCGATCAACGGTTTGAGAACATACAGCCTTCACGGCGACGAGTGCATCAATTCTGTCAAATTTGCTATATCCAATGGTGAATGACTCATGTTATGAATTATTGCAAGGTAGATACCAAACATCTGAAAATTGTATATAAATTATCAAATAATATTTTTTGCCTAATATTAATAGATCTAAAAACCTGGTTCCAGCTGTATGCACCGACTAATGTACAACTGCATATAGTAAAAGTATAGTTGCAACAGAATGTGTTTGCTAAGAAAGGCAGGAATTTTATTTATGAAAATTTTTATAGATCAGGGACACAATCCACATAATCCCAATGCCGGTGCGGAAGCTAACGGTGTGCGAGAGCAGGATGTGACCTATGCAGTAGGTGTGGAGCTTGCTGCACTTTTGCGAAGTAATCCGTTTTTTGATGTACGTTTGTCTCGCAATAGTCCGGTAGAACAGCTGGGTACCTCTAATGCCACTAGTCTTGCAGCCAGAGTAAATGCTGCAAACAGTTGGGGGGCCGACTATTTTATTAGTTTGCACTGTAATGCCAGCTCTAACACAGAAGCCAGTGGCAGTGAAGTTTATGTATATAGCGAAACCAGCAGTGCATATCCTTTAGGAGAGGATATTTTGGTAGGATTGCATGATGCTACGGGCTTACCTAACAGAGGTATGCGTATTAATCCCGGTCTTTATGTACTTAGACGAACCAGTATGCCAGCCTTGCTTGTGGAAATGGGATATTTGACAAATGTAGTAGACGCAGAGCTTTTGTCAACAGATCCTTGGAGCTTTGCACAAGGAATATATAATGGTATGTTAATTTATTTTCAGTTGATATAAAATTTTTAATATTTTGGTAATTAAGTGTAAGCAGATGACACCAGAGATAATGTGTTGTCAAACTTTTAGAAATTATTTTTATAGTTTAAACTTTAAATAACTTATTTGAAAACAGTGCAAGACCATTGGTGGAATCAATGGTTTTGTACTGTTTTTATAATGAATCATTTGTTCTGTTCAATCCGAAAAAATCATATGAAGTTACTATGTAAAACTATGGCATCTAATGGTTAATTATCGATGTAAAGCAAAAGCTTTTATGGGAAATTTTCTTATTAATATCATTCGAAATTGATGAATTGTATTTAAAATTACAATTCATTATGTAATTTAAGTTGTTAAAAAACTTATAGACTTTATTCATGCTGAATAAAAAACCAGATGGTATTAAAACACCTGGTTGTTAAGTAGGGTTTTGCTGTTATATTTAGCAGCATTTTAAATTTTTTAAACGTATATTTTGTCATAAAATATTTATCTCTGTAGTTGTTTATTATAGTTCATTTGTTAGCAAAGCATTAGTAAAAAATATTTTACATAATGTATATTGATTTTTATTTATTATAATATATAATAGTGTTAAACTTAGAATGTCGAAATTGGGGGAATATTTATTAATGAAAAAAGTATTACTTTGCATTTGTTTTGCAGCAATGCTTGTTTTTACAGCAAGTTCTTGTAATAATGACGGCAATAACAAGGCTACAGAGGTCTCTGTACCTACTGCTACCCAAAAGCCTACCCAATCATCAACGCAGGCTCCTACTGAAGAACCTACACAACCTCCAACCGAAGAACCTACGTCAGAGGCAACACAGGCAATTTATAATAATGAACCTGCAACATTTTCCGTACATATTGATTCTATACAAACAGAGCCTCCTACAAAAGCTGTTTCTGATTTTACAGGAGAGCCAGTTATCGGCAGTTGGAAATTGGACCATTACCAACAGTCAAATGGACAGGAAACACAGGTTAAATTATCAATTTCATATACGTTTAATAGTGACGGAACATTTTCTATGGAAAATTCCGGCAATAAGGCAACAGGTACATTTACATACAGCAATAATACTATTAAATATAAAGCAGATGCAACAGGTGAAGAGGGCATATTTGATTATAATGCTGTTAATGACACGCTGGTAGATGTTGATGAAAGTGGTATATCGGCCATATTGGTAAGAGATAACAAAACATCAAGTTGATAGGTTTTTACACATAAAAAATTATATAATTTTAAAGTTTCTATTATGTAATTGTAGTATGCAGATTTTTAAGTCCATATTGCATAATTAAAGTATGTTGTATAATTGCAGTACGAACTTAAAAACAGCTGAAAAAAACTTTTAGTTTTTTTCAGCTGTTTTTTTTATGATTTTGCTGTCATAAAGATTAATCATATTTTCTGCTTTTTTTAGAACTCGTAAGTCGTTGTCGTATTTGCACATTTTTTGTGCGTCTTCAAAACTTACCCAGGTGTAAAGGTCAATTTCTGACTTTTGAATTTTAACATTGGCAACCTTAGCCTCTGCCAAAAAGAATACTACCCGTTTTTTTATTTTTCCAAAAGGTACATAGTCGCTTATTTGTCTGTAGTTATCATAAAAATGTACAGTTAATCCTGTTTCTTCTTTAATTTCTCTTGCGGCTGTTTGATGTTCATTTTCGTTTTTTTCCATATGACCTTTAGGAAAACTCCAGTATTTTCCGTTATGGTTTTTTACAAGCAAAACCTTAATGCCGTCATTAAAACGGTGAAAAACTATTGCTCCGCAGGATTTTTCGTACAAACAAGTTAACTTTTGGTAACGAACGTTGCGTACTTCTTTAAGCAAGTCTTTAATTTCAGGCTCGTAAAAAATCTGACCGCTTGGTGCGGCAATAAATTTTATATTGCTGCTTAGCTGGGTGGTGGCTATTACTGTGCAGTGTGCAATATCTGGAAGATTTGTACGTGAAAATACAACAATGCTATTACGTTTGTATTTTTTATCTTCACATCTTGTTATATATCCTGTATATACGCCTTTTTTTGATATTTTACCAAGTATAGCTACGTCAATAAACTCACCTAACACAGTATCACCACCTTTTAATTTTAAAGCTTACTTAAAACATTGCGTCAGTTTTTGCAGTTTTTGCGGCTGTATTTGCAGACATTATTCCGTTTAAATAAATAACATCTGTAATGTGATTTTCTTCAAGATAGTTTTTTAGATTTCTTTCAAAATTATCAATATCAATCAAATGTACTTCATTGTAATTGTTTATTAGGAAAGGAACTAAGCTATAACCAAACTTGTCCGCTACAACGGCAATTTTACCGTTTTTAACGTCACTGTTTTTAAGCACGGTATAAGCACATTCATATGTGTTATAAATGTCACTTGGCAAATCTCCTTGTTTGGTATCGTTATAGTAATAATTCGTTTCTGTAGGAGATTCTGTTCCTTTTATTAAAGCTGTTGTTTTAACATTTTCAGGCAGATTATAGTATGTTACCTTGTCAGGATTTTTTAAAAGCATAGGGTTACCGTTTGCGGTTTCTTCAGAAATTGTTGAAGAAATGTGAGAACCTAAAAAAGTGTGGTTAGGTGTTTTAGCTGAAAGCTTGTCAATACTAACAGGCTTTTTGTCCAATGCCTTTGCAATATCAGTGTAAGCGTAGTATGCACCCAATTGTGTCCAATATTTATCAGTTGCATAGTAAATGTTTTTATTGCGATTTTGTCCTAATGTGTTATAAACATCAATAGGGGTAACATCCATAGAAAGTTCAGAGAAAATAGTTGAAATATTTTCTCTTTGATTGTTTGAAAAGGTTTTACTTAGACGTTCAGGCAAAGTAATTTCTGTACTGGTTGGAACTACAACATTGTAAATGTTATAATTTTTACCTAATGCTTTTTTGTAATTGTCAATACTTTTTGCATATGCTTTAGCATCAATAACACTGCCCTTAAAGGTTTCATAACCCTTATTTTGCCATACATATACAGCACCGTCTAAATAACCGTCACTATTGTCATCACTTTTTAGCTCCGGCATATTTTGTTCAACTATAGAATGTCCCGTTGGAGTTTCTATTATTTGTGTAGCGTCTGTATTACCGGGATAGTTTTCAATAGCATTTTGCCCTCTTTGTACTAAATAAACAACAGCCCAAGCTGAAGCTGCCAACAGCATAATTGTAATTATAACGGCAATAACCTTACCGCTCTTACTTTTCTTTTTTTTTGCATTATTATATTTACCTTTTGAATGGGAATCTTTTTTTGACATAAATTATATTTCCTTTCAATTTAAGATAAATGAATCTACCCGAAAATATACCAATACTAATTATAATATAAAACAGTAACAATATCAAGTTGTATGTCTAAAAACAGCATAAATATGTTATTAAGCAAGAATAACTGTACTTGCGGTTGAATAAATAGAACATATATGATAAAATATAATAACTAAATATTAGGAGTTGAGTTTGATGGAGTATGTTTTTAGCGACAGAGTAAATTCTCTTAAACCATCAGCTATAAGAGAGATTTTTAAATATGCGGCTGACCCGGAGGTTGTTTCACTTTCGGCAGGAAATCCTGCGCCTGATGCCTTTCCTGTAAAGGAACTTGCAGAGATTTCTGCAAACATTCTTAAAGAGCATCCTATTGAGGCTTTACAGTACAGTGTAACGGAAGGATATGCTCCGCTTAGAGATTACCTTAAAAAATATATGAAAGAAAAGCATAATATAGGTACTGAAAATGATGAGCTTATAATAACCTCAGGTGCACAGCAAATAACGGATCTGGCGGCTAAATCACTTTGTAATGAGGGCGATGTTGTTATTTGTGAAGCACCAAGCTTTATTGGTTCGCTAAATGCTTTTCGTTCGTACAATGCAAAGCTTGTGGGCGTACCTGTTGAATCTGATGGTATTAATACAGATATTCTTGAAGATAAGCTAAAAACAGAAAATAATGTTAAATTTATTTATGTTATTCCTAATTTTCAAAATCCTTCAGGCGTTACAATGAATTTGGAAAAGCGCAAGAAGGTTTATAATCTTGCAAAAAAATACGGTGTGCTTATTCTTGAAGATAACCCATATGGTGAATTACGTTATTCAGGTGAGCATTTGCCGTCCATTAAGTCTTTTGATACAGACGGAATTGTAATATATTCAGGTTCATTCTCGAAGGTGGTTTCACCGGGAATGCGTGTAGGTTGGTGCGTTGCACCAAACCCTATTATACAAAAAATGGTTGTTTGTAAACAGGGGCAAGATGTTCATACCAACATATGGTCTCAAATGGTAATTTACGAATATATTACTAAATATAATTTTGAGGAACATTTGGACAATTTAAGGAGCCTTTACAAAGAAAAGGCTCAGTTTATGATGGATTTATTAGATATACATTTAGCACCGTATATTACATATGATAAAATTGATGGTGGTTTGTTTATTATGTGTAAATTGCCTGAAAATATAGATAT
The DNA here is from genome assembly GCA_902471875.1 of uncultured Clostridium sp. Classification (GTDB taxonomy): domain Bacteria; phylum Bacillota; class Clostridia; order Oscillospirales; family Acutalibacteraceae; genus CAG-964. The sequence goes on from CABRLN010000025.1 coordinate 17,549, forward strand.
GCTGGAGTTCTGTAAAGAGGCAGTAAAAAGAAAGGTTTGCGTTGTTCCGGGAAATACTTTTTTACCTGATGAAAACGAGGTATCTCATTCTTTTAGAGTAAACTTTTCAACACCTACAGACGCTCAGCTTGTAAAGGGCGTTAAAATTTTAGGCAAGCTTATAAAAGAGCTTTGCGAATGAGGAGGAAGTAAAGGTGGAGCAAACACAAGAAAAGAAAAAGATTATTTACAGTGCTATTCAGCCTTCGGGTACCATTACCCTTGGCAACTATTTGGGAGCATTAAAAAATTGGATAACATTACAGGATGAATTTAAATGTATATATTCCTTAGCGGATTTGCACACAATAACAGTAAGACAAGATCCTGCTAAATTCAGGGCAAATATTTACGAAGCATATGCATTGCTGCTTGCTTGCGGAATAGATCTTGAAAAAAGCTTGTTTTTTATTCAAAGTCATGTAAGCACACATGCGGAGCTTGCTTGGGTGCTTAACTGCTACACACAGTTTGGCGAGCTTTCAAGAATGACCCAGTTTAAAGATAAATCTGCAAAGCACGCTGACAATATTAATGCAGGATTATTTACATATCCGTCACTAATGGCAGCAGATATTTTGCTTTATCAGGCAGATATGGTTCCTGTTGGCGCAGACCAAAAGCAACATCTTGAGCTTACTAGAAATATTGCAGAGCGTTTTAATGGTATATATGGTAATATATTTAAAGTGCCTGACCCTTATATTCCAAAGGCAGGTGCAAGAGTTATGTCTCTGCAAGATCCTTCGAAGAAAATGAGCAAGTCAGACGAAAATGTTAATTCTTATGTTGCAGTTCTTGATAAGCCTGAGGTTATTATGAAGAAGTTTAAGCGTGCTATAACTGACAGTGAAGCTTGTGTACGCTATGGTGAAGGCAAGGACGGAATTAATAACCTTATGGGAATTTACTCTTCGGTTACAGGTAAAACTTTTGATGAAATTGAAAAGGAGTTTGAAGGAAAGGGTTACGGCGACTTTAAAACCGCAGTGGGAGAGGCTGTAGTTGAAGAGCTTAGACCGATTCAGGAAAGATTTAATAAATTTATTAAAGATAAGGCTTATCTAAAGGAATGCTACGACAAGTCGGCAGATATTGCAAGAAAAATTTCTCAACGTACATTAGATAAGGCTATGAAAAAAATAGGCTATGTGTTAAAATAACATTAGTATTATTTATGTGAATCAGGGTGTATGCCATTTACGCATGCACCTTTTTGATTTTCATATTATTTATATTTGTTATCGATATTTTTTGTAAGAAATGTTATTATCTAAACATAATGATGTGAGATTGTTGTTATATTATATGTATAATATTTCCAATTAATTTTATTTATGTGTAAAATACACAAAAAGAAAATTGATGTTTGTTAATATAGCTGTTGTGTAATGTATAGAAAAACATCTAATACCTGTGGTATAATTACTTTGTGCAGTAGTGCATTTATTTTCTATACAAGAAAGGAAGAAAAAGTAATGAAAACCTTAAAAGCAACAATGTCTGCAACATTAGCTGTTATATTGTCTTTGTTAATTATAACCGCTTGTTTGCCTGTTACAGCTTTTGCTGTAAATAATAGTACAGCACCTGACTATGTTACAGCAAGCAGCGGCAAGGCGTTGTGGGCAGAGGGCACAACAACAGACACTAAAAATAATATTGATGCCGTAAAGTGGTATCAAAAAGACGGTACATATTACTGGTTTTTACCGTCATCATCCGATTTATCTAACTTGACTGTTTACCATAATTTTGCCAGTGTAAAAATTAACAATACTCAAATTGTCAGCGGTAATAGCTACGGCTTTTTTGAAAACAACAAAAGCTACATAGTAGAAGCTGACGGAAAATCTTATTCGCTATGTATACAAAAGGCAAACGGTATAGGTTCTATGTTCTTTACGACAGAAAGCGGTAACATGAATTATATTCACAGCAAAAAGGGTAATGCCGAATCGGGAAAAATGGTTGTAATTGACTATGACGGCAGTGTTTCATATGACAACGATCTTGATTCGATTAAGGGCAGAGGTAATTCTACATGGAGATTAGATAAAAAGCCATATAACATTAAGCTTGCTAAAAAAACATCATTAATGGGTATGGACAAAAATAAAAAATGGTGTTTACTTGCAAATGCGCAGGAACATTCTATGATAAGAAACGTACTTATGTATGACCTTGCAAACGAAACAGGACTTGACTATTCACCTGAATCACGTTTTGTAGATTTATATGCAAACGGCGAATACTTAGGTACATATCAGCTTACACAAAAGGTAGAAGTCGGTGATGGTGATTTAGTAGATATTACTGACCTTGAGGCTAATACAGAAGATGCTGTTGCAGCAGGTACAGGCTTAGAGGATGTTGATATTGAGAAAATGTACAGTAACCAAAAGTACAGTTCAAATGGCAGAACAGCTTACAGAATTCCATATAATCCTTCTGATATTACAGGCGGTTATTTGATGGAATTTGTAGTTGCTATTGACGAGCCAAGCAGTTTTACTACAAAGGGCGGTCAATGTGTAAATATGAAAGGTCCTGAATTTTGTTCGGTAGAGCAAATTAATTATATAGCAGATTTTATGCAAGACCTTGAGGATGCTTTATATTCATCAAACGGTTATAACTCAAAGGGAAAGCATTACACAGATTATATCGATATTAAGTCTGCGGCTATTATGTATTTGCTTCAAGAATTTTCTGTAAATGTTGACGGCGGTATTTCCAGCTGTTTCTTCTACAAAGATTCTGACATTACAGGTGATGGCAAGGTACATGCAAGTCCTTGTTGGGACTTTGATGTTGCATTGGGCAATCTTACAAATGTAAAAGACGGAGTAAGCATGACCTCATATGACCAGTGGTTTATAAGAGATTCTTACCGCTATTCAAGTACTCGCACAGTATTTTCACAGCTTTGTCAGCATCAAGATTTTATTGCTGAGGTTGAAAAAGTGTGGAAAAATAATTTTTTACCTGCATTATCAATAGTTACAGGCAATGCACAAGGAACAGGCAGATTGCAAAGTATGCAGGATTATTATGACTTACTTTTACCATCATCAGTAATGAATTATACAAGATGGAATATCAGTGATAATCTGCTTGTCAGCCAAGCAGGTATTACTCACGAACAGCAGTATAACTATTTGAAAAATTTTGTAAATGGAAGAATTAGTTTCTTAAATACAGGTTTGTTAGATTTGGCAGGGGCAAAAGAGCAAGCTGTTAAGGAAATTGACACTCTTATTGCAACATATAGCAAAGAATATTCTGCTGATATTTTAAGTCAAATGAAGGAAATTGCAGAACAGGGAAAGACAGAAATTAATAAGGCTACATCTACATCACAAGTAAGCAGTATTCTTGAAAATACAATTAACGCTATTAACAGTTGTAAAGCAGATGTTATTTATTTTGATAATTCTAAGGCCAAATGGGAAAAGGTTTATATTTATAGTTGGGGTGGTTCACTGAATGTCGATTGGCCGGGTGTTGAGATGATCAATGAAGGTAATGATATTTACAGTTACACAATTTCCGGCGAAATTAGTAATATTATCTTTACTAACGGTAAGTCTGAAACAACGAACGATAAACGCCAAACTGCTGACTTAACTTTCCAGGGTAATAATACAATTTATAAGGTTGAAGCTGATTCAAGTTATTATGATAATAATAAAAAGGCATACATTCATGGCGGTGAGTGGAGTAAATACACACCTGAAATAGAGATTATGTATGGCGATGTAAACGGTGACGGAAATATAAGTGTTACTGATGGTGTTTATATTCTTAGAGATGTACTTGGGTTAAAAAAGCTTAACGCCGATCAAAAAATTGTTGCTGATGTAAATGGCGATGGAAAAATTACTACAGTTGACTGTGTGCTTATTCAAAGACATGTGATGGGATTTATTACAAAATTTCCTGTAGAGATGTAAGGGCATAGTCCCAAAATAAAGGCATATATTAACAATATTAACATCAAGGGCAATCGAAAGACTGCCCTTGATGTGCATATACAGAAAAGGTTACGAATTGTTACAAAAATTACTTTATAGCTCTTGACAAAATATTTGACTATGGATATAATATTATACAGTGTTTTGAAACTGCCCATATTGTTTGTTTAAAAGAGGTGTGCAAAATGATTCTTGACTTAAAAAGTATTTTTGTTGAAGAAGGTTCAGTATTGCACAAAGAACACTTGCTTTCTATGGCAGACATTAAGGTTGACGGCATGTGTCCGTTTGCTGAACCTGTAAAGGTAGATATTACGGCAGAAAATCGAGCAGGGTTAGTTAAGCTTTCTCTGGCAACTAGCTTTAACTACCAACAGCCTTGCGATCGTTGCGGAGCCGACGTAACAAAGGATATGCATTATAACTTTGAGCATTATTTAGTTACATCCCTAAGCGGTGACCAAAATGACGATTATATCGAAACTCCTGATCACACCATAGATGTTGACGAGCTTACTGTAACAGATATTCTTTTGGAGCTGCCGTCAAAAAATTTATGCAGTGATTTCTGTAAGGGGCTTTGCCCTATATGTGGTGCAGATCTTAACAAAACAACTTGCAGCTGTAGCACAAAACAGACAGACCCTCGTTTAGAGGTGTTAAGACAACTTATTGATTAAATGAACCTGTAATTTAGGTTCGGAAAATAATTTTGTAGTAAAAGGAGAGGCTAAAAATGGCAGTACCAAAGAGAAAAACATCTCATGCTAGAAAGAATAAGAGAAGATCAACAGTTTGGAAAATGGAAGCTCCTGCTCTTGTAAAGTGCTCTAACTGCGGTGAGTACAAAACACCTCACAGAGTTTGTGGTGCTTGTGGCTTCTACAATGGCAGAGAAGTTGTAAAAAAGGACATTTGATTTACTGGAAATTTTATTTAAAGAGGAGGATTTTTATTCCTCCTCTTATTTTTTTCTGGTTTTTATGGAAGATTTTTACCTTATGTGGTAAAATAAAAAACATAATTATATCTTATAGTTTTAGGCAATTGCACACAATGATATTGTGCATATTGCTTTAATAATGCAAGAAATAAATATTAAGTAAAAGGAGGCAATAATATGGCAAGACCGGTAATAGCTATTGTAGGCAGACCTAATGTTGGAAAATCCACCTTGTTTAATAAGCTGGTGGGTGAAAGAATATCAATAGTTGATGATACCCCGGGGGTTACACGTGACAGAATTTACGGTAAGGTAGAATGGCTTGACAAAGTTGCTGATATTATAGACACAGGTGGTATAGAACCATATTCGGACGATATAATTTTAAAACAAATGCGCAGACAGGCAGAACTGGCTATTGATGCAGCAGATGTTATTATTTTGGTAACAGACCTTAAAAGCGGCTTGGTTACAACCGATATAGAGGTTGCTACAATGCTGCAAAAAAGTGGCAGACCTATTGTGTTGTGTGTAAATAAATGTGACAAAATAGGTGAGCCGGATCCTGAATTTTACGAATTTTATAACCTTGGTATAGGCGACCCTATACAGGTTTCGTCGGTACACGGTCATGGTACAGGCGACTTGCTTGAGGCTGTTTTTGAACATATTCCTGACAGTGCTTGGAATGATGACGACGGTGAGGTAATTAATGTTGCGGTTATTGGTAAACCTAATGTTGGAAAAAGCTCTCTTATAAATAGAATTACAGGTGAAGAAAGATGTATTGTTTCTAACATTGCAGGTACTACACGAGATTCAATTGATACTACTGTTGAAAATGAATTTGGTGTGTTTAATTTTACCGATACGGCAGGTATGCGCAGAAAAAACAGGGTGGATGATGCTATTGAAAAATATAGCATTATAAGGGCAAAAATGGCAATAGAACGAAGTGACGTTTGTGTTATTATGATAGATGCCACAGAGGGCTTTACAGAGCAGGACTCAAAGGTTGCAGGTTTGGCACATGAAGCCGGTAAGGCATGTATTATTGCCGTAAATAAGTGGGACGCTATTGAAAAAGACGGTACAACAATGAATTCATATAAAAAAGATCTTGAAAAGGATTTTTCTTTTATGTCATATGCACCTATGATTTTTATTTCTGCAAAAACAGGACAACGCCTTGATAAGCTGTTTGAAATGATTAAATCTGTAGCTAACTCGAATTCGATGAGAATTAAAACAGGTACTCTTAATGATGTTCTTGCACAGGCAACTGCAAGGGTACAACCGCCTACAGATAAGGGCAGACGGCTAAAAATATTCTATATGACGCAGGCAAGCACAAAGCCGCCTACATTTGTGTGCTTTGTAAATTCTGCTCAGTTATTTCATTTTTCTTATCAAAGATATTTGGAAAATAGAATAAGAGATACATTTGGTCTTGAAGGGACACCTATACGTTTTGTTATACGTGAACGAGGCGATAAATAATTTTCATATTTTAGGAGGAGCTATGAACAATTTTACAGAATTTTTATGTAACGGTTGGTGGCAGATAATTGTAACAGCTGTTGCAGGATATTTGCTTGGCAGTATTAATTTTGCAATTATTATTACCCGTATAGTTGACAAAAACAAAGATATTCGTCAAATGGGTAGTGGTAACGCAGGTTTTACCAATGTGTTGCGTTCTGTGGGAAAAGGTCCTGCTGTTTTTACTATTGTGTTTGATTTTGTTAAAGGTATTTTGGCTGTTATTATTGGAGGAATTTTGTTTTCTACTATTTTTGCAGGCAGTGATATTCAGTCGGGAGAATTTTCCTGCTACGGCAAATATCTTGCGGGTCTTTGCTGTATAGTAGGGCATATGTTTCCTGTTTATTTTGGATTTAAAGGCGGCAAAGGGGTTGTTACAACAGCGGCATTAATGGCTGTTGCAGAATGGAGAGTTTTTCTTGTAATAATTGCACTTTTTATAATTATTTTTTTAATAAGTAAAATTATTTCATTAGGTTCATTAATATGCGCAGTTTGTTACCCTATTGCAACCTTTGGATTTACCTTTTTTGTTGATTATTTGCCGAACATTAACACGCAAAATCAGCATTCAATCACATATGTAATTGTTTCAACTTTGTTTACATTGTTAATAGGTTTATGTGTTATAATTAAACATAGAAGTAATATACATCGTTTACTAAACGGCACTGAAAAGAAGATTACTGCAAAAAAATAGTTCAATCATATATAATACTAATAATTAGGTTAAAGAATGGAGAAGCTTTGCATAATAATGTTTTGTTTCTATATAATCTAATGGCATTATAGTGTTTCTGTTTTGGTCAGATACAAAATTTTCTATAAAATTTTATCCAAAGTTCAACCTTAATATTAATATAAAATATGTGATTGTATTGGTTTTAGGAGGTTAAAAAATATGAAGTGCAATAAATGTGGAAATGAGTTTGAAAATGAAAAGTTTTGTCCGGTGTGTGGATATCCTGCAAGTTCAAACGGTCAGCAGGCTGAAAAATATGCTTCACAGTTTGGTGATAATTTTGATATGAATACCAACGAAGAAACAGACAGGATTATAGACCGTGCAACACAAGCGCAGCAGTACGATTCGCAGTTTAATTCAGACTACAGCAGGAATAAAAGTTATGACGATTATTCTGATGATGACAGTAATGATGAAGATGATTACTTAGATGAAATATCATCAAACAGTACTGAAAATCTATCTACATATGGTGATGAATACGGTGAGAATCAAGATAATGAAGATGATGAAGAGCAAATTCGTTCAAAATCCAAAAAGCCTTTAATAATAACTTTAGTTGTTATTCTGGTTGTTTTATTGGTAGCATTGGTCTGGTTTATTACTGCAAGCTATAGTATTAATCCGCTTGCTCCGACACAAGCAACCGAGCCTGCAACAATAGCAGAAACTCAGGCAGCATCAGCTGTATTACCTACAGAAGCGCCTACAACAACATCTACATCAGCACCAACAGGTGCTCCAACAGTTGCTCCAACAGTTGCTCCGACAGAAGTACCTACAGAGGCTCCTACAGAGGCTCCTACAGAGGCTCCGACGCAAGCTCCTACCGAAATACCTTCTGAACAGGTAGAGCCAACAGTAGATGCTAATGCGAACATTGATGACGATAACGGACCTGATACTATTTTTCCTGATGATTTTGTTGATGAGGATAACGATGGTTACGATGATAATACAGGCATTTATTATGGTTTTATGTAGGCCTTGTGCGATAAACTTTTTGTAATTGATTAATAATAATGCTTTGAGGAGGAGACTTCTTATGGTCCAAAAGGTAATTACTGTGCTTTGCTTGATTTTAGTGTTGCTTGGATTAAATTCCTGTATGGTGAATAATAAAAAAAATACAAATGAAATTCCTAAGAAAGGAATAGTTTTAGTATGGCGATATGTAAATGGAGCATGGGGCTATGAGAACAAAGGTACATTTGTAGATATTAATGGTAATGTATATACTTTCGATTTTAGCGATTATATAGATATATCACAGGAAGAAACAGTACAGCGTCTTTTAGAAATTTACGAAAAAGACAAACCTACAATGTCTGTTGACAAAGAAATAGTAAAAGAGTGCTATTTAAAAATTCCTGATATTAATACAGAAGCTGAATTAAAAAAAGAATATGCTGGCTGTGTAGATATGGGTCAGCAAACTTTATATGCAATGACGTATAATCAGGATACACTTATAGAGTTGTGCTCTGAAGGTGATTACGAAGTAAAGCGGAATGATAAAAACGCACAAGAAATATCTGATCTATATGAAGAACTTATGAAATAATTTTATAGAATTTTGTACTTTAATTTATTTTTTGTTCTTAGTTTTATAGAAATAAATCAGCATTTAATTTAACAAATATAATTACTAATCCTCACAGGCAAATTGAAAAGCGTGTGGGGATTTTTTTACTTACTTTATTGATATACATAAAAAAGGTCAACCGTTAAAAGCTACGGTTGACCTTTAGTTTGGTATAATTAACAATAAAAGATTAAGCGTTATTGTCAGGCTTTTGAACCTTTACCTGAGATGCAGGCTTTTGGCTTGCCTTAATGTTTTGTCTTGTCTTTTTAACTTCGTTAACCTGTACTGTAAGCATTTCGTCAGTTTGTCTTAGCATTTCATCAACATAGTCGTTTACAGCTTTACGCATATCTCTTGACTTCAGCTTAGCGTCAGTAATAATTTCGTTAGCTTCTGCTTGTGCCTGTCTAACAATTTCGTTTTGTGTAACAAGAGATTTTTTTCTGTCTTCTGCTGAACGAATAATGCTTTCAGCCTCTGATTTTGCATCGGCAATAATCTTTTGTCTGTCAGCAACTATAGCCTTTGCCTGGCGTACTTCTTGCGGCAGTGTGTCTTCAATATCGTCAAGAAGTTCTTTTAGGTTTTCAACATCAACAAGACACTTGCCTCCTGAGAGCGGAAGAACTTTGGCATCCTCTATAGTTTCTCGTAGTTCTAACAATAAATCTTCTACTTTCATCTTAACCATCCTTTTCTTCATTACTGCAAATTAATAACGCTAAAATTGCTTAATCATAGGTTAAACATTTGTAGCAAGTCGTTTTTTTATTTCATCGTGAATACATTCCGGAACAAAATTTGTGATGTCACCATTTAATGTAGCAATTTGTTTTACTATACTGGAGCTTAAAAACATATATTCTGCACGGGATGTTAAAAAAATAGTTTCCAAATCTGGATTAAGCTTTTTATTTGTCAGTGACATTTGAAATTCGTATTCAAAGTCAGACACAGCCCTTAGTCCTCTTACAACTGCGTTGGCTCCGATTTTTTTAGCATAGTCGGCAAGTAAGCCATCAAAGCTTTGAATTTCTATATTCTCAAAGCCATACAAAGCTTTTTTCAGCAGTGCCAAACGTTCCTCTGTTGTAAAGCTGGGTTTTTTAGAGGAATTAACAAGTACGGCAACAATAACCTTATCAAACATATTGGCAGCTCTGCATATAATGTCCAAATGTCCTAATGTTACAGGGTCAAAGCTACCAGGATAAATTACCGTTCTTTTCATTCCTTAGTCACATCCTCATAACGGTATGTACTTATCATAATTTTACCATAACGATAATTTCTGTCAAGTGCAAAACCATGAATTTTTTCTGGTATTTCTTCATTTAGTGGTCTTTCACATATTATCGTGCCAGTTTTTTTCATTTGTAGTGCGGTTAATGGTAAAGCTTTTTGTAATAAACCCGTTCCGTATGGCGGATCCAAGAAAGCCAAGTCGAATTTATCAATCTGTTCACGAGTGATAAAAGACAGCGAATCAGTATTAAAAACCCTTGCTTTTTCAGAAAGACCTGTATTTTCAAGGTTGTTTTTAATAACATTTACAGCTTCACGTTTAGCGTCAACAAAAACCGCATTTTTAGCACCTCGGCTTAAAGCCTCAATGCCCATTTGTCCCGAGCCTGCAAAAAGGTCTAAAAAGCTTCTGCCTTCAATGTCGAATTGAATAATGCTGAAAACAGCTTCTTTAACTCTATCAGTAGTAGGTCTTAAATCCTGACCCTCAAGGGTTTTTAGACGTTTTCCTCTGGCAATGCCGGTAATAACTCTCATAATACACCTGCTTTCATACTAATAAATATATTATCCATAAAAATAGTATAATTGTCAACTATTGCGATAACATTATTGCCAATTATGTCTGTCGAAGTTTGTTAAATTTATTCATTTTCGTTATTATGAAAGTAATTAAATACTGTTCGGGCAGATACAGCATTCATAGAAGGTGCGTTTTCGAGTTCATGAAGGTCCGCTTCTTTTATATTTGCAATGGTGCCAAAATGTTTTAGTAATGCTTTGGCACGTTTTTCACCAATGCCTTTAATTTCGGTTAATGAACTTTTAAAGGTGGTGTTTTTTCGCTTTTGTCTGTGGTAGCCAATGGCAAAGCGGTGCACCTCCTCTTGAATATTAGAAACCAGTGTAAAAACATTTCGCTTGTTGCTTATGGCAATTTCGTGTCCGGCATCTGTAATGGCACGGGTGCGGTGTTTGCTGTCTTTAACCATACCGAACAGAGGAATGCTATAGCCCTTTGCTTTCATAACATTTGCTACAGCATTTACCTGCCCCTTGCCGCCGTCCAGCAAAATAAGGTCGGGAAGTCTGCCAAAGCCAATACCATCCTCTTTATGCTTTTCATATTCGTCTAGTCTGCGGCTTATAACCTCTGCCATTGAGCCATAGTCGTCCTGACCTGTTACAGTTTTAATTTCAAACTTTTTGTAGGCAGTTTTAAGAGGCTTGCCATCTTTAAATACTACCATTCCGGCAACGTTTGCAGTACCGTTTTGATTGGAAATATCGTAGGACTCAATATATCTTGGTGCATTTTCAAGTCCTAGCAATTCCCCCAATGTATTAAGTGCCAGTGTGTCTTTTCCGACAGCTCCTCTCTGGTGAGCAAGATGTTCGGCGGCGTTGTTTTTGCACATTTCTACAAGGTGTAGTTGTTCGCCTTTTTGCGGTTGAAAAATAGTAACCCTTTTACCTAGTTTTTCACTTAACCATTGTTGTAAAAGCTCTGTGTCATTTACTTGTGCGTCGATAGTTATTCTCGGAGGAATATCATTTCGCATATAGTAGTATCTTGAAATGAATTCGCTTCTTGCTTGAGGAAGGTCATCAATATCAGTTAATATAAAATGCTCTCTGTCATATAATGCACTGTTTCGAAATTTAAAAACCTCAAAACAGGCTTTTTCACCTTCAGTTACTACAGCAATAATATCTTGTTCTTTAAACTTAGAACATACAACCTTTTGGCTGTCAGACATTTTTTTAACAGCATTGATTCTGTCACGAATTTTTGCAGCACGTTCAAATTCAAGATTTTCAGCAGCAAGGTTCATTTCTTCAGACATTTTTTTAATATCTGCACTGCTGCCGCCTTTTAAAAAATCAACTGCGTCTTTAATATTTTCCATATATTCTTTGTGCGTTACTTTACCTTTACAGGGTGCATTGCAAAGCTTAATATGATAATTGAGGCAAGGTCTGCCTTTGCCTATTTCTTGAGGAAATTTTCTGTTACAGGTAGGCAATTTAAAAATTTTAGCTGCTTGGTCAACAGCATTTTTTACAAAGTAACTGCTCATATATGGTCCTATATATTGTGCACCGTCATTTTCAGTTTGTTTAACTGCCTTAATTTTGGGCCATTGCTCGTTGGTAATTTTAATATAGCTATAGCCTTTGTCATCTTTAAGAAGAATGTTGTACCGTGGGGTATTTTGTTTAATAAGACTGCATTCAAGCACTAAAGCTTCAAATTCACTGTCTGTTACAATATAGTCAAAGGTGTCAACATTTTCTACCATTCGTATGACCTTTGGCGAATGGTTAGTGTGCGAGCCGAAGTATTGGCTTACTCTATTTTTTAATGCCTTAGCTTTGCCAATGTATATTATTTTTTTATTTTTGTCACGCATTATATAAACACCCGGGTTAAGGGGAAGTGACATTGCCTTAGCCCTAAGCTGTTTAATTTTGTCTTCCATAGCTTTTCACTTTCTTTAGGAGTTTAGGCTTGCCTTAAAAATCAAAATATCTGTTTATGTTAAAACAAACCTTATATTAAATTTATTTTTTACTGTACGATTTTGTAATCTAACATTTATTTATAATGAAACTTTCTATAAAAATCACTTGTAATTAGATATATGTTTCCATATATAATCATTTTATAATCAGTTTTATAATCAGTTTTATAATCAGTTGATTTATTTAATCTTACTTTTCTGATAATTAAAACACCGTGGCAATCTATTTAGTTTCCACGGTGTTAATATTCTGTATTAAATATCACTGTTGTTATTATCCAGTGCATTTTGACTTAATGCCTTTAGATAAGCATTAATAAAGCCGTCAATGTCACCGTCCATTACTGCACTTATATTACCTGTTTCAAAACCTGTACGGTGATCTTTTACAAGTGTATAAGGCATAAACACATACGAACGAATTTGCGAGCCCCATGTAATTTCTTTTTGAACGCCCTTAATGTCCTCAATTTTGTCTAAATGCTCTCTTTCTTTAATTTCCATAAGCTTGGACATAAGCATTTTCATAGCTACCTCACGGTTTTGGTGCTGGCTGCGTTCAACTTGACAAGCTACTACAACACCTGTTGGAATGTGTGTTAATCTAACGGCTGACGATGTTTTGTTTACCTTTTGTCCACCTGCACCGCTTGCACGGTAAACATCCATTTTAATGTCTTCAGGGTTAATGTCAACCTTAATGGTATCGTCAATTTCAGGCATAACCTCAAGAGATGCAAATGAAGTGTGACGTCTGCCTGAAGAATCAAAAGGTGAAACTCTTACTAATCTATGAACTCCTGCTTCACTTTTAAGGTATCCGTAAGCGTTTAGTCCTTCAACTAATATAACAGCACTTTTCAAGCCTGCCTCGTCACCGTCAAGGTAATCAAGTGTTTTTACCTTAAAGTTTAGTTTTTCTGCCCAACGGTTATACATACGATAAAGCATTTCTGCCCAGTCTTGGGCTTCTGTACCGCCTGAACCTGCATGAAAGGTTAAAATAGCATTTCTGCTGTCATACTCACCTGTAAGTAAAGTTTGCAGGCGCTGTTTTTCAAGCTCTTCTTTAATATTTTCGACCTCACTTTGAGCCTCCTCCAATAAAGATAAATCCTCATCTTCGTTAGCAAGCTCAATTAAGGCCATTGCGTCATCATATTTTGATACAAGATTGTTATAACCTTCTACTTTACCCTTTAATGCACTGGTTCGTTGTAAAATTACCTGTGACCTTTCCATATCGTCCCAAAAGCCCGGCTCTGTTGCTTTATTTTCAAGCTGTTCTATTTCAGATTTCATTGCCTGTAGTCCAAGAGCGTCTGCCAAATCATCGATTTCGGGCTTTGTACGCTCAAGTTCAAGCTTTAACTCTTCAAATTGTACCATAATTTTACCAATCCTTAAAAATAGTTATTATTACTCATTATAATTTATTGTAGGATAAATGTAAAGTGTTTAACAGTATATTTTAAATGCATTAAATCATAAATCTATTTGTAATACATTTTATAGTAGTATAAATAAAGAAAGTCGATACTTTAATAAAATTGTTTTAGTATTAAACAAGATTTTATAAAAATGTAATTTTTGTTTAGATATATTAAAGTTATAAAGTCTGTTTATTAACACAAATATAAAAAACAGTGATATACTTTCGTTTTTGTGAATATATAATACTATGTTTATTAACTGAAAGGAGGGAAAAAATTGGCTTTTTCTAATTTGGAAATTCTCGCAAGAATTTTAAAATGTGAAGCGGGAGGTGAAGGTGAAGATGGTATGAAAGCTGTTGCCTGTGTTGTTATGAACCGTGTTGAGATTACATATGGTGAATATGGACGTTTGGAAAGTACTATAAGAGCCGTAGTTTTCCAACCTGGACAATTTGATTGTGTACGAGAAACTATTGCAGGCAGATATAACCAGCAAAATATATACAATATGCGTCCTGAACAGATTCAGTACGATATTGCAAATTGGGCAATAGCAGGTAATAGATTGACCAATCTTGGTTTTGCACTGTGGTATTTTAATCCGCATCAAGTAACCTGCCGTGAGAATTTTCCGTCCAATGTTGGTAGATTTGTAATACGCATAGGTGAACACTGCTTTTATAATCCTACAGAGGCTTATGCAGATACATAGTTTTTGTATTTTATTTATATATCATTTAAAGAAAGGAAATTTTTATGAATAACGGTAATGATACATCACGATACCCATTAAATGTTAATAATAGTGCCAGAGGCAAATTTACTGCTACACCAATGCAAAATAATTTTGTTACACCTACACAGCAGAGTTTTGATTCAGAAGAAATGATTGGTTCTATACAGAAAATTCTTTCAGAAAATATTGGAGAATATGTTGTCATAGAATTTCTTATTGGCACCGAGAGAATTACAAGAAAACAAGGATTATTATATTTTGTAGGAACAAGCTATGTAACACTTTATGATGACATGAATAACAACTTTATTGTATGTGATATTTTTTCTATTAAATTTGTGTATTTTTATTATCCTGGTCAGCGTCCTAATAAAAATTACAATATTTTGCCTAATTCAAATGGAAATATGTAAATAAATTATATATATCGTTGTTTAATAATTGAATAAGGGCGTTAAGTGCATAATTATTAATATGGACTTGGCGTCCTATTTTTTTGAATAATTTAAATTATAATGGAAATATTATATGTATAACTAATTTTGTATAATGTTAAAAGAAAGGAAAAAAAGAATCATGAAAGTAAAAATTAACCGAGAAGGTTGCATTAGCTGTGGACTTTGTACTGAAATTTGTCCTGAAGTTTTTAGAATTGCCGAAGACGGTTTATCAGAGGTTTATTGTCAGCCATTACCGGAGTTTGAAGACTTAGCAAAAGAAGCAGAAGAAAGTTGTCCGGTTAGTGTTATTCACACAGAAGAATAATGTTTCTTATTTATTAACCTTTTCTTGCCAAAAAATAAAAAACAAGAAAATTTAAAAAAATAGGAAAAAAGTAGTTGACAAAGTAAAAAAGGTTTGATATAATAACAAAGCTGTCGCAAATGAGGGCAACACAAAAGAGAATAAAAAGAGTTTTCAAGAAG
>CABRLN010000026.1 GCA_902471875.1 uncultured Clostridium sp.
CTCAGGTTCTGTTGGAACTGTCTCAGGTTCTGTCGGAACTGTCTCAGGCTCTGTTGGACTAGTTGGCTCTTCCTTATAAGTTGAACCCGAAAGCTCCAATTGCATATCCGAAATTTTAACAGTAGTATAATCTCGTTTCATCATTTCAGGATTATAAATTACCACTGTTTGTTCGTCACCTAAAGTAACATCTTCAGAAACCTTAAATGTCATTGTCATCCAATGATCACCATTTTCATCAGTGAATTTAAGGTTGTCAAATACATTTTGCAATCCCGGGTCATTTTCATCTATGCCGCCCCAGTCAACGCTTACAGCATCAACTTTACCCATAGTATGTGATATTATACCATTGTCTTTTACCGGATCTTCACCCTCATCATAAAGCTTATCCATAAAATTCTGCATAAAAGAATTGAATTGAATTGCTTTATAGATTCCGCTTTTTCCTGTCAATGGATCCCTTGTTGTATCCATTGACAAAATTGACTTATTGGCAAATGGAATACGAGTTCCTATAAGGCTTTCATCTCCTGGCTTACTCGCCATGAAATCTTCAACACTTCCTGTTTGGGCCTGACCATTAACATCTGTCCAAGAAAGTGTTGAAGGAAGATCATATCTAGCCCCAACGTTTGATAAAAAACATTCGTTGTCGTTGGCTTTAACATTAATCTTAACCTTAATGGTGTCTCCACGATTTACCTTATAGACTTGTTTACCTGTAAGGTTTTCTTCATATGTTCCGCCATATTGGTAATAATCATCACCATATATGTATGAATAAAACGTCAATGTAACAGGATCATTGTCATTACTTTTAACAGTTTTCTCTGATGCATTTGACCGGTTTTCACTAGCAACATTTGCCGCAGAAACACTTGTGGTACCTGTAAAGAGTGAACTCATTAAAAGAGTTAAACTCAAAAAGATACCTAATATTCGTCTACTCATTTTTTATTACCTCCATTTCTATATTTGATTAGACATTTTGTATTATACATCATTTTTCTAAATAACACAATATTCATATATTCATTTTTTCTTTTTCTCTGTTTTGCTTTTTTAGATATAATTTTTTTAGTAAAAATATATAATTTTTATAATATAAAGTTATATATTTTAAATTACTTAAAATAGGTAATAATAGCTATAATTACATCTATATACCTAATTTTCTTTCAAAATTCGATTAAAACAGCCCTGCTGAAAAAGCAGGGCTGTAGTATTATATTAAGTTTATTTAGTTGTTTTCTCGTGGTTTCATTGTCGGGAATATAATTACATCTCTTATTGATGCACTGTTGGTCAAAAGCATAACCAATCTATCAATTCCCATTCCCATACCACCTGTAGGGGCCATACCATATTCCAATGATGTTAAAAAATCTTCATCTATCATATTAGCCTCTTCGTCACCAGCTTCTCTTAATTTTAACTGATGTTCAAATCTGCCTCTCTGATCGATAGGGTCATTAAGCTCAGAATATGCATTAGCAAGCTCTCGACGAGTAACAAAAAGTTCAAATCTTTCTACTAATTCTGGCTGGTCAGGCTTACGTTTTGTCAGTGGAGAAACCTCTACAGGATAATCACATATGAATGTAGGCTGTTGCAACTGCTCTTCAACATATTCTTCAAAAGCAGTGTTTAATATATTGCCCCAAGTATCAGTTGGCTTAACCTCTAGCTTCAATTCTTTAGCAACTTCTTTTGCTTTTTCTGTATCTCCTATAAACTGACTGAAATCAACACCGGCATATTGCTTTACTGCGTCTATCATTGTCATTCTTTTAAATGGCAGTGACAAATCAACAGCTTCACCCTGATATTCAATTTGGTCTGTACCGTTAACAGCTAAACATGCCTTATTAATAAGCTTTTCTGTTAAATCCATCATACCATTATAGTCTGTATATGCTTCATAAAGCTCAATAGTTGTAAATTCCGGATTATGCTTAACATCCATACCCTCATTTCTAAATAATCTGCCAATTTCGTAAACCTTTTCCATACCGCCTACAATAAGCCTTTTTAAATAAAGCTCAGGAGCAATTCTTAAATATAAATCCATATCAAGGGTATTATGATGCGTTATAAACGGTCTTGCGGTAGCACCGCCGGCAATAGTATTAAGAACCGGTGTTTCAACCTCTACATAGCCAACCTGGTCAAGTTCTTGACGTATAGTTTTAATAATAATACTTCTTGCAATAAAAGTATCTTTAACTTCAGGATTAACCATAAGGTCAACATAACGCTGACGATACCTTAAATCCATATCCTTTAAGCCATGGTGCTTTTCAGGAAGAGGTAAAAGAGATTTTGACAAAAGTCTGATTTCTTTTGCATGTACAGAAACCTCGCCTCTTCTTGTTTTGAATACAAAGCCTTTAACCTCAACAATGTCACCAATATCCCACTTAGCCATTTGGTTTTTATAAGTGTCTTCGCCAACATCGTTAATTCTGACATATACTTGCATACGCCCGCTTCTGTCATGAACGTCTATAAAAGATGCTTTACCCATATCACGCCAGCTCATAATACGTCCTGCAATGCAAACATCTTTATTTTCCATATCATCAAAATTATCAACAATATCTTTGGCAAGCGTATCTCTGTCACTTGTGGTAATTTTATATGGATCATTACCGCTTTCTTGCAATAATTTCAACTTGTCACGTCGAATTTGCAGCAATTCGCTTACATCCTGCTCTTGATTTTCTAACTCAGGTGTTGTATTTTCTTTACTCATTTTATACTTCCTCGTTCTTCTTTAAAATTTCTATTACTTGGTACTCAACCACACCTGAAGGTGTTTCAACGCTTACAATATCACCTGGTGCTTTATCCATTAAAGCCTCACCAACAGGTGATTCATCTGAAAGTAATCCACGCAAAGGATCTGCTTCGTTTGCACCTACAATTTTATATTCAATCTCTTTATTCCTAGTAATATTTTTAACAATTACAGTAGCACCCGGGCGAACCTTGCCGGTATCAATATCTTCAATTACTACTGCATTTTTCAGCATATTTTCTATTTCAACAATTCTTGACTCTACCACAGCCTGGTCGTTTTTAGCCTCGTCATATTCAGCATTCTCCGAAAGGTCACCGTAAGAACGGGCAATTTCAATTTTTTCTGCAATTTCGTCACGCTTAGTAGTTTTTAAAAAATCAAGCTCTTTTTCAAGATTTTCTAAACCCTCTTTTGTTAGTTTAACTTCCTTTTGCATCAGTATCATCCTTTACAATTTTATTGCAAATGTACATTTACATATTTAAAATAAATTTTATCATTCATTACGTATGATGTCAAGGTATTTTATACCAATATTCAAAGCTAATCAATTATTTTTTAGATTGTATTCTGTTATGAACGCAAACATAAAAAAAGTTAATACAAGTTGCAAAAATATAATATATCACTTAAAATATACTGAAAATAATCAAATATAGTGTTTACTTGATATTAGTATTAATATGTTGATCTATAAAGTTGCTAATGCCGTCTATTGTAGCATTACCTGAATTAGAAATACATAAAATCGGCAGTACAGAACCTAATCTGTATTGTCTGCCCTTGTCATAAAGGGCTTGTGCAAAATACTCATCACTTAATGAATGTGGCTTTATCTTTTTATAGCTTTCACTTAATGCCACAATGTAGCTACTGTAAACTATACCGGTTTGACAAACGGCCGGCTGTTCAGAAGTCAACACAACAGTATTCTCATTTACCGGCAAGCTTTCTTTTATTTTTTGTGGTACAATAACAATATTACAGTCTTTTAACGCTGTAGCATTCTTTTTTAGTACAATAACTGCACCTGTGTCACAAATAATTTTTTTATAAACCTCATAATAATCCTCTGTAGCATTTGTAACAATTGTAAGTTTACCAACATATTTTAGCAGGTCTTTTATAATATGACTTTTTTTACCATCGGGGTCATATAGCCCTACTTTAATATTTTCGGCAGAACTTTTACATCTTTTAATAATCTCAAGGGCAGTATTCTCAACAATTCTTTCTTTCAGCAAATTAGTTTTATATCTTTTCAGTCCACTATTGGGAGGAAACAGTATATCTTTACTGCAAAGTATATATTTGCCTTCATTTCCAACAAGTTCTCTTATTTTACTCCATTTTATCTTATCTTTATATTTATAATAGGTGATATGTACAAGTTGAATATTATTGTACTGAATAACTTCCAAATGTGTTTTATCCCTTTTAAAAAGGTTATACTTTTTCTTACCCTTTGAATAATCTATTATGGTTAATGCTGTCAACATAGTATATAACCTCCAATAACTCTACCATATTATATGGTTGTTTTTGTTGTTATATACCCATAATACAGCATGTTATAATACGCAGCAGTGTGTTAATCTTTTCTTGTTTATGCTTTAGTATTATGCTATAATGTTTGTATAATATTTAATGATGAGGAGATGTAGTAACAAATGGTGTATGCGTTTATTTTAATAGCAGTAACAGTACTGGTTTATGCTGTTGGCTTTGCTGTTTTAAAAAAGAAAGAAGCCTATAAAAACAAAGCTTTCACACAAAGGCTTATTACAACAGGCTTTGCTAATTTTCTTTTATGTGGCTTATGTATAGCTTGGGTTTTTCTATGCTCAAATTCAAACAGTTTTTCTTACATAATTCCATATATTTTAGTTACTGCGGCTATGTTCTTTAGTTTTGTTATTGTTCCTTTTACAAAATCTGAAAAACTAAAAAAATACTTTAAAATGTGCACAATACTTATTATAGCTTCATTTGTCGTTGAACTGCTTATTTTTAACGCCAAAAGCTTTGATTTAAACAACTATGAATTTTCACCGGCTTCAATTTCTACTGAAACACCGAATTCAGTAAAAACAACAGGAAACAATACTGTATTGACAGGTGACGGAAATTTAGTATTTGATATAGAAAAAGAAAATCTGCACGCTTTGGAAATAGGCTTGAACATAAGCGGCAATAAATCTGTAGTTAAATGTACCGCATCTATGACAGATGGTAACTTTGGCTTAAACTTTATTGACGTTGACACTACAACTTTGACGTCCAATGACAAAAAGGGCTACTTGTCGTTTAATCCTTATAAAACTCTGAAAAAGTTTAAGCTAACCTTTTCAGGGTTAGAAAAAAACAATACCTCTGTAACAATTACAGATATAAAGTTTATGTCTGCTGTTCCCTTTGATTTTTCTGTTGCCCGCTTTTTAGTGTTATTTATTTTATTAGCAGGAATATACTCTATTTACTATTTTAAATTATTTAAAGTTAAATACAACGAACAATCTAAAACACACCAATATATCATAGTTGGTACAATATTATTATGTGTATTGTCTTCATTTGCCTTCTTTACCCCCGATAATAGCACAATAAAGTATAGCGACCAAATAAATTTGTCATATTCTGACCCTTATGTTCAAATGTTTGATGCCGTACAAAAGGGGCAGGTGAATATTGACATTCCTGTTTCTGACAGCTTTAAATCTATTGAAAATCCATATGATGTTCAGCAACGAACCAACAGTGGTGAATATTACGCATGGGACCGTGCCTACTACGAAGGCAACTACTACTCATATTTTGGCATTGTTCCTGTATTTGTGTTGTATATTCCATTTTACATGCTTACAGGTGCCCTTCCATCGTTAAATTTTAATATTACGTTTTTCTCTGTTTTGTCAATGATATTTTTAATTCAAACCATATTGACCTTGACAAAAATGTTTATCAAAAAGCCAAATTTATTCCTTTTGGTACTTGGCATCTTTTCGGCAACAGCATGCAGTGGCATTTACTATGCACTTGATTTTTCAGATATTTATTTTCCTGCAAAAGTTTCTTCAATTTGCTTTATGCTGCTTTGTGTATGGCTGGGATTATGTGCTTACAAAACAAAAAATGTTAAAAAACAGTTTATCTTGCTTATATTTAGCGGATTAAGCTTTATTTTATGTGTCGGATGCCGTCCAAGCGTTGCAATAAGTGCATTTGTACTTGCACCATTCTTTATTGCAATATTAATGAATAAAAAATATACTGTTAAAAGAAAAATATGCTGTGCATCTTCTTTTATAGTACCAATACTGGTTGGCGCTACCGGTCTGATGTGGTATAATTATGCAAGATTTGGTTCTTTGTTCGACTTCGGTTCCAACTATCAGCTAACTGTAAGTAACATTAGTGCTAATTCGTTAAGACTTAGTGCTTTTCCAGATGCTGTAATTCATTATTTCTTCCATCCATTTGCTTTTACTGCTGAATTTCCATTTTTCCGTGCACAAACTATGTCATTGCAATCATACGGACAGTATGTATATACTGACAGCTTTTTTGGAGCTGTTAATTTTCCTTTTATATTTATAGGATTAATTATTTCTATTTATTTGCTGTTTCACGACAGAAAAAAGATACGTCGCATAGGTAAAGATGACGGTTTAAAATACTATACTTATCTCCTTATGGTTGTACTTACTTTCTTAATTGCATGGTCTGTATTCTGCTTGGCAGGAGTTGCTTTTGGATATATGTTAGACATACTTCCATTATTATCAATACTAGCTGTTTTAGTATTTTTGGATATTCACAAAAGATTAGAAAAATATCCTACTATTCAAACAAAAGCATTTTCTGCAATATCTGTTATAATGGTAGTTTCTGTAATAATTGTATTTCTACACTTACTGACATATACATCACAAAACCTTTGCAACAATTTTATAGGATTAAAATCAGCTGTTGAAAATATGCTGATTTTCTGGAGATAGTTTAAATTAGGTGGTATTAATTAAGTTAATACCACCTAATTTATATTTATATAATTTAAAAATTATTATAATTAACTTAATAATCAAATAAAACACCTCCTATAACTATCGCAATACTTGCTGTTATAGGAGGTGTTTGAATATATAATTTATAAAGGTATATATTGACAATTTGAAATTGATTGACATACATTAATATGTAACCGAGATTTCCGGAAACTCGTCCAGCGGATTGTATTTTTCACCATTATAGCGTGTTTCAAAGTGGAGATGTGCCCCCGTTGAGTATCCCGTTGAACCCACAAACCCTAAAAGCTGACCTGCTTGTACATAGTCACCTATAGAAACTGCCAAAGAGCTCATATGAGCATAAACAGTCATATGACCATCACCGTGGTCAATCATAACATAGTTACCATAACCTCCACCACAACCGCAGCTTGAGTCTTTGCCCCAGTTGTGAATACAATCATTATTTCCAAATACAATCGTACCTGCTCGTGAAGCAACCACATTAGCCCCTTCTATGCCGCCGCTGGCTATGTCAAGAGCTCCATGGTTAGAAGCCCCTCTGTCTTCATCCCATAAAGATGTCAAATGATAAAATCCGGGTACCGGCCATACATAGCCTGAACCACTAGGGGTTATGTCACTAATATTTTGGTTACCCTCACCATATTCGTTGTCATTATTATTAGAACTGCTGTTATTCGCATTTCCGGTGTTAGTATTACTGCTGTTGTTGGTTTGTGGAGTCTTTGTAGGTTTTTGAGTTTGTGTACTTGAAGAGTTGCTATTTCGGTCAGACGTTGATGAGTTTCGATTATTCTTATTACTGCTCGTTGCACCTTGAGTTTCATTCTCAGCAGAATTCTCTAAACCATTGTAATAATTTTTGATATTATCTTCAAGCGTAGCATAACCGGCATCATCCTCAATAGAAAGCATATCTGAGATTGACTGGTTTTCACTGTACAGATAATTAAGTCTGTCTTTGTTTGCTTTTAGCACATCTTCAAAGCTTATACGCTTTGTCTTTAAAGACCTGCTTTTTTCTTCAAGATCTTTTTTAGAAGCAGTAAGTGTTTTTTGTGTTTGTTTATTTGTATTAACCTTATCTGACAAATTGCTTATTAAAGCAGAGTCATGCTTTGATATTACAGAAACATACTGCAATTTATCCAGCAAATCATCAAAGCTTTTCGCTCCAATAATTACCTCTAAATTACTGGCAGAACCCGCCATATAAATAGAGCGAATTCTCTCCTTCAGTTTTTCTTTATTATCTTCTATATCTGAATTCAATTCTTTTACTGTAGCGTTGGACTTATCAATATCTTGCTGCAAATGTGCAATCTCCAACCGTGTGCTTTCAATGTCATTATTT
Source organism: uncultured Clostridium sp. (assembly GCA_902471875.1). Classification (GTDB taxonomy): domain Bacteria; phylum Bacillota; class Clostridia; order Oscillospirales; family Acutalibacteraceae; genus CAG-964. The sequence continues at coordinate 8,192 of CABRLN010000026.1, forward strand.
AAATCTGTTATTTGCTCAATAAGACTGACATTTTCACTTTCCTTACTGGCAATTTCGTTTGTGTTGCTGCTTGACTTAGCCTGCAGCTCTTCTTCGTTTGAAACTGCAGAAATAGTAACTGTTTGCATGCAAATTAACGACGCCGCAATTATAACTAAAAAGAATTTTTTCATTTTCTCACCACCATATTAAAATATGTTACCAGCCTAACAATTCGTTACCTTCTAATTTTAAATATTTACCTATTGATATAACCGCACCAACTACACCCAAAAATGCCCCTGCACTAACCATAGCTGCAAACACATATCCTACTATTGCTGAAAAATCAATTATTCCTATAGTTGCAGAAATATTATTTTCCATTACTCCGATAAGCCCTTCATATAGAAACTTTAAAAGAATGGAACTTACCATACCTGAAAGTATTCCTAAAACCACGCCTTCAACAATGAAAGGCACTCTCACAAAAGCATCTGTAGCACCTACCGACTTCATAATGCTTATTTCAAAACGACGCGAATGCATTGTTGTTTTAACTGCCGTAGAAACTATAAACAGTGACACCAAGCACAAAACAAGTACAATCCAAAAACCTGCTGTTGCTACTAAATTACTTATTTCCGTAAAAGTATTAGCAAGGTCTTTTTTATTACTTATTTCTTGTACTCCTTCTATATTTGCAATATTTGCTGCTGTTGTTTCATATTTCGACAGGTCTGTCATAGTTACCTTAAAAGCATCAGGCAGCGGGTTATTTTTACCTGTAAACTCATCCTGCACATCTCCTAACTGGTTACGAAACTCTTTAATACCCTCTTCTTTAGAATAAAAAACAACTTTAGAAACATTGTCTAACTTTTCTATCTCTTTTCCCACCTTTTGAACATCCTGGTCTTTCATATCAAAGTCCAAAAATACAGTTGTTATATTTCCATCACCAATTTCCGAAACCAACATCTGTAAATTTTGACAAAACAACACCGCAACTCCTGTAATTAAAAGGCAAGAAACCAATATTCCTATTGATGCAATAGACATACCGCGATTATTCCAAACACCCTTTATACCCTCTTCAAAAAGGTATCCAAATCCCTTCATACTAAAACTCCTCTTTTATCATATATAGCAATTGCATTATTGTTCGACAGATTTTTTAATTTGTTCAGCCTTTATTTCCTGTATAAGGCTATCATATTTAGTAACATCCAACACATCCTGTGACAAATCATCTTTTAAGCTAGCACTTTCAGCATCTTGTCCTGTACTTTCATCACACGTTTTTGGACAATTATTATCTGTCAGGGTATCATCACCTTCAATACGTGTTACAGTTTGAATATTATCTGTCAACTGTTCACTATGTGTCTTAACTTTATTTAATAAGGATATATCGTTCTGTTTATCATCAGCCGTATTATAATTGTTTTGAATAGGTTTACTATTGCTTACATCATCATCTGATAGAGCCTTTTTCGGACCGCTGTCAGAAACAACACGTCCCTTTTTAATTTCAACAATTCTTCCGCCAACTTCATTTACAATTTCTTTGTCATGGGTAACAACTAAAACTGTTGTTCCGTCATTATTAATTTTCTTTAGCAGTTTTATAATTTCACGTGACATTTCGGCATCAACATTAGCTGTAGGTTCGTCTGCAATTACAATTTTAGGCTTGTTTACTATGGCTCGTGCAAGACTTACACGCTGTTGCTCACCTCCCGAAAGTTGGCTGGGACGAACATTTATTTTATGCTCTAATCCTACAAGTTTTAAAATATGCTTAACACGAGGTTTAATTTCTGACTGGCTCTTTCCAATAACTCGCATAGCAAAAGCAATATTCTCAAAAACATTCATTTTATCAATCAACCTAAAATCTTGGTAAACCATACCCATTTTCCTTCTAAAAAATGGTACATCCTTTCTTGGAAGTTCATTAATTATTTGGTCGTCAACAATAATATCACCACTTGTAGGTATTTGCTCTCGCATTATTAGTTTAAGCAGAGTGCTTTTTCCGGCACCCGATGATCCTACTATAAATACAAATTCACCATCTTCAATATCTAATGTAATATTATTAAGTGCATGTGTATCACTGTCTTCATATGTTTTGGATACGTCAACAAATTTTATCATCCTAATACCTCCAATATGATTATACATTTTAATGTTATCATACTTTTTCCTTTTTATCAACCGACATAATTTTTACATTTTCGCATATAAAGATTTTATTTTGCAATTATATAATGTAAAGAAAAACTACATGTACAAAAAAACGCTATAGTAACAAATTGTTTATTACTATAGCGAATATGGTTTTATTATTCCAATTAATACTTTGTAGGATTTGCTGAAAGATATTTTTTAACCATTAGAGCTACCTTAAACACAATAGCATCTTCAAATTCTCTCAAATCAAGACCAGTAAGCTTCTTAATTTTCTCAAGTCTGTAAACCAAAGTATTTCTATGTACGAACAACTTTCTTGATGTTTCTGACACATTCAGGCTGTTCTCAAAAAACTTCTGAATTGTAAATAATGTTTCTTGGTCAAGCGACTCAATAGAACTCTTTTTAAATACCTCTTTAAGAAACATTTCACATAATGTTGTAGGCAGTTGATAAATTAATCTTGCAATACCCAGGTTATCATAGCTGATAATAGAACGCTCTGTGTCAAATACTTTACCAACTTCTAGTGCAACCTGTGCCTCTTTAAATGAACGAGCAAGGTCTTTTATTCCGGTTACCACCGTACCAATACCTACTGTGCAATGTGTATAGAATTCGCTTGACAGCGTGTCCACAATAGAACTGGCAAGTTTTTCAAGATCCTTTGAATCAATACCTGTACGAATTTCTTTAACAAGAGCAATATCTGTTTCATTAATACTAATAACAAAGTCTTTTGACTTGTCCGGAAAAAAGTTCTGAACAACATCATAAGCAGAAATATCTGTTTTAGATGTAATTTTAATAAGCATACAAACCCTGGTAACTTCTGAATTAAATCTTAATTCTCTTGCTTTCAAATAAATGTCACCTGGAAGAATATTATCAAGAATTACATTTTTAATAAAGTTCGCTCTGTCATACTTCTCGTCATAATATTGCTTAATACTGCTTAGTGAAACTGCCAAAAGCTGTGCATACCTTTGCGCAATATCATCACTGCCTTCAATAAATACAGCGTACTCTCCGTTGTTGCCATTACCAAAAGATTTAAAAGTTTGTCCATTAATTACAAACGGCGCTGTAGAACTAAGTGTTTCTGCTGTAACACTATCAATAACCTCGCCTATTCTGCCTAATTCACTACAGGCAATTACCACTGAGGTATCGTCAATAACACCAATGGCTCTGTCAATGGCATCTTTCATTTGATGAATTACACCTTGGAATAGTCTATTTGACATATAAAATCCCTCACTATTTCTAAAATTTGTTTATATTTATAAACCGATAATACGCAACAGTCAAAAAATATTAACTAAAAATAAACTCAAAGCTATAATGTTTATTTCTTTAGTATCCATTTTACACAAAATTTTTAAAAATTGCAACAGTTTTAACAATAAAAAAGAGTAATTGGCAAAATTTATTTTAACGCCTTACAAAATATCTGTTTATTTTTTCTATATTAAATACAAAAAATACTTTTTTAGAATACATAAGTCAATTTAATATCTGAACAAAAGCCACAGGTTTTACCTGTGGCTAAAATTCTCACTTATTTTATATATTACTTAGTCAAGTCTATCGGAAGAGAAATATTCTTCTCTGTTTCCTTGTCAAATATATGCAGTTTGCTTAAGTCAAAAGCAATTTTAATAGTATCACCAGGCTTAGCCTTTGATGTAGGGGCAACTCTTGCTGTTACTGACGCTGAACCTACTGTCAAATATAAATAAATTTCAGCACCCATAAGTTCTGTAACTTCTACCTTAGCTTCCATAGCGTTAGCATATTTATTAATGCTGTCGTAGTCATCATAAACATTTTCCGGACGAATACCAAATACTACTTCTCTTCCTACATAATCAGCCAATTTTGTTGACTTGTCAGCAGGAATAGCCAACGTAATACCGTCAAATGACAATGTATAAGTTGAACCGCTTTTACCAACTACAGCATTAATGAAATTCATTTGAGGTGAACCAATAAATCCGGCAACAAACTCATTAATTGGATAGTCGTACAAATGCTGAGGTGTATTTACCTGTTGTACAATACCGTCTTTCATAACAACAATTCTTGTACCCATTGTCATAGCCTCTGTTTGGTCATGGGTTACATAAATAAAGGTTGTACCCAATCTTTGGTGAAGCTTAGAAATTTCTGTTCTCATCTGTGCACGCAGTTTAGCATCCAAGTTTGACAATGGTTCGTCCAATAGGAATACCTTAGGATCACGAACAATAGCTCTACCTAAAGCAACACGCTGTCTTTGACCTCCGGAAAGAGCCTTTGGTCTACGGTCCAGCAAATGGTCAATGTCAAGAATTCTTGCAGCCTCTTCAACTCTTCTGCGAATTTCTTCCTTAGGAGTTTTTCTTAATTTTAAGCCAAATGCCATATTGTCATAAACTGACATATGTGGGTAAAGAGCGTAGTTTTGAAATACCATTGCAATATCTCTATCCTTAGGTGCAACATCATTAGCAACAACATCGCCAATTGTCAAAGTACCCTTACTAATATCCTCCAAACCGGCAATCATTCTTAAAGTAGTAGATTTACCACAACCCGATGGTCCTACAAGAATAATAAATTCCTTGTCTTCAATTTCTAAATTAACATCTGATACAGCTTCAACGCCGCCATCGTAAATTTTGTAAATGTGTTCAAGCTTTACACTAGCCATTTCACAGAACCTCCTAAATCTCCTTACAAGTAACAGTAAGGTGTATTGTTTCATATATTAATATATCATGTTTATTACAAAGTTGCTAGTAATTTTTTTACTAAATATTTAAGTCGAGATTTTACAAATCCAACACTATGCGAAAAAAATATGTTTAATTTAGTGCATTTCGCCCACTATTTTATTACTAATATCTAAAAATGAAACTTTTTTCACATCGCCTTTGTTTAAATTATTATCAAGAAAAAGATTTCCAATTGCAATTCTTTTAAGATATAAAACCTTTTTCCCCCTTACAGCCAACATTTTCTTAACCTGGTGAAACATTCCCTCGCATATTTTTACCTTAACCGCAAAGGAATTTCTACTATCTGCACGGCTTAAATATGCTTTTTTACATACTGTACCATCTTTAAATACAATACCTTGTTCAAATGCCTCTATATCTTGCTGATTAATTTCACTATCAATTTCTGCATAATAGGTTTTATATATTTTTTTACTGGGAGCAGTAATATTGTGGGCAAATTGTCCATCGTTTGTTATTAAAAGCAAGCCTTCTGTATCTCTGTCCAACCTTCCAACAGGAAATAATCCCTTTCTTCTATATTGCAGTGGGATAATATCAATTACTGTTTTAGATATATTGTCATTGGTTGCACACACTACACCTGCAGGCTTGTTCATAATATAATAAACATATTTTTCTATAAAAATCTGCTTACCGTCAATACAAATAATATCACTTTCGGAGTCTGTCTTAATGCCTGCTGATTTTACAACCATACCATTAATAGTTACCCTGCCGGCTGATATTATTCTTTTTACATCACTTCTGCCCTTCGTGCCTTGTGAAGCCAGTAGCTTGTCAAGTCTTTCAACACTCATTGTTTCTCCTATTCTATAGTTTTATCATACAAGGTAGTCATTACACCACCAAGCTCAACAGTACAAAGATCACCTGCTATTACCTTGTTATTACAAACAATTATATTTGCTTTTACCTCTGCATTAGTAGGATAATTTTCTACATCATATGTATATCTAACAGCATTAAATCCTTTATAATTATTTAAGTCTAATCCCTGTTGTTTTTGAAGATTATTATAATTTTCATATACCTTATTGAATTCAGACGGAATTGTAACATTAACCTCTTCTTCAGTATTCTTGTTAATTTGTAAATCGAATTGTCTAAAAAAGTCCTCTATAGTAAAGTTGTCTGTAATTTCAAGATTATACTTACCTGCAATATCATTATAAGCAGTTGTTGGTGTAAAATTAAAAACCGTAAATCTCATTATTAACAACAGTGCTGCAAAAAGCAATACAAGAACAGCAGCAAAACTTTTTTTGGTAATTTTTTTAATTATAAACATAATACATCCTCCTGTTTTCAAACAACATTAACAGCAATAACGTAACATTGCCTGTACTCTTCAAAACAATGTATATGAAAAACAGGGACAAATTATACTTAATTAATACGTTCCTAAATTAAGCAAATAATTAAAATTAAATAGTAAGCCTTGCCTTTGCTTTAGCTAAAAACTTTTCTGATTTTACAGAAAATCTTTGATGTGTTCCTTTAGCTATTAAACCTGCATTGTCATATGCTTCTATGATAAATTCAAATCTTCTTCCATCACTTTCAACAAGCTGAGCTATAGCATAAACATTTGCACTCTCAGCCGTTGCTGCAATATGTTCAATAGCAATTTTTGTACCCACGGTGGTGCAATCTTCCGGTATAAATTGCTGTGCCAACTTGTATGCAGCATTTTCCATTAATGCTGCAACCATAGGCGTAGCATAAACCTTTGCTGTGCCGCTGCCAACATTGCACGCCAACTTATCCGTTGTAACTACTGCTGTTTGCTTAAACTTTTTTCCAATTTGGATTTCCATAATAATTTATTCCTTTACTAAATACTTTTTCTGTGTATAATTATGTTGTAGTAATTACTCTACATTTTTAATAAATTATACCATATTTTTACTGATACAACAAGTTAAAGGAAGATTTCATTTAATGCCTAGTGAAATAAAAAAGAGAAAGCCAAACAGAATATATCTTATTGATGAACTTAGGGGACTTGCAGTAATAGCTATGGTTTTGTACCACACTATATATTCAATGACTTTTATTTTCAATTTGGAATTTAGCTACCCAATAATGAGAGCTATACTTCCTTATCAACCAATAATACCTATTGTATTTATCACACTGTGTGGCATTTCTTGTTCATTTAGCCACAGTAATTTAAAGCGCGGCTTAATATTATTTTCAATTTCTATAGCAGTTACTTTGGTTACAGCACTAATATTACCGTCAGAAATTATTATCTTCGGTATTTTACATTTTCTTAGTGCAGCACTAATATTATATGCAATTTTGCAAAAAGCTATAAATAAAGTGCCTGTGACATTAGGAATAATTATATCATTAATTTTATTTTCTATTGCTTATAATATACCTAAAGGTTATATCGGGCTTGAACCGTTTGCATGTTTTAGACTGCCACAATGGTTATATAGCTTTTATCCTTTATTTATAGTGGGCTTACCAAGCAATGATTTTTATTCTGCGGATTATTTTCCAATTATCCCATATATATTTTTATTTTTATTTGGAACTTTCTTAGGCAAATTAATAACTACAAGAGATTTTCCAAAATGGATGTCTAAAAAAATTTGTCCTCCACTTGATTTCATAGGAAAACATGCCTTGGTTATATATATATTACACCAGCCTGTAATAATTGGTATACTTTATGTTGTAACAACCATTATCACTATGTAATTTACAAAATATTATCTGTTAATATAAGAAGCACTAAAAACAATACATGAAATATATTCTACAATAAATAGCAATGAAACCCAAAGTAACCCAAAAATTATAGAACGCTTTAAATAACGAACGTCATTTTTAATCATATTTTAAAAAAATTAATACATTTTAAATTTTTTTAAAAAAAGTATTGACAATATATGTTGTTTTTGATAAAATAAGTATCGTCGCTTAAGGGTGGCAATACACGACTGTAAATGTGCGGATGTAGTTTAGTGGTAGAACTTCAGCCTTCCAAGCTGATCGTGTGGGTTCGATTCCCATCATCCGCTCCAACTATATCCTAAAAGGTTAGAAATTTTTGCGCCAGTAGCTCAGCTGGATAGAGCAACTGCCTTCTAAGCAGTAGGTCAGGGGTTCGAGTCCCTTCTGGCGCGCCAGTTATGGTGGGTATAGCTTAGTTGGTTAAAGCGCCAGTTTGTGGCACTGGAGACCGTCGGTTCGAATCCGACTATCCACCCCATTTGATCCATTAGCTCAGTTGGCAGAGCACTTGACTTTTAATCAAGGTGTCCGGAGTTCGAATCTCCGATGGGTCACCATAACCGCACAGGTTATATAGCTTGTGCGGTTATTTAATAGCTAAATAGTTTTATGAATTTTATTTGTAAATTGTTGTATATATTATCTTCCCTATTACAAAAATTTCATAGAACTTTATATATTGGGCTGTCGCCAAGCGGTAAGGCAACGGACTTTGACTCCGTCATCCCGTGAGTTCGAATCTCGCCAGCCCAGCCAGGATAAGCACTTAGTTTTTTAACTAGGTGCTTGTTTTTTATGATTTTTATATACTTAAATAATTAAAGGTGTCTAAGTGACTTTCATAATTATCATTTACAATGTGCATTTGTGTAGCTAAATGAATATATATTTGAGTTATAGAAATTGAACTATGCCCCAAAAGGACACGCAAAACCTCAAGGTTACCGCCATTATAAATATAATTAGTAGCAAAAGTATGCCGAAGTAAATGAGGATACAAATGCACTTGTCACGTTCACCAAGAAAAGTTAATGGAACACAAAATCTATCTGTATTTATATGCTTCCACAATAACATTATCCTCTTTATGTACAAGTCAATTTTGTCTGAAAAGCAACTTCAAAATCTTGTGCTTTAAAGTCTTCAGTTTCCTTTTTACAATAATCTCTATAATGTTTATTGTTATAAACAAACTTCGTATATTCTGTGTTTTTATAATTTTCCTCATCATTACTCCACACCAGTTTGTTATTTTCTAAAAGGCATCTGTCTTCTATTGTTACGCACATGCTGTACAATAAGTACTAATAATTTTAATGATAACTTGTGTTTTTGTTGATATGATGATATAATACAGGAAAAATTCCGAGGCAATTGCCATATACAAAACGGAACTTAAAACAAATGTACGACCTACATTTGTTTTTGTGCTTTCATCGTGAATGACATACCCAAAAGGATCAAGTGCAACACTGCTACCTAAAAATTCCGTTGCCGGTTTTCTTCCTATACTGACAAAAACTCCGTTGCAGGCAATGTCCGTGATATCCTGTGTATTCACATATTTGACTTTAACGCCTTCCAACTGCTGACAACTAGCTCCGATACAGTGCTATTCCATAGAAGCTTCACATTTTTTACTGCATTAAAGATTCATGATAAATCTTTGTGGCTCTGAGCCTGTCACGGCGGTGTATCCAGCAGGTCCGCCTCCGATAATAATCATATCATAAATATGCTGCATTTTTATGTCTTCTTTTTTGATGTATTTAATAAAAACAAAACCGTGCCTGCTGTTTGGTCACAGGCACGGCATCCTATTACTTACATTCGGTGCAGATATATTCAGGGACGGTTTTCTCATGGATAACGGACTCATAGAGCCGCCAACCGCCCGCAAGATTGTAACAGTCATAGCTGTTTCCCGCAAGAATCCGGCAAGCAATATAACTGCGCAGTCCGCTGTGACAGTGTACATAAACAGGCTTACCTTTCGGTATTTCACCGATGCGCTCCCGCAAAGAATCCAATGGAATGTTAATAAAGCTGTCTATTTTACCGCGGCTAACTTCTGTAACGGTTCTTATATCAAGAAGCGTAACGCTTCCGTCACGGGGCAAACTTTTAATATCATGCCAAAAAAATTGCTTTATTTTTCCTGTGATAATGTTTTCAGCAACAAAACCAAGCATATTGACCGGATCTTTGGCACTACCGAAGGGCGGTGCATAGCAAAGCTCGAGTTCCGTAAGGTCGGTGATCTTTGCACCGAAGCGAATAGCTGCAGCAAGCACATCCATACGCTTGTCAACACCATTAAAGCCAACAATTTGTGCTCCAAGTATTTTCAATGTTTTCTTATCCCACAAAGCTTTAATCGACATATTGTTCGCACCGGGATAATATGAAGCATGAGAGCCGGAATAAATATAGGTTTTATCATAATCAATTCCCGCTGATTTTGCTCCTTTTTCGTTCAGTCCTGTTGTTGCAACAGTCATATCAAAAAGTTTAAGAACCGCTGAGCCTTGCGTACCGGTATATTCGGAAGAAACGCCGACAATATTATCTGCCACAATTCGTCCCTGTTTGTTAGCAGGTCCTGCAAGCGGGATAAACGCAGGTAATTTTGTGATAAAGTCTTCAACCTCCACTGCATCACCAACAGCATAAATATTCGCAAGATTGGTTTTCATCTGACGGTCAACGATGATACTACCGCGCTGATTGGTTCTAATTCCGCACTCTTTCGCCAATGCAGTTTCAGGTTGAACACCAACCGACATAATAACCATGTCAGCGTTGATCTCACCGTTTTGCAAAACGACCTTATGTCCGTTTATGGCTTTTACGCCGTTATTCAGATACAGGCGAATCCCTTTTGATTTTATATAACGATGCACATCCGCCGCCATATCGAAATCAAGCGGAGCAATCAAATGGTCGGCAAGCTCCACAATTGAGACTTCAAGCCCGGCTTCTTTTAAATTTTCCGCCATCTCAACGCCAATATAACCGCCACCAATCACAACAGCTGATTTCGGATTGATACTTTCGATATATCCTTTTATTTTTAAGGTGTCGGGAATATTTCGGAGTGTGAACATAATATCACTATCAACTCCGTCAATATTAGGTCGAATCGGCTCCGCTCCGGGTGAAAGTATCAAGTTATCATAGCTTTCCACATAGCTTTCGCCTGATTTTAAATCTTTTACTGTGACTGTTTTAGTCTCGGAATCAATTTTTATTGCTTCATTTTTTATGCGAACATCGATATTAAATCTTGTCCGAAAACTTTCCGGTGTTTGCAGTGTCAGATTATTTTTATCGGTGATTGCACCGCCAATATAATACGGTAGTCCGCAGTTAGCAAAGGAAACATGGTCACCACGCTCTAAAATAATAATTTCTGCCGATTCATCCAACCTGCGGAGTCTTGCCGCTGCTGATGCACCTCCGGCAACCCCGCCGATAATTACTGTTTTCATATATCACACTTCTTTCTGAAAGGAATTTTTGCAATGGAACAAAATTTATTTGAACCTGTTTATCGGGAGATTTTCCCGTTTTGGAATGAAATTTCGGAATTAGACCGAGAATTTATTTGCCATAATTCTTTTGCGATGACCTATCCGAAAGGTACGAACATTCATGATGGAAACGAATGTTCCGGCGTGATTTTCGTCCGTTCGGGCAGTCTTCGCCTTTACATGATGTCAGAGAACGGCAAAGACATTACGCTCTATCGCTTACATAAGAGCGATATGTGTATGCTGTCTGCTTCATGCGTCTTGCAGACTATTACCTTTGATGTGTTTGTTGACGCCGAGGAAAACAGCGAGTGTTATATGATCAGCGGTTCCGCTTTTGCGGAAGTTTCCGAACGCAATCCGCAGATCAAAATATTCGCATTGGAAACCGCTGTCAGCCGTTTTTCAGACGTGATGTGGGTGATGCAGCAGATTCTTTTTATGAGTATGGATAAGCGGCTTGCTATTTTTCTCTCAGACGAGTCAGCAAGAACAAATTCCGATACCATTACACTTACTCACGAGCAAATTGCCCGTTATATAGGGTCCGCTCGTGAGGTCGTGTCAAGAATGCTGAAACATTTTGCAAATGATGGCGTTGTTGAAATCTCTCGCAAAGGTATAAAAATTCTTGATAAAAAACGGCTGCGAAAATTAACCCTCTAACATAGCAAGTATCTGCGTTTTAGGTCTTGCTCCGGCTGATTGTGAAACAACCTTGCCGTCTTTCATCACAATCAATGTCGGAATACTTGCCACGCCGAATGAACCAGCAAGTTCCGGCTCCTGATCCACATTGATCTTACCAACAAGGTACTGCGGATTTTCCTCTGCGATCTCATCCACCAAAGGTGACACCATGTGGCACGGTCCACACCAATCGGCATAAAAATCAAGAAGAACCTTTTTCCCACTATTTATTACTTCGTTTTCAAAGTTGTTTTTATCAATTTTTTTAACAAACATTTTAAATTCTCCTTTTCCTTTTCTGTGACTATAGTATAACTGATTATTTGATCATTTTCTGTGATTATGTCACATTCACTCTTTGAACATGGAAGTTGTATCCCGAAAATTTGATAAATTCCTTTGCGAAAGACATTGTTTCTTGGCTGCTGTTCGTAATATTGACCATAAAAAATTGTATGTAGGAATTGTTGTAGTAAGCCGCATTGAAATCCGACATTTCTTCTTTACGATAATAGCCCAAATAATGCGGCAGAGAAAAAACTATCTCTTTTACTATGTCAATGCCTTTTGTTCTACTTAAAGATACTCAGTTCAAACACTCCGAGAAAATAAAACCCGAAAAACACCAAAACTCCGCCCGTTACGATATTTATAACTGTTTGATACTCTCTTAGTAAACTGCCGAGCATTCCAACAATGGCACCAAGTGCAACAAATACCTCTGTAAAGCCGAGCGCAAACCCAACAGCATTCTTTAATATTTTCTTTGTACTGCGCTTCTCACTTTTTCCCGCAAAATATTAAATGTAAATTGTAAGCATCGGGAGAATACAGGAAGAAATAAAGTTAGTGATACCTTCCAAAAATGAAATAAGATATTGCATAAATGCCTCTTATTCGTTTTTTATTTTCCAGCTTTTACTCGGCAGATTAATTGTGTCATCGTTCCCATAGGACAATATACACACCATGAACGAGGTTTGAACAATATCATAGTGGCAAATCCAAGTATGGTGGAAGTGAGCATCACGCTGTAAAATCCAAAGGCAAACTGTGCCACACCCGACGAAAACAGCGTTCCGTGATATGCCCAGTGCCACGGCAGCTTAAGTGTCCAAAGTAGTTTGACCGTTTGGCTTAATTCTTTTGTTCCTGCAAACACTAAATACGTATTCCATAACATGAGGAAAAACATTACAAAAAAGAAAATCAAAAAACCATATCGGAAATATTTTGATTTCATCCATTTAGGAACATCCTTTTTTCTAGAAAGTCCGAACTTGCCGCCTATAAGGGAAAACAACTGCCCTCTACCGCAGTATCTGTTACAATATGCTTTATTGCCTTTTACAACCGATATAATGATTGGTATGAAAAAGCATAACAGCCCAAACCATGCAAACAAAATGTTGAAAAATCCTAATATTAGATAAGTAAGCGAAACAATCCAAAGGTAGTCATACCATTTATTTTTTTGTTTCATAATTCCGACACCTCCAATGTAATAACGCTTGCGGGACATTCCTTTGCACATTTTCCGCAACCAACACACAATTCAGAATTAATTTCTGCATAGATACCTTTTGGAATGGAAATTGCTTTTTTGGGGCAAACTTTGATACAGCATCCGCACGCTACACATTCTTGAATGTTGACTTTTGCTTTTCTTTTTGGCATAATAATCCTCCTTCTGTTGTACTTGAATTATACGACAAAAGGAGGGTTTCATTCTGTGACTGAATCACAGGGCACAATTTCATAACTAAGGCAAATAAAATAATAAGTAACTCATAAATTTCATAGTATCTTGATTACTGCAAGTGCTTCGACTATAACATAACCATTATATGTCAGATCGGTTTCTATTAGTCCTGCTTATAAATATACCCTTAACAATATTGTTGTATTTCATTGTTTTCATCTTCTGTAAATTAATTATAAACATATTGTAAAAATTAGTAAGGCACTTTACGAAGAAAATATTAAATGCTATAATTGACAAAAAGGATTTTATGTAATGGAGTGGTTAATGTGAATAATAACGAAAACAATAAGTTGTCTAAAAAATCAATAATAATTATTGCTGCTGTTATTGCAATAATAGTTTTAGCTACTGTAGCTGTAGGTATATTTTTGTCTAGCAATGAACAGCAAAACACAGATAATAAAAATGGTCCTGTAGCTGCAACCGAAATTACTACAGACAAAAATGGAAACACTATTATTATCGAAAGTACAAATCCGTCTAATATCATTGTAGAAAATACTACAGATCAAAATGGCGAATATTCAGGAAACAGCTCTTCTAATAACATTCAAAACAGTTCATCTAACATAAACCACAGTTCGTCAAAAGAAAACTCCTCTTCTTCAAAAAACAACAATCCATCACATAGTAACTCGTCAAGCACACCGAAAAGTTCAAGTAGTACAGGTGTTTCATCATCCACTAATAGTAACCTCCAAACCAGTCCTAACACAAACGCTGTAATTAATGGCAGCAATTATAATGTAGGGGATAAGGTAAGAATTTCTTATTATCTTAAATCTTCTACAAAATTTGCTGCAATAAATGCACAAATTAATTATGATTCAAAAGTACTAACTATCGACAGTGATAGTATAAAAACAACAAATCTTCAAGGCGGTATGGTTAATACTGACCTTGAAAATACAATTAAATTCACTTCTATTGCAGCCACAGCTGTAAATGATTTTTCAGAAGAAAAGCTTTTAATCAGCTGTGACTTTACAATTAAAAGCATTAGCTCTTCCAGCGATGTAAAATTGAATATTTATGAATTGATAGATAACGACTTACTGAATATATCAAGCGATAATTACACTGTTACAGCAAAAGTTGAGAAGATTTAATATTATTTTTTATATAAATACTAATGCCAAAGGGTAAATAAGAACATTTCAGCATATTATGTATGGTATGTCATCTTATTCTTGACTTGTATCAATCGCACTTTGCCATAATTGTTTAGCACAACAGCTCCTTGAAAATAATTTCCAAGGAGCTGTTTATTATAGATATATTTTTTAAATTAAAACCCAATGCACAAACGTACATTGGGTTGGAGCTGATAACGGGAGTCGAACCCGTGACCTCAGCCTTACCAAGACTGCGCTCTGCCTACTGAGCTATATCAGCATAATCAAACGTCTTATATATAATATCATATATCTAAACTAATTTCAAATGTTTTTTTAAAAACTGCAAAAAATATTAATAATATTTTTAACCTCTTATGTTATATCCATCAAAAGCGATAGATTATGTTATTGTACACGAGCTTTCACATATAAAAGAAAAAAATCACAGCAAAGCATTTTAGAAGTAGCCGCCAAAGTTATGCCTGACTATAAAGAACAAGAAAAAATATTAAAAACAATGCTGTAAATAGGAATAAATACGACTAATTGGCAAACCATAATAAAGCAACACCACACAGTAAACAATCATGGTATATCTTAATAAATCTAAAAATACATCTATAAATAGATATTCTTAAATGATACTTTTATGAAAATGATTTTCTGATATATCTTGTATATAATTGGCAATATTACATCTTGCCGTATTGTGAGGTATTTCCTTAAAGGAGTGTTAATATGGAACATTTAGTGGCTTTTTTTGATACAAAACCATATGATAAAGAGTGGTTTAATAAATTGCCCCATGATGGAATACAATTTAAATTTTTCGAAAATAAACTTAACAGTGAAACTGCAAAGCTTGCTACAGGCTGTGACGCTGTTGTAGCCTTTGTAAACGATACTATTGACAAAGATACTATTGAAAAGCTTTGGAATTTAAATGTTGAAGCAATTGCAATGCGTTGTGCAGGTTATAATAATATAGATTTTAAATCTGCCCATGAAAAAATAACCGTTATGCGTGTACCCGGCTATTCTCCAAATGCTGTTGCAGAATATACAATGGCACTTTTGCTTACTCTAAACCGAAAAATTCACAAAGCATATAACCGTACTCGAGATTATAATTTTTCACTTGTTCGTCTTACCGGCTTTGATTTAAAAGATAAAACAGTAGGTGTAATAGGAACAGGAAAAATAGGACAAGAATTTATCGACATCTGTAAGGGTTTTAAAATGAATGTGTTGGCTTATGACCCGTACCCTGTACAAAACAGCAATATTAATTATACAGACTTAGATACAATATTTAAAGAAAGTCATATAATTTCACTGCATTGTCCTCTTACAAAAGAAAGTCATCATTTAATTAATAAGGATTCTATAGAAAAAATGCGCGATGGTGTTGTTATTTTAAACACATCAAGAGGTGCTATTATAGAAAGTCATGCACTACTGCAGGGATTAAAGGACAAAAAGATTGGTGCAGCAGGCTTAGACGTTTATGAAGAAGAAAGTACCTTTTTTTATGAGGACTACTCAGATAATATAATTAATGATGATATTTTATCGTTATTAGTTTCTATGCCAAATGTTATTGTTACCTCTCATCAGGCTTTTTTAACAAACGAGGCACTTCAAAATATTGCACAAACTACCATTGAAAATTTACAAGCCTTTTTTAACAATGAGCCTTTAAAGAACGAAATTTGCTATCACTGCGAATCGGGCGAGGTTACAAGTGAATGTGGTAAATGCGGTAAAAATACAAATACAAATCTCGCTTAACAGAATAAACCCCATATACTTAAACATTATCTTACTATGTTAGTATATGGGGTATTGTTAATAATTTTCAGCTTTACATTATATTTGTGTAACAGTATCCATATTCTAGTTTGTATTGTTAACGGTCTTAAACGCAAAAAATCTTTGACCAATATAGTTCAGCGCAACAAACAAGCAACTGCCAATAACCATTGAAGCATTTGACGCAAATATTTCTACACTCCAGCCAAACATGGTAAGATTATTTGATGTACATATATAAGAGGTTAAAGGAATGGCTATGCCATAGGCAATAAAATAACAAACAGCAATGTTAATTGCAAACCTTAATACAGGCTTCCAACCTCTCTCATTATTTTTAAACGTAAAGTATTTGTTTAAAAAATAACTCATTATACTAGCCAAAAAATATGATACGCCGGACGCCACCCACGTACCTGTTGACGCCATTGTATTAAGCGGAGTGCAGTTGTACAAAACAAATTGCAAGCCTGTACCTACCACAGTGTTTAAAATACCAACAAGAATAAACTTCCAAAACTTAATATCAAAAAATTGTTTAATAAAATCACCCATATTTTACCTCTTGAATTATTCAAAATAGCTCAAATCGTACTCGACCTTTTCTGTTTCTTCTTCATCAACCTTGTCATCATCTGATATATTTTCATCATTAAAAATATTTTCAGGTTTTTTATCATATTTATTATCTGTTTCATCATCAGCATTTGAATCATCGTTTTTGACAGGGTTTATGTTTTTGTTATCTATATTTTTATCCTTTACTTTACTTTCCTTATTTTCCGATATAACTGCATTAGAATTAATATTTGTATCTTTTACAAGAAAAATAGGACGATGCTTGCTCTCTAAATAAATGCGGCTTATATACTCGCCTAAAATACCTATTGAAAGCTCTATAATACCGCCTAAAAACAAAACCGCACACAGGGTAGTAACATAACCCGGTACAGCAACGCCAAAAATAAGTGTTTGAATAAGAGTAATTATAATATACACAAAGGCTATTAAAGAAATTATAGAGCCTGCCGCTGACAGCCACCTGAGGGGTGAAACCGTAAACGACGCAAAACCGTCAATAGCGTACTTAAATAAGCCCCAAAAACTCCACTTTGTAGTACCTATTGTACGTTCAACATTTTCATAAGGAATCCACTTTGTGTCATACCCAACCCAGCTGAACAAGCCCTTTGAAAACCTCTGTACCTCTCCTAATGAAACCACAGCATCAACCATTTGCCTTGACATCATTCGGTAATCTACAGCCCCATAAGGCATTTTAACATCAGAAATTTTATTGCTTATTTTATAAAAACTCTGCGAGAACCAGCTTCTAATTCTTGATTCTCCTTCACGTGATGTTCTGCGTGCAGCACAACAGTCGTAGCCCTCCTCCATAGCATTACACATATCAATAAGCATTTTGGGCGGATGCTGCAAATCAGCGTCCATAACAACAACGTAGTCGGCTGTTGAATATTTTAGTCCTGCATACATTGCAGATTCCTTACCAAAATTTCGTGAAAAAGAAATATATTTTATGTTGTTATATTTCTCTGCAAGTTTTTTCATTACCTTATACGTGTTATCTTTACTGCCGTCATTAACCAATATAAATGAAAAATCATATCCTTTTATAGTAGTAGTAACTTTAGTCGTTTCTTTTACAAATACAGCTAGACCTTCTTCTTCATTATAGCAAGGCACAACTAGTTCTACTGTTTTCATATATTATCAACCTCTTTTTCGAAAGCATAGTGCACAATTTAGTTTATTATATCAAATAAACCAAAATAAATAAAGTGTTTTAAGATGGTGTTTAATAAATATTTACATAAAAAATATGGAAGTAATAATAAAACTACTCCCAGCAAATGAATAAAAATTTTTATTATAATTCATAGCAACAATAAATATAAGTCGAAATAAGTCGAAGTTCTTTTTATATAAATATGTTATACTTCCAATAACAATCTAAAAATATTTTCGCACTTTGATTTTATAAAAGTTACAACACTTTTAACAATAATAATGATAAAATTATTAATAGTTGTGGCAAAAGGCAGAAAATGCAAGATTATTAAATTAAACTTGCATTTTTTGCTGTTTTATATTAAAATTAAATGTAGGAAAAATTAAGAAATAAAGGGGTTTTATTAATGAATTACCTTACAATGCAAAAGAACGAATTAAATTGTCAGCTTACACAGCTACAAGCTGAGTATAAAAAGTTTCAGAATATGAACTTAAAGCTGGATATGTCAAGGGGAAAGCCAGGAAGTACACAGCTTGACCTGTCAGAGGGATTGTTAAGTGCAATTAAAACAAATGACGATTGTAAAACAACAAATGGTACTGACTGCAGAAATTATGGTGTACTTGATGGCATTCCTGAAATGAAAGAAATTTTTGCAAAGGTTCTTGGTGTTTCTGAAAACGAGATTATGGTTGGCGGTAACTCAAGCCTTAATATGATGTTTGATACTGTAGCAACAATGATGACTGCTAACGTAAACGGAGGAACTCCTTGGGCTAAGTTGGATAAGGTAAAATGGCTGTGTCCTGTACCGGGTTATGACAGACATTTTGGTATTACAGAATATTTTGGTATTGAAATGATTACAATACCAATGACCCCACAGGGTCCTGACATGGATATGGTTGAAAAACTGGTTAGCACTGACAGTTCTATTAAGGGTATTTGGTGTGTACCTAAATATTCAAACCCACAAGGAATTACCTATTCTGATGAAACTGTTACACGTTTTGCAAAGTTAAAGCCTGCAGCTGATGATTTTAGAATTATGTGGGATAACGCATATGCTATTCACGATATTACACAACAGGGTGACACACTGCTAAATCTAATGGAAGAATGTAAAAAATATGGCACCGAGGATATGCCAATACTGTTTACTTCTACGTCAAAAATTACATTTCCTGGTTCAGGTGTTGCTTGTATGGCTGCTTCAGAAAAAAATATGAAGTTCTTTATGAAAAAATATACAATTCAAACTATTGGTTACGACAAGCTTAATATGCTTCGTCATATTAAATTTTTTGGCAACTACGAAGGACTATTGGCACATATGCAAAAACACAGATCTGTATTAGAACCACGCTTTAATGCTGTTATAAGCAAGCTGGAAAATCAACTTGGCGGTTTTGGTATTGCACAGTGGATTAAACCAAACGGTGGCTACTTTGTAAGTGTTGATGTGCTTGAAGGCTGCGCAAAAAGAGTAGTACAATTGTGTAAAGAGGCAGGCGTTGTTCTTACAGGTGCAGGCGCAACCTTCCCTTATGGTAACGACCCTAAAGACAGCAACATTCGTTTAGCCCCAACTCTTCCTCCTGTAGAAGAGCTTGAGATTGCAATGGATCTGTTCTGTATCAGTACAAAAATTGCCGCACTGGAAAAACTGACGAAGTAATAACATTACATCTAAAAATATTTATATAATAATTAAATTGATGTGACCTCCAAAAGTTAGAGCAAAAATCTAACGATTGGAGGTCAGTTTTTTATGACAGAATATAGTTATTAATTTAAATTAGCATATCTAAATGGAGATGGTAGATATGGTTATATTTTAAAGATATACGGTATCCTAACAAAACAAGATGTCTAACAATAGATTTATGCCTATAAAAAATTCAGAAATAAAGGGATTAACGTATTCTAAAATTGATGTGGTAGAATTATATCTAACAACAGCAATTTCTTATTATAAGCTGAGTGTTTTTTGTAAAAATTCAATTTTCAAATAAAACAAAAGCCGTTTAACAAACCAAAACGGTTATTAAACAGCTTTTTTGTGGTTGCGGGAGCTGGACTTGAACCAACGACCTTCGGGTTATGAGCCCGACGAGCTACCATCTGCTCCATCCCGCGATATTTAATTTGTGTACTGCCTCATACAGCTTTATTATTATAACTTAATATTTACTGTTTGTCAATAGTTTTTTTAAAAATATTTGTAATTATATTTATTTTTTTAATATAAACTATACCAGGTTATAACACAGCATTTTTTTAATTACTGTTCTGTTTTTATATCATTAATGTTGAAAAATATTTATCTAGGGTATATCAAAACATTTAGATACACCCTAGTATGTATGGTCACATATCTCTTTAATTTTTTCACGCAGTTTCTGGAAATCCTCAAAAGCCCCCGGCTTATTATTAGGATTTCTTAACAAAGCCGCAGGATGTAATGTTGCCATCATAATAACACCATTTTTTTCGAAGAAAATACCATGCTCTTTTGTTATTTTCATATCGCTTTTTATAAGTCTAGTTGCTGCAACCCTGCCCAGACAAACAATTATTTTGGGTCTTATAATTTTAACCTGATTTCTTAACCAATTAATACATTGCTCCTGTTCATCCGGCAAAGGATCACGATTTTTTGGAGGACGGCATTTAACCATATTTGCTATATATATATTTTTATTCCTGTCAAGGTCAATTGCATTAAGCATTTTATCAAGCAGTTGTCCCGCTCTACCCACAAAAGGTTCTCCCTGCAAATCCTCGTTTTCTCCAGGCCCCTCTCCTATAAACATAACCTCAGCTTTTTCAGTTCCTACACCAAAAACAAGGTTTGTTCTGGTTTCACCTAATCGACATTTATTACAATTAAGGCAAACTGACCTTAATTCTTCTAAAGTATTTACCATAAATAACTCTCCAAAATAATTATAATTTACTTGTAAGCTTTTTTCTACTTTTTTCAGAAAGCTCGCTTATTACATCTACAATATCTTGTGCTGTTCGTACAGCAGCTAAATATTCTATTTGATTTTTTTCACTTATAATATACTTATTTATACGCATATTAATTTCTGTAAAACAAGGGTGTTTTATTTTTATAACAACATAAAACCAATAACCATATATTGGGCATCTGTTTTTTTTACGCTTAAATTTATTTGATATTTTTTGGTTAGCCTCTTCGCTGTCAAAGTCGTTTAAACATTCTTTTTTGCGAACAAACTCAACATCTGTAATTTGGGCAAAAGTAAAAATATCTGGGTTATTGTTATTAAAGCGTTTCTCTGTTTCTAACAACCAATATTCGTGCAGCTCATCAATTCTTAAAATTTCATATTCTCCTAAAGACATTGTTGCAGTAAATTCTTTTAGCATTGCACTGTGCTTATTTTTATTTCGGTACTGTAAATGCTTTTTTATTTCTTCGGCAGTTATTTCGTCATAATCATCTAAATGCTCACTGCATTTTTTTGCACAATCACTGCATAAAAAACCGTCATTTAATTTTATTCTTGTTAAAATACTTGCTTTATCCCCACATACAACACAATTTTTCTTCATAACATCACATCCGGTTTTTAACAAAACATTACGATAATTGTTGTAATCACTCTCTATATAATCCTCTTAAAATTTCAATTTCTTTAGCATAGCCGTTTAAATCATTAGGTGTTTCAAGCTCAAATGGAAGATGTTTTAACTGTGGATGGTTAATAATTTTACCAATAGCTTCAATACCTAAATAACCGTTACCAATAGTTTCATGCCTGTCTTTATGACTTTCTCTGTCATTTTTACTGTCATTAAGATGAATAGCATACAGCTTGTCTAAACCAATTATTTTATCAAATTCATCAATAACTTCATCAAGGTTGTCAACAATATTGTAGCCGCCGTCCCAAATATGGCAAGTGTCAAGACAAACACCCATTTTGTCGCTAAGTTCTACCCTATCTAGTATATCCTTTAATTCATTAAAATTACGGCCAATCTCACTGCCCTTTCCTGCCATTGTTTCCAATAATACCTTTGTTGTTTGTTCAGGCTGTAGAATATTATTAAGCATTTGAACAATATAATCAATTCCTACATCTACCCCTTGTTTAACATGGCTTCCCGGATGGAAGTTGTAATAATTATTGGGTACATACTCCATACGGCGAATATCGTCTGCCATTGTTAACTGTGCAAGCTCTCTTATTTTAGGGTCAGCCGAGCAAGCATTAAGCGTATACGGTGCATGAGCAACTATAGGTGCAAAATTTTTATCGCTGATATATTCTAAAAATTTTTTAACATCGTTTTCATCCAAATCTTTCGCCTTAAACCCTCTTGGATTTCGTGTAAAAAACTGAAAAGTATTTGCATTAATCGAAACAGCCTCTTTTGCCATATGCAAAAATCCTTTAGATGCTGATAAATGACAACCAATATTTAACATTTCTTTTACCTCACTTCTTCATTCGTGTATAGTATATCATATTATATAACTTTAAACAATAATTATTTATTATCCTATTTTCTTTTTAAGGTTGAAATGTAAATTTAAACATATATAATATATGTAAGTATATTTATGGTGGTGCAAAATGAAACATACAATTAATAAAAAATATTTTAAAAATTTCTATATACTCTTTCTGACTTTAATAATGTTGTTGGTAATTTACTTAATTGCTGACCAGTACATTATAGTCACCACAAATTACAGCATAAAAGAATCTAAAATAAATAACAAAATAACTATTGCAATAATAAGTGATTTACATAACATGAACTTTGGCAATAACCAAGTGGTTGTAGATAAAATACGCCATAGCAATCCGGACATTATTGTTGCACTTGGAGACATAATTGACGAAAGGCACGCTGACATTACACCGGCATTAACCATAATGAACAATCTTCCTGATATTGCAAATACATATTACATAATAGGAAATCATGACCAAAAATGTAGTCAATATGATAAATTTTTAAACTCTATACAAGCAAGAGGAGTACAACTGCTTGATGATGAAATAACTGATATAACAATTAATGACAATAAGGTTTCTATTTTAGGTTTAACGCAATACAGCAATGGCGAGTTTGAAGACACTGAATATACTGCGCTTATTAAAAATTTTTGTGAAAAAGATGCCTATAAAATTTTGCTTACACATTACCCTGAATATACCAATTGGTTTTTTGACCATGACAAATATTACGAGTATAATTTTGACCTTATGCTTTGCGGACACACCCATGGTGGTGTTGTAAAACTACCGTTTATAGGTGGTATATATGCACCAAATCAAGGTTATTTTCCGAAATATGTATATGGAAAATACTATGTAGACTCTGAGAATAAAAATCCTTATAATATGGTTATAACCAGTGGACTGGGACAGGATCCCAGATTTTTCAGAGTAAATAACTTTCCTGAAATAGCGGTTGTTACTGTTGAATCCAATTTACCGGGATGATATAATAATTTTATTATTTAGGGCGACAAATTTAAATTTATTGTATAGGAGTCAAAAATGTTATACTTAAGACCATATAAAAAAGAAGATGCAAAGACCATTATTTCGTGGTGCGAAGATGAAACTACCTTTAGAAAATGGACATCTGACAGATATAATTCGTATCCAATTACCGAAAAGGATATGAATTATAAATATTTTGATTGTAACGGAGACTGTGCTGAAGCGGATAATTTTTATCCAATGACAGCTTGTGATGAAGATGGAATAGTAGGACATTTCATCATTAGATATGTTGGTGGTAAATATAATATTTTGCGAATTGGTTTTGTAATTGTAGATGATAAAAAAAGAGGGCATGGATATGGAAAGAAAATGATACAACTTGCCATAGAATATGCTTTTAGGATTGCAGGAGCAGATCAGGTAACAATAGGTGTATTTGAAAATAATAAATCTGCATATTACTGTTATAAAGCTGCTGGATTTCACGATGTTCAACTTGAACAAGAAAATATATGTGAACTGTTTGGTGAAAAGTGGAGAATTTTCGAATTAGCAATAAATCGAAATGATTACTTACTAAAACAGAGATAAATTCTAATTTTGTAGGTAATAAAAGAATTTGCTTTACTTGCTGACTTTGATATAATTAATGTGTGGTAATAGAAAATCAGTAAGCAAAAATTAATTGTTTAAGAAACAAGATAAATTTGCCACAAAGAAGATAATTAATTATGATTTATCTTACTGACAAAAACAATAAAACAAGCAAA
>CABRLN010000027.1 GCA_902471875.1 uncultured Clostridium sp.
GAAATTATAGGTTTTTATATTTTTTCAAAAACTCTTACAAGAAAAAATATTTTAGAAACATTGAAAGGTAGTTGATTATGGGTATTATAGAATTAAAAAATATTTGCAAAAAATTTGACAATAAGATTATTTTTGACAATTACAGTCTAACCGTTGAAGAAGGCGAATTTGTATCTATTATGGGAAAAAGCGGTAAAGGTAAAACTACCCTGTTAAATATAATAGGTATGCTCGAAAAGCCCGACGAAGGCAGTATAAAAATTTGCGGAGTTGAAAACCCGCACTTTAATTCGCAAAATGGTATAAAGCTGCTTAGAAATGATATTTCGTACTTGTTTCAAAATTATGGTCTTATTGATGCTGAAACTGTTGAATATAACCTTAAAGTGGCAGTAAAATTTTTAAAGCTGTCTAATAAAGAAAAACAAGACAAAATTAAAGCTGTGCTTGAAAAAGTAGGACTAAATGGCTTTGAAAAGAAAAAGATATATCAGCTAAGTGGCGGCGAACAGCAAAGGGTAGCTGTGGCAAAGCTGTTTTTAAAGCCGTCTAAAATTATACTTGCCGACGAACCAACAGGCAGCTTAGATTTTGAAAATGAGCAAATTATAATGAAAATGCTACAAGAACTGAATAGTCAGGGCAGAACAATAGTAGTTGTAACTCATTCAAAAAATGTAATGACATACGCAACAAGAAACATAGTTTTAGAATAGAAAGAGTTAATTGTTATGAATAATGAAAATCTACAGAATAATAATACTACAAATAATAATGACGATATTAAAACCACAAACCCGTACATTGGTATGTACCAAAGACTTCATAAAGAGCCTGAACCGCTGCCCGTAAGCCCGCAGATACAAAAAGCAATAAGTGTACTTACAGTAATATTCAACGTATTATCTATAATTACGATGTGGTTGTTTGTAATAGAATTTGGCACTTGTATGCAAAAAGAAATTAATTTTTTACAAAGCCCAGTATTTATAATTTTCAGTTTAATCGCCCTTGTGCTTACTGTACTTATTCCTATTAAATCAAAAAATATATTAGATGACCAGCCAATTAGTGTTTTGTGCTTAATAATATTATTAACGCTGGTGTCGGCAATATCGTTAGTTATGTCAATTTATGTGCCAATTTGTTTGGCTACTGCAATACCTATAGCTATAATGGTAATACTGCTTATTCTTATACAGTTTAGGTGCAGCTTTAAAACTGTTGGCAGGCTGTTGCTTATAGTGTTAGTAATATTAATTGGTGCCTCGTCAATAATAACAGCCTACAGAACATACGATTATACGTATAGGCACAGTGGTAATTCAGACTCTACATATACCTCAGACGGAATTATAATAAGAGATAATTATTAAAATACACAAATATTTTAATAATTACAATTTAATAGTTATTATATAAATTTTCTTTATTAAAAAAACCTTTTCTAAATTGTTTTAGTCATTGTAAAAATATAAAAAAGTATAATTAATATTTAGTTATTTTATGTAAAAACTTGCATAGGTTAGTCTACAATGAATTTGATTTTGTAAAATGAATTAACGAATTATTCAAATATAAAAACGAGGCAGTTCTAAACACTCTGCCTCGTTTTTATATTTTATACCCACTGAAAATTATCTTTTCTGCTCCAAGTTCAAAATGATATTTAACAAATACCCAAATCAATTTTGGTGTAAAAGCCTCATATAGTTAAAAAAATGTGTATCGGTAAAGAAAATCCAGACGAATAAATTATTTTTGCTTTGCAATATAATAAAAATAATCTATTGACTTTTGTACGAAATCATACTATAATCATTGGTACTATTTCGTACTTACGGAGGTGCTTTATGTCAGATTATGTATCATCAGAAATGAAACGGTATAACTATCTAATATCAGAAATTAATGCGTCATATCACGAGGCAGCGTTAAGCTTAGGTTTATCAGATAGTTCAATGTCGATTCTTTATACCATTTGTAATAATGGAGAGGAATGTTTGCTTAATGATATTATCCGCTTGTCGGGATTATGCAAGCAGACTATAAATTCTGCCATTCGCAAGCTTGAAAGCGAAGAAATTGTGTATTTGGAAATTTTTAGCGGAAGAAAGAAAAAGGTATGTCTTACAGCTAAGGGAAAAACCTTCATAAAAAATACTGTTCTTAAGGTGATAGAGATTGAAAATGATATTTTTGAATCGTGGTCAGAAGATGAAAAGGAAGCTTATATTGCACTAACACAAAAATATCTTTCTTCATTCAAAGAAAAAATTAAGGAGCTGAATGTATGAAAATTATTACCATTAGCCGTGAATTTGGAAGCGGAGGTAGAGAACTTGGGAAAAGACTTGCTGAAACACTTGGTTTTGATTACTACGATAAAGAAATTATTACTGCTATTGCCAACAATAAAGGTCTTGATGAAAATTATGTAGAAAAAGCATTGAATAATTATGATTGGAAAAAAGTTTCATTAACATTTTGTCGTTCTTTTTATGGTGCTGCAATGCTGCAATCTTCGCAGACAAATCTTCTTTTAGAGCAAAAGCGTGTAATCGAGGATATTGCTAAATTAGGTAAAAATTGTATAATTGTCGGACGTAATGCCGATGCTATTCTCTCTAATGAGAATACATTTAATATTTTTGTTTGTGCGGATATGAATACAAAAATTTGTCGTTGTATTCAGCGTGCTGATAAAAACGAAAAGCTTTCGAGAAAAGAAATAGAACAACATATTCGTCGTATTGATAAGAACCGTGCAAATACTCGTGAATTAATTACAGGCAGTAGATGGGGAGCGTGTGGTACTTACAACCTTGTGGTTAATACAACAGGTTGGAATATTAAAGAATTAACGCCTGCTGTCGCGGATTTTGCAGCAAGCTGGTTTAGGAGAGTAAAATGAAAATTAAATTATCAGATCATTTCACATTAAAAAAATTACTGCGTTTTACATTGCCGTCTATTGTAATGATGGTTGTTACTTCTGTTTACGGTGTAGTTGACGGCTTTTTTGTTTCAAACTATGTGGGAAAAACCCCTTTTGCTGCTGTTAATTTTATTATGCCGTTTTTGATGATTCTTGGTTCTATAGGATTTATGTTTGGTACAGGTGGCAGTGCGTTAATATCTAAAACAATGGGCGAGGGATATAGCGACAAGGCGAAGAGATTATTTTCTTTATTTGTATATGTGTCCGCAGCTTGCGGAATTGTTTTAGCTATATTAGGATTTATCTTTATTCGATCTATTGCAGCTTTTCTTGGTGCTGAAGGTGTAATGTTAGATAATTGTGTAACCTATGGGCGCATTATTCTAATTGCCCTTCCGGCATTTATACTTCAATATGAATTTCAAAGCTTTTTTGTTACTGCTGGAAAGCCGCAGCTGGGACTTGCGGTTACTGTATCGGCAGGTGTTACAAATATAGTATTGGATGCACTTTTTGTTGCTGTATTTTCCTGGAAACTAGAAGGTGCTGCTGCCGCAACTGCTATTAGTCAATTTGTTGGTGGTGTTCTTCCGTTAATTTATTTCTTTCGTCCTAATTCCAGTCTTTTACGCCTTACTAAAACTAAATTTGATGGTAAGTGTTTACTAAAAGCCTGTACTAATGGATCATCCGAACTAATGTCTAATATTTCTATGTCTATTGTTAGTATGCTTTACAATGTGCAGTTAATGAAGTATGCAGGTCAGGATGGTGTTGCAGCATATGGTGTTTTGATGTATGTTAATTTAGTCTTTCTTGCTATTTTTATCGGATATTCAATAGGTATAGCGCCAAGTATAAGTTATCATTATGGTGCAAAAAATCACTCAGAACTGAAAAATCTAATAAGAAAAAGCTTTGTTATTATTGGAATATTTTCAATAATAATGCTTATTGCGGCAGAAGCTTTAGCTAATCCGCTTGCAACGATATTTGTAGGTTACGATAAAGATCTGCTTGATTTAACCTTGCGTGGCTTTATTATATATTCTTTTTCTTTCTTATTTGCAGGTATTTCTATTTATGGATCAGCTTTCTTTACTGCTTTGAATAATGGTCTTGTATCAGCGTTAATTTCGTTTTTGCGAACACTCCTGTTTCAAGTGGCAGCTGTGTTGATTTTTCCGCTGATTTTAGGTATTGACGGTATTTGGCTGTCAATTGTTGCCGCTGAGCTAATGGCTGCAATTGTTACAAGTTTGTTTTTGCTTGTAAAAAAGTCGAAGTATCATTATTAAATAGATTAATTTAAAATTTCATTATTAGTGATGTTATTTTGTAAAATCTTAAGAGAAATTATGTATAGAGATATACAACAATAGTATAAAAATAAGCTAGTCAAATAATTTGTGTATAATTCAGACAATGTAAGTTGCCCGTGTTATATTATCTATATGAATTGTTTAAAATAAATTTTATATTTATAGTCTATGCGTATATTGAATTACCAGCATATATATGTTATAATATATGAAAATATGCTATAACATACAGGAGGGCGTTTTGGACATTCTTAATATAGGACAGCAATTAAAATTTACTCGTCAAAACAGAAATATGACCTTAGATGACGTTGCGGCATTAACCGGTGTTAGTAAACCGATGCTCGGACAAATAGAAAGAGGTCAATCATCACCTACAGTAAACACATTATGGAAAATTGCAACAGGTTTGAGAATACCGTTTTCAGCCTTTTTACAAGAACAAAAAGCAGAATATACAATTGTTAATTTTCAAGAGAGGGATATGATATTAGAAGAAAATGGTTTAATGAGAGCATATACACTTTTTTTATTTGATCCTATTCGTAGTTTTGAAGCATTTTACATTGAATTTGATTCCGGGTGTCAGCACCATTCAAGCAAACATAATGACGGTGTTGAAGAATATATATTTGTTATACGCGGCAAGTTAGATATGCTTTTGAATGAAACAAAGATTTCTATAAAAGAAAAACAGGCAATACATTTTAAAGCTAATATACCTCATTCGTATTTAAACCCTTATGAGGATACTTGCAGTATTTATGACACTATATTTTATCAAAAGTAAAAGGAGGTACAATATGTTTGAATTAAATCAAGTAGGTGAGAAAACCTACTATATAAACTGCCCTGCAAAAATTGGTATATATAAAGTAAGTGATACAGAAGTTTATTTGATAGATAGTGGAAATGATAAAGACGCAGCGAAAAAGGTTAATAAGATATTGGAAGAAAACGGATGGATATTAAAAGGAATTATCAATACACATTCTAATGCTGACCATATTGGTGGAAATCGATATTTACAGAAACATACAGGTTGTAAAATATTTGCAAACGGTATTGAAGCAGCGTTTACAAGTTATCCTATTTTAGAGCCCTCTTTTTTATATGGTGGTTATCCCTGCAAGGATTTAAGACATAAATTTTTACTAGCAGCTGAAAGTAATGTTGACGATATTGCAAACTGTGATTTTCCCCAGTGTTTAAAAGCTGTACCGTTGCGTGGACACTTTTTTGATATGATAGGTATTCATACTCCTGACAATGTTATGTTTCTTGCAGACTGTATAAGCAGTAGAAATACTTTAGAAAAGTATCAGATTTCTTTCATTTATGATGTTGCTGAATATCTTAAAACACTAGATAAAGTAGAGAAAATAGAAGCTGATGTGTTTGTACCTGCTCATGCAGAAGCCTCTGATAACATAAAAGAATTAGTACAGCTTAATCGTCAGAAGGTTATTGATGTGTCAAATAAAATCAAATCTATCTTAACCACTCCCATGTGTTTTGAAACGCTTTTAAAGCACATATTTGATGAATACAGACTGACAATGAATTTTGAGCAGTATGTTTTAGTGGGAAGTACAGTTCGTTCTTATTTATCGTGGCTGAAAGATAATGAAAAAATTGAAGCCGCTTTTAAAAATAACTACTTAATATGGAATAGTCTGTAATTTGTAGAAAGATACAATATCTGTAAAAAATAAGAGAGCATTTTGAGTATAATTAAAAATATATATTGTTAATTTACAAAGCAGTTCTTTAGATAAGACAATAATTTAAAGGCAGTATTTTAAAATGATTATAAGAAATCAATCATTTCTTATAATCAAGAAGCAGAACTGTTACTGCATATACTCTTTTGGGTTGCAATTGTTGTTAGCGTATCACCAAGTTGTGATAGTATAGCGCCCAGAAGATTTAATTCATCTACTGATAGATTACATGACAGTGTGTTTGCAATTGCTGTAATATACGCAGTCAATTCACAGGCACTCATATATATCCCTCCTTTAACAATATATTATGCTAAAAAAGGATTTAAGTTATCATGAAAGTTGCAAGAGAATTTTATAATAGAAATGCATTAATTGTTGCACAAGAGGTTTTAGGAAAAGTTTTAGTTCATAATACAAATGAAGGTATAACAAAAGGAAGAATAGTTGAGGTTGAGGCATATAACGGTACAATAGATAAAGCAGCTCATTCATATAAAAATTTATATACCAACAGAACAAAAATTCAATACGGTGAAGGTGGATATGCATATGTTTATTTAATATATGGTATGCACATTTGTATGAATATCGTAGTGAACAAGCCTAAAATGCCTGAGGTATTGCTTATAAGAGCTTTAGAACCTGTTTATGGTCTGGATTTAATGAAAAAAAGAAGAAATATTACTGATGTTAAATCCTTATGCAATGGTCCAGGAAAGCTGAGTAAAGCTATGGGTATTGATAAAAGTAATTATGGAACAGACTTGTGTGATGATGTTTTATATTTAGAGGATGCACCGTCATTGCCAAAAGAGAAAATCATCACAACAAAACGTATAAATATAGACTATGCTGAAGAGGCTAAGGATTTTTTATGGAGATTTATAATAAAAGACAATCCATTTGTTTCAAGGTAGAGATAGATAAAAGTAGAATTATAAAAATATTTTTAAGGTGAACTTCTACACCCTTGCTATTGTTTAATGTATTTTTTTAATCTCTAATACTGCAAAACCAATAAGAATATCCTTAGAAATATATATTGTTCAAATCCTTATATGTATATAACAGATAATAAGTCTATATGCTTCCTTGTTTGCAATAGCTGTAATTATGATGTATAATATAGTAAGTTACCAACAAAAACAAGGGGCTGGGTATAATGCTGCAAGATATTTCTCCTATTAATCTTAATAATCAATACGTTAATAAAAGACCTTTACAAGATGATTATATTATAATTACTGAAAATAATCAGCTTTTGCTAAAGGAAGAAAATAATAATATAACTTTTCCAAAGTACGCAGATATTTCGGCAAATGTCTTGAAAACTCAATATCTGCTTTCGGCAGGAGAAAGCTCTTTCTTTTTTATTAGTGACACAACCAATGAATGCATAATTAATAGTCTTATAAAAAATGGTTATTATTTTGTGTCGCTTAGGTCAATACGCTTTAAAAGCCCTAAATGGCTTGTGTTTGCAGGTGCTACAGCTTGTCAGCTTGCATTTTGGTACAGCGGCAACAAATATTGCGGGGGTTGCGGTAACCACCTTATACATAGCACAACTGAAAGGGCGTTAGTATGTCCAAGCTGTGGTAATATTGTGTACCCAAAATTATGTCCTGCTGTAATTGTTGGGGTAATTAACGGTGATAAAATACTTATGACAAAGTACGCAGACCAAACTGTAACTAAACGGTATTCACTTATTGCAGGCTTTGCAGAAATAGGAGAAACTATTGAGCAAACCGTTCGGCGAGAGGTTATGGAGGAAGTAGGTGTAAAAGTAAAAAATATAAAATACTATAAAAGCCAGCCGTGGGCATTTACTGATACCTTGTTGTTAGGTTTTTTCTGTTATCTTGACGGCAGTGAGAATATTACTATGGATAGCACCGAGCTTTCTGTTGCACAGTGGGTTTCTCGTGATGAAATGCCAAATATTAGTGATGATATAAGTCTTACATATGAAATGATGTCAATATTCAAAAACAACCTTCCGCCTTTATAATAGCGGAAGGTTGTTTTATATCTGTTAATACAATTAGTTATATAACATAATCATTCATATATCTTTCTTGTTGCATATCAATAATGTCCTGTAACGTAATGCTGTCTAAATAATCGTTAATTGTTTTGTACAGTCCTTGCCAAACAGGCAGTGTAGCACATTCATTGGCTCTTTCACAGTCCATTGGGTCACGGTCAAGACAGGCAACAGGTGCCAAGCTTCCCTCGGTAATTCTTAGTATATCACCTACTGTATATTTGTCGGGCGAATTTGCCAGCTTGTATCCTCCTTGGTAGCCCCTGTTCGTGTTTAATATTGACGACTTATTCAGCATAGGAACAATTTGTTCAAGATATTTTTTAGAAATATTTTGTCTTGCCGCAATGTCTTTTAGTGCAACATAGCCATCTTCCTTATGTTCTGCAAGGTCTAGAAGCATTCGCAGAGCATAGCGACCCTTTGTAGATATTTTCATCATATCCCTCCTTATATCTCAACCCTAATAATAACATATATTTACTAGGCTTTCAAGATGTAAAAAATTAATTCCTGTAAATGTATGCTAATTATTGACATGCTGCTCTGTAAAATTATATAATTAATTAAGAATTGGTTGATTATAAACGATTAAAGTTGCAGTTTGTTACGATGAAGTAAACATTTTTGATCAGCCTGCACCAAATATAGAAAAGGTGGATATATTATTATGAAAAAAATATTAATAACAGGCGGTACAACTTTTGTAAGTAAATTTATAGCAGAATATTTTGTAAATGCAGGCTGTCAGGTTTATGTTGTTAACAGAGGAAGCCGTAAGCAGATTGATAATGTAAATTTAATAAAATGTGACAGATTTAACCTTGACAATCAACTTAAGAATATTCATTTTAATGCTGTAATTGATGTTAACGCATATAATAAACAGCATATTGAAACACTGGTTAATTCATTAGGCTGCTTTGACGACTATGTGTTTATAAGCTCCAGTGCAGTTTATCCGGAAACTAACCCTCAGCCATTTACCGAGGAACAGCGAACAGGTAAAAATTCCATTTGGGGTGACTATGGAATAAACAAAATGGAGGCTGAAAAATTTTTGCTTAATACAGTTCCAAATGCCTATATACTCCGCCCGCCGTACCTTTATGGAATGTACAATAATCTTTACCGTGAAGCCTTTGTTTTTGACTGTGCAATAGCTGACAGACCATTTTATATTCCGCAAAATGGCGAAATGAAACTGCAATTTTTCAGTGTAAATGACCTGTGCCGTTTTATTGATATAATTCTTAATAAGCACCCTGAAAATCATATTTTTAATGTAGGAAATAAAGAAAGTATTTCAGTAAAAGACTGGGTAGAGCTGTGCTATAAGATAGTAGGCAAAAAAGCAAAACTAATAAGCGTTGACAAAGATGTATTTCAGCGTGACTATTTTTGCTTTTATAATTATGAATATTATCTTGATGTCACTAAACAATATAAGCTTATGCCAAATACAGAAAATTTTGTAGAGAGTTTGAAGCAAGAGTTTGAATGGTACAAACATAATACAGACAGTATCTACCGAAAAAATCCATATATAGATTTTATAAAAAATAATCTTGCTAATAAAAGGTAATAATCGATGATAAGAGAAATAAAAGGGTGATAAAAACCACCCTTTTGGTGCAGGTAACAGGACTTGAACCTGCATGAAATTGCTTTCACATGGGGCTGATGATTATGCTGTTTTGGTGAAAGTTGATAATCACTTTATCTATTCAAAGATTACTATTGTTCTCACCTCTAAGCATAACGTTTGCACAGAATATACCATTTTCGGCAGTGAAACGGCAATAACCGCAATTCTTCTCAGCTATACGGCGGACTGACTGTATACCCACACCGTCACCGCGGCGTTTTGAAGATTGAAAAACACCGTTCTTTTTTGTTGCAGTGCCATCAAAGGCGTTTTCTACCGTCAAAAGTACAACATTATTTGAATGTATATAAGATTCTATCTTAATATAACGTTTTGCCTTGTCTGTGCGAAGACTGGCTTCAAGTGCGTTTTCCAAAAGATTTGACATAACCAAGCACATATCCATTTCAGAAATTGGCAGATTATGCGGCAAGTCAAGTTTTATAGAGAAGGGAATTGCATTTTCTTTATAACGCAGACAATAATGTCCTGCAACCCCGTCAACAGCCGAATTATCGCACAGATTCAGTTCGGAAACAGGTATGCTTTCCTGCACCAGAGCAAGGTAATCTTTCAACTCATTCCATTCTTTTCGATTTGCAAGCGCCGTAAGTGCAGAAAAGTGGTGGCGTATATCATGCCTTGCCTGCCGGGTCTCTTCAATAGCAGAGCTGAGAGTTTCATATTGAATCTGCTGCATTGAGAGGAATTGATTTTTCTGCCTTAAAAGATAATTTTTGTTCAGACTTTTTGCCATAAGATAAAACATAGCATAAAACAGCAGCAAGAGTGCAAGCAGTATAAGACTAATAATAATATATATCTGTGTCA
Organism: uncultured Clostridium sp.; assembly: GCA_902471875.1. Taxonomy (GTDB): domain Bacteria; phylum Bacillota; class Clostridia; order Oscillospirales; family Acutalibacteraceae; genus CAG-964. The sequence continues at coordinate 10,520 of CABRLN010000027.1, forward strand.
TTCTGCCTTGATATAAAATTTTCGAGTTTGCTGGAATTATATATATGTTTAGTGCAATAAATACAGAAGGTAAAATCCAGAACACATACCAGGTTTGAGCCACAATATCATCTTCCAACAGATCCCGGGCGGCATGAGTTGCCGGATAGTAAACAAGCATAACAGATACCCAACATAAAAGATTTTGTATCAGTGCTGCGTTAAGACAAAACCAAGGCGCACTGTTATTAGGACATATTATAAAATCAATCGCTCTTGAAATACTGTTAATGCAGGAGAATACTCCATACACAGCTAAAATTACACTGATTGATTTCCATAGTATAATTTTTAATGTTCGGCAGTAGATAACAGCTGCTATGAAGAAAACAGGAAAGGTTATCCATATGGTTTTAATTCGCAGAAAATAGCACAGACTGCCGCCTGCAGTGCAAAGAAAAATTAAAATAGGTATCCATAACAGCAACAGTTTACCTTTACTTATGCGCAAATGCCTACTCATAGGAAGATATGCAAGCAGTACTCCCGGCAGGATGATGGCAATCTCGACAATCGACCGAAGAATGTCAATCATTGTTTTATCCTCCTTTTAAACAGATAATCACCAAATGCAAGGCGAGCCGATTTTGTAATATCACGACTGACGGAGATTGTATCTCCGTTTTTTAATTTGAAAGCCGTACCGTCAAAGTCTTCAGCATAGTCAAGGTTTATAATCACGCCTCTGCTGCACATAAAAAATCGATCGTCATCTTCAAGACTTGCGACGAAATCTCTGAAAGTCTGACGGGTAACTGTTGTATTTCCGTCTAAGGTATGTATATGAATTTGATGCTTAAAATGAGACGCATATATAATCTCATTAAATCTCAGACGAACTGCACCTCCCACAATATTGACATCCAGATATTTATCGGCAGCAGGCAGTCGAGCAATTATTTCTTTAAAAAGATTTTCAAGTTCTTTGTTGGAATAAGGCTTTACAAGATAATGCAGTGCTCTAACTCTAAACCCGTCAAGCGCATAGTCGGTTGATGAGGTTGTGAAAATGATAATACATTCTTTGTCAAAGGTTCGCAGCCTTTTGGCAACCTCAATACCGTTTGCTCCGTTCATATATATGTCAAGAAAAACAATCTCAAATCGTTCCTTTTCAGCGGCAGAAAGGAAAGTTTCTCCGTCTGCATATTCAAAAATTTCGGCATCATGAGAACAGCGGTATAAAATAACCGACAAACGGTTATGCAGTTCTTTTCGCTCTGATACTATATCATCAACAATTGCTAAACGCATGGCAATTCTCCTTTTATACTGTTTCAATAAACATTGTACCACATAAGTAAGAAAAAATCTTATCAGAATACAAACAATTCGGGACGGATTTTTACGTTTTGAGCTAAACCCGTTGAATAAAAAATACAGAATCTATATAATGAGGTATCATTTCTAAATTGATTGAGCAAAAGGAGCTACAACATATGTACCACATAGTAATCCTGGTTGATAATCACAATCTTGGGCGGCAGCTCGCAGAATGGACAAAATGCTTTTGCAACGAGCAAGACTTGTATCCTGTGGTGGAACTGTTTATGAATACAGAATTGTTTTACAAAGCAATAAAGAAGGCAAAGCCTGACGGAGTGATTGTGGCACTTTATGGTGTTGCGGGTCTCAATGCTTCGGAGCATTTGCGTTCAATGTGCCAAAAATGCGGACTGATATGGTGCAGTGACCTGGATTTTTCTCTACAAGCCTATCGATTGCGAGCGGATTATTTTTTTAAAGCACCTCCAACTAATGCAGAACTTTGTGAAGGATTGTCCATATGGATAAAAAGCAGATATCTGCAACGTACGGAAAACACAATGATGTGTAAAAAAGGGGGCTAAAAGTTGATACTCATGAATAAATCCTAAAGAATAATTTCAAATATAAACTCAAGGAGGAATTACTTTTATGAGAAATAATGTGTTAAAAAGCATATTATCCGTTGTATTAACAGCGGTAATAGCTGTGGTCAGCGTAACAGGTGCGGCAGCAAAGATAGAATCAGATAAATTTATTTACAAATCTGACAGCGGATATACTGCAACTAAAATTTCACATCCTGAAAAAGATGTAAAAACAACGGACGGAATCGTTGACTATACCGGCAACGGTACTCTTGGAGTAAATCTTGAAAACGGTAAAGGGGACAGAGGACAAAATTATTCATGGGCTTCTGTCGGATATGGCGATTATATGTATATCGGAACCTGCTACGATGCATGGCTTTCTACTCTTCAGTTAATGAAAAATACGCTAGGTCATAACTTTGATGATGACATTATGCTTGAAGCTCTTGATACAATGTTCCACGGTGATTTTTACACAGGCGAAGAGGATGGAGGAGACCCTAAGGGCATACTTCTAAAGATGAATGTGAAAACAGGAGAAGTAAAAATTCTTATGTCTATGGACAGAACAGGTTCAAATGTTATATTCCGTAATGCGTTGGAGTTTAAAGATAAACTTTATTTTTGCGGTTCGGTTAATGCTATACCTTGTATATATCAGGTTGATCCCGAAACAGATGAATGCAAACAGGTTTATGCAGGCATGACGCTTGAAGAATATATGGAGGCTTATCAGGCGGGCGTTTGTGTGGGAATAAGAGGTATGTGTGTTTATGATGATAAGCTCATTATAAGCTGTATTACAAAAGACGGTGCGGTAATTTGCGAATCGGAAAATCCTACTGAGCAGAGTTCATTCAAAACAATTGCAACAAATGAAGATTTATTTAACTATCCTGCGTATAATTATACAGACAGTATATATGGCGGTTCGATTTTTGATATGATTCAGTTTGGTAAAAGTCTGTATGTATCAATTTGCACAGGTACTCCCGACAACAAGCCTGATGAAAATACAATGCAGTCTTTTGCAATCGTAAGAGGCGACAGGAATGATAACGGCACATGGGTTTGGACAAGTGTAGTAGGCGATACAGAAAATGATAACGCCAAATACACATTCGGAATTGACCCTGAACGTACAAGAAGCGGTGCAGCGGTTCTCAGAACATTTGGAGACTATCTTTATATAGGCGAGTACAACGATGAAGAAATTGCAGTTGAAGAAATGCTTTTTAATAACAACTTTGACTTTATAAATGCCAATCTGGAGCAATCGGTAAATCTTTACAGGCTTGATAATGATGAGAATGTAGAGCTTATTGTAGGCGACGCCGATGCTATGTTTCCCGAAGGCGGCAAATCAGGTTTAGCTTCGGGTTTTGGCAGAAAAGAAAATCAGTATATCTGGAGAATGCATGTATATGACGGCAAACTTTATGTCGGAACATTTGATACTAGCAGCTTCCTTTTACCACTTAACGAGTATGTTAATGATGCAAATGCTTCTGATAAATGGAAGTCAGAGGTTGAAAAGTATATCGGCCTTATAAGTGAGAATTATACGGGATTTCCCGAAGGTGCGCGTGAATGTGCCAAATATATGAAAAACGCTGAGCCTGGCTTTGACTTGTATGTAACCGAAGACGGAATTAATTTTGAAACCATTACAACCGACGGCTTTGGCGATCCGTTTAACCACGGATTAAGAGCGTATGCCGTGATTGACAGCGGTTTTTACATAGGAACAGCAAATCCGTTTTATGGTACTCAGGTATGGCAGTTAAGTGATACAGCATCAACTGACGATACTCCGCAAAGTACGGAAGCGAGCAGTTCAGAACCCGATAAAAATGACACGTCGGAAACAGTAAACAAGAACAATTCGTATATTTCACCGAAAACAGGTGATAACAGAACAAATTATATGCTTGTTATTTCGTTTTCTGTTATAGTTTGTTCTTTTGTTTCATTTGCTTTTTATAAAAAGGTTATTACAAAAAAGAAATCCGAATAATGTTAGCAAACGATTATTTTAACGGTGATGAAATTTATGATGAAAAAACTTTCAAAGAAAGTATGTCGGTTTTGCTTGCGATAGGTGTTCTTTTGTCCGCAAATTCTTCCCCAAATTCTTCCCCAAATGCATACTCAAAAATCTGTGCATCTAAGGAATATTTGAGAAGCATAACAGATATTTTCTTGTGAAGTTCTGTTAAAATGTCAAAGTACAAAAAGCTGTTAATCAGCAATTTTCATTTTTCTGTTTTTACATTGTATGTTTTAAGGCAATTCTTTGCAGAAAAGTTTTCGCTAATGAACAATCAGGCTAAAAAATAAAAAGGAGTTGTAAAAAATATGAAAAGACGATTAGTTTCCTTATTATTGGTATTTGCATTAGTTTTTTCGATATTTACTTCATCATTTACTATTACTGCTTCTGCGGGATTCGGAGCAACAGTAAAGACTTTTGGTATGAATAAGATTATTGATTTTGGTTATCGCGGTATTGCCAAAATAACCAATAAAGCTTTAAATGCAACAGGCAATGTAACCGGTGTAGAGCAAATTAATAAGGTTGCTTCAATAATCAACACTGTCCTTATGGGCAGCACCGGAAAAGCGCTTGGAGAAATAAAATCTTTGTGCAATGATATTCTTAATGAAATGAAAAATATGCACGCAGATATGGAAGCAAGCTTTTCTATTGTAGAACAAATGCTCGGACAGCAGGCTGCAAGCACTGCCAGAAATAAGCAGGATGAAAAGTGGAATTCTGATGTTATGAGTGTGATTAACGAATATAATGCAGAGCCTGCACTGGAACAGTATTTGGAATATATGAAAGCGGCTGTTGAATATTCTGACGACAAAACTAATACTGAAGCCAAAGAAAAATATGAACAGGAAAAAGAACAGTTGATACAGACATTCAGACTTATGTATCCTGGAGAAATCAGTGTTGATGTTTTAAGTGATCCTGATAAGCTTCAGGATGTACTCTTTACAAGTACAACAATTGACGATTCATTCATAAATATGATAAGCAGGCTTAGTGCTAATTTGGTAAAAGGTCAAAATTCTTCTAACATTACGCTTGCAGAAACAGCGGCAATGACGGCAAATGAGTATTTTCCATTCAGCCATCAGCAGTATCAGTTTATACATACTGTAGTAGGGGAACAACTTATGGAGCTTACTATGTGTATGCTTGTAGCATCTGAATTTTTTGATGTCCAGGGAGAATATATTTTAAACAAATACGGTGAGGGCTCTCCAAATCATATTGGTTACCTAAATGTTGTAAATCAATATTACGATATGATTACAGGTGGCGAAAACAGCGTTGAAAACAGAATCAATGAAATGCTGGACGCCAAAATGGTTATTGACAAGTATACTTCAAAATCGCTTATGGATTACATGCAGCCCGAAGACGCAGTCTCTGTAAATATGGAAATTGAAGATTTTGAAAAAAAACACCACTTTGAGTCAATGGATAATTCTGTATATGTTGATAAAAAATATATTAATGATAAAGTTAAATTTAATCGTGTAATGGTAAATAACACGATTTATTATATAATTGATAAAGATCAATTCAGTGATAAGTTAGCATTGTCAACATCAGCTTTAGAATATAAAGACGATAATGGAGTAATGAGTTTTGATGTGCATTTACCGTCAGTGGATTATTTAAATTTGATAAAAAATATGTCAGACGGAGCTAATACATTTAAAGTATCAGGAAAGGATACATCAGTATACAATGGTTTGATAGCTACTAACAGTTTTGCTTTGGCAGGTAATATTCCTGAGAAGTATCTTGAGGGATATTTTCCTGATGACGGAACAGGAGATTCAATAATAATTACAAGCGAGAATGAATACCACGTAAGTATAAGTATGTTCCATACACAGTATGCAAAATATGAGGTTATTGATGCAAAAGACTCACATAGCACAGGAACTCTCAAAACAAAGGAAACTAGTGCCGAGCATCTTCAGCCGCCTAATGGCGATAATCAAAGATATTCTGTTATTTTGGCTCAGCAATCTGAAATTTATCAGCAAAATCTTGGGCTTGAAGCAAATGCTCTGGGAATTGAATCAGCACAATTAGTAACTGCTGACAATGAAGGAAATGAAATAATAATAGATAACAATGAAACAAAAAAAATATCTTCCGGAGGCAATCTTGCCATAAACGTGAAATTAGATGATATATTTACAGTTTCATCAATTAAATGTGTAAGGGATAATGATTTGTACAGTTCGTCCGGAACAGCAGAATCAGATATTATCGCAAGTGCAGATGAATTCAGCACTATCAATCCAAATGAGGACGGTTCTTATACTATAAATTACTCTGTACCATATTCTGATGCAAAAATAATTATTCAAACAGAAGAAAAAGATGACTGTGTTTACAATGAAAACGGCTTTTGTGTAAACTGCGGTGGCTACCAGCCTGCTGTTCAAAACGAAAACGGAACTTATGAAGTAAATAATGCAGGTCAGCTTTTCTGGTTTGCATCTCTTGTAAACAATGACAGAGAGCATGCTAAATTTGACGAGCAATGCAATAGTGCAAACGCTGTGCTCACAGGCAATATCGATCTTGAAAACCGTGAGTGGAAGCCAATAAGCAATTATAGTGGAAATTTTGATGGAAATAATTATACAATTTCGGCGCTAAAAATAACAAAAACAACTTCTAATTCAGGATTGTTTGGAAATGTTTCAGGGAAAATAAAGAACATTACTGTAAAAGGCGATGTTTCGCTATCTTCTGACGGAAGTAATATAGGTGGTGTTGTTGGTGCTGCAAATGGTGCAGTTATATATAATGTTTCTTCTTTTGTTAATATCTCTAATGATGATTGTGAATTAAAGCATATAGGCGGTATTATTGGAGAAATTGAAACCAACGAAACTACTGTTGACAGATGTATTTATTACGGTTCAATGAATATTGCAAATTCAATAGATTGTATTGGGGGTATTGTGGGTTATACCAACAAAGGCGGCCGTATAAATAATTGTGCAAACGTCGGCACTGTAACCACATCGAAATCAGCAGCATTTACAGGCGGCATACTTGGTTATGTAAACAATACGGTTGCTACTGTCAAAAATTGCTACAACTATGGAACAGTAAACAATGGTAATGACAAAACTCGTTGCGGAGCGATTATCGGATATGCCAAGGCCTTTGGATCAGTAACCAATAATTATTATCTTGGCAGTTCGGCATCTATTGCCTATGGCAGTGACAGCATCTCGGGTGCGGAGGCAATTTTAAAAACATCGGATGAGTTTAAGTCGGGTGAGGTTGCATTTCTGCTCAACGGTGAAAAAACAGACGGAGCTCAGGCTTGGTATCAGAACTTAGACAACGGTCAAATACCTAATGATTATCCGGTGCTTGCAGGTGGAACGGTTTATTACGGTTTATCCTGTCATCACTCTGAAAAAATCTACAGTAATTATCTTGTGCCACATGAATTTGATGATAATGGTTTTTGTGAGAATTGCGGTACTTATCAACCTGCAACCCTTAACAAAGACAATATCTATGAAATCCGAAACGGCGGTCAGCTTTTTTGGTTTGCTTCTCTTGTAAACGGTGACAAAACTCACGCCTATTTTGACGAACAAAATTCATCTGCAAACGGCTATCTGAAAAATGATATTCATCTTGATAATCGTGAATGGACTCCTATAATGAATTATAGCGGTGAATTTGGCGGCGATGAAAACTGGCAGACTATTTCAGGACTTAACATAACAACGGCAGGTCAAAATGTAGGCTTATTTGGTATTGCTTCAGGTATGCTATCCAACTTTAAAGTTGAGGGTAACATAACTACTTCTGCAAAATCACAGTTTGTGGGCGGTATTGCAGGAACTTGTGACGGTGCAGAAATATTTAATGTAATCTCTGACGTTGATATTAAATGCCCTGTTGCAGAATGTGTGGGTGGAATTGTCGGAATAATGCAAAATTCAGGCAGAGCTTATAAATGTATGTACACAGGAAATCTTGATGTTACATATTCATTATTTGGTTTGGGAGGTATTGCAGGTGCCGCTAATTTGTATGGTTCAAGCGACACAGTAATTTCTAACTGTGCCAATGTCGGCAACATTTCCGGTGCAACAAACAATATGTTGACAGGCGGAATTGCAGGATTGTTAGATGAAAGAACAAAGCTAATTAACTGTTATAATTATGGTAATGTAAGTGTCTGCAATGGTGATGATGCTGATTATTGCGGTGCTGTAGCAGGTGTGGCAACACTTGAATCTAAAGAACTAATAAATAACAATTATTATCGTGAAGGTTCGGCATCAGATGCATTCGGCAAACAATCTATGGCTGCTGCAAACGGAACAAGCTTTGGAATATCCAAGACTGCTGATGAGTTTGCCTCAGGTGAAGTAGCTTATCTTCTCAATAGTAATGAAGCATATCCAGATATATTGCACTACTGGTATCAAAATATTGACAACGGCAAAACACCTGACGATTATCCGAAATTTGAGGGAGGCACAGTATACTACCTTTCATCAGTTGATACCTACTCAAACTTTGACTCTGTAAGTCCGACCGAACCTGCAACCGAGCCTGCTACCGAACCTGCAACCGAGCCTGCAACCGAGCCGGCAACTCAGCCTTCAGGCAATACGGATGAATTTGATAAAGATCCCGACGGAAATCTTATAATTAAAACATATGACGACATTGTTAAACTTTCACAGCTTGTCAGAAGCGATTATGATGTATACGGTTCGCAGAACTATATTCTCACAAATAATATTAAAGCAGACGATTCTGTCGAATGGACACAGGGTATCGGTTCTTTTGCAGATAATAAGCCGTTTAACGGAACATTTGACGGTAACGGATATTGCATTATCGGTCTTAATGTAAATGCTCCCGAGTACGGAGGATTATTCGAGATAATCGGCGAAAGCGGGTGTGTCAAGAATTTATTAGTGTTTGACTGCGAATATACGGCTTCCTCGAAAACGGCAGGCGGTATAGCAGCAGTAAACAACGGCACAATCGACCATTGCATAAGCGGTGTAAATTTGACTACGGGTGTTATACATTTTTCCAACAGAACTATTGATGCTGCTGAATTAAATTCAAAAATTAAAGGCGATGTAAGCGGTGGTATTGTCGGAGAAAACAATGGTTTGATTACAGGCTGCCGAAACGCTTCTGTTGTGTTGGGAACACAATGCGGTGGTATTGCGTGTGTGAATAAGGGCAAAATTTACGGCTGTGCAAACAATGCTAAAATCGGAACTTCAAATAGCTCTGCTTCAGGCGGTCTTGTCGGAATGAACGGCGGAATAATTGAAAGCTCCTATAACTCAGGAAGTGTAAACGGAAAATCTGAAAATGCAAAAGGCGCTATTGCAGGCATAAACGGTTATGACAAATTAACCCCTGCGATAACCAATGTATTTTATCTTACCGTAAACGGACTTAATGCGGTTGGAACTGATTCAGCTAAAATACCTGATGATACGAATATTGGTATGTCAAAAAGCTCTGATTTTCAGAGCAGCAGCTTTGTTGACAGGCTAAATGAAGTAAGTGATAATTCGGTCGTTTGGGTACACAATTCATATCTTAACAAAGGTTACCCTACAATAAAGGGCAACTTCCTAAAAATCAGTGTGAAACCTGCCGGAAATAATATAACGGTTAAAGGATGTATGCACGAGAATTTAAATATAAAATATGATGCTTGCGGTGAAAATGATAATGAATACTCGCTTTTTTATTCTTCAATAGGCGAAAACAAAATTTTTAAAGCATATTCTGTAAGTATGACGGATAGCAACGGCAACTATATTCCCGCTGAGCTATGGTGTCAGGGAGAATTTGAAATATCAGTCCCTGTTGATAATAATAATGTACAGTTTGCAGCAATGGATAACAACGGCAAAATTACTTATTATGAGCCTGATTCTGTTGAAAACGGCATTGCAGTGTTTACGGTTTCGCATCCTACGTCATTTGCTATTGTTGAAACTGCAAAGAAAAATATATCAGCTGATACTGATACTTCTGTAATAAGAGCAACAAATGACGGTACGCCTATTCAGACAGGTGCAGAAATGTATTGTGGTTCAATATTGCTTGTTGCAGCGTTGTCATTTGTATTGATTTTCAGTATAAGAAGAAGGAATAGAATTGAATAAGTCAAAAGAAAAATCAAAGAAAAAGCTTGTAATATTAATAATCATAGTGTTAATAGCTATGGTATTGGCTGTCGGCGGAGTTGTTGTGTATAACAACTTCTTCGCTGAACCGCCGACAGCCTCAGACGGAGTTGTCGGAAAAATCTCAAACGGCTGGGATGCAGGTCTTGAGGATGAAACCTCTCCGCAGAGTGCAGGTATTCAAATCCCCGGCTACGGCACTGCGAAAATGAAATCGGGAGATACCAGTCTGCATTTAAGCATCGGAAATCCAAAGGCTAATGAATGCGGTTTTTATGCAACATTAAAGCTTGAGGACGGAACTATACTTTATAAGTCCGAACTCATTGAACCGGGATACGGATTAACAGAGGTTCCATTATCTCAAACACTAGAAAAGGGGGAATATACCGCAATAGTATTATATGAGTGCGTTACTCTTGACGAGGAGCACACTCCCTTAAATTCTGCAGAATCTGAATTTGTGTTGATTGTTGAGTGATTAAGAATCGTCGATTAATATGGCTTTCTTATCAATAAATATTTATTTTGAAAGGATGTTTTTTATGAAAACAAAGAAAATTTTCGCAGTGCTGCTTGCAGGAGCACTTTCCGCAACAGCTGTTGTATCAGCTTCCGCTGCTACTTTGACCGGCCAAAACTCTGACGGAAGTACAGAGGTTACTGCAATAATTGAGGGAGGCTCTCCGGGAGAAGTAAGTTATGTAATCACAATTCCGGATGCTGTAACTTTTGGTACTCTTACACAACCCGAAAATAATGAAAACAGCTACAAATACTGTAATTTTCAAGTTGAGGCAACCGAAATAAATAATTTTGAAAAGTCTCAGGCATTAAGTGTTTATTTGAAAGATGGATCTGAGAATAATGATGCGTATTTCTATCTTACACAGCAGGCTGTTCAAAGTGCAGCTATTTTTCAATATGATGTTTATGAGCGTTTAGTTGACGATGATAATATCGCTGATTATACTCCTATGAACGAGAGCGGTGATTACAGTGATTACGGTTATCATCTTTGTACTTTTACTTCAGGTGCACAGGGTGCTAAACAAGATGTTACGCTTGCTTTCAATCAGAAAAATCTTTATGGCTTGGATCTAAATACTATAGCGGGTGATTACAGCGGAAGTTTGGTATTTCACAGTACATTATTAACACTTGGTAACTAATATTTTCATACATTTAATCTGAAATGAAAAAGATTAAAATAAACGAGTGTTTGTGCTTGCTGTTTGTTACAGTGTGTTTAATATTTTTTATGACTTCTATGACTGCTTTTGCCGCTCATACTGACGGAAGCACAAAAGTCACCGCTAGTATAGAAACTGCTTCGACCGAAACTACGCAATTTGTTACCGACGGAGACAGTAATTCTAATTTGCAGGATGAAAGCAATGTTTCTACAGGAGATATTGTATCAGATTGTGTTACTATTATTTTACTTGCGCTTGTGGTTTCAATGATTGTTATTTTTCTGTGCAGTAATAAGAGCATAGATGAAGAAACAAAGCAAATTGATTAAAGATATAATGAAGTGACATAATGGTGCGATGCATTGAAATGTCCCATATGTCGGATAATTGGCGAGTGAATGGTGTTTATGCCTAAAATAATGTTAGCTGTGATATGTAATTTTTGGTTATTCAGCGTGATTTTAAATATAATAAAAGCTCAGTAAATGTTGAAACTTACTGAGCTTTTACTTTTAAAAAAGTTATGGTGCACCTGACAGGACTTGAACCTGCACCTTCGTGAAAAGATATGGACCTGAACCATACGCGTCTGCCAATTCCGCCACAGGTGCTTATTTGATTTTTTCTCTCTGAATTTTTACACGGCAGAGAGTTGAGAACCGAGGTGGAGCTAACCGCTTAATCCACAATTTGCAGGATTATAGACACTGAAATGAATTTACACGGTCGTGGTATGACCTGAACCATACACGTCTGCCAAATCCGCATAGCTGCATATTAAATTAAAACTTTTGTTGAGTAAGGTATAAATAACCTCAATAATTTAACTGCTTAAGTATTATACACTGTTTTTAAAAAAAATGCAATACCATTTGTAAAAAATATATGAATATAATTATAATTAAAAACAGGATATGCAATAAATTGAATGCATACCCTGTTTTAGGTATATTTAGTTATATTATGTATATTATTAATAACCTAAGATTTTTCTTTGAATGAGAACAGCGTCTGTTACGGTTATATTTCCGTCACTGTTGGCATCTGCACTATACATACCGTTATGAGATAATTTTTCTAATTGGAGTGTTTGTCTTAGTGCTAAAACAGCGTCAACTATAGACACCTGACCATCATTATTAACATCACATTTTTTTACATTTTCATCTGCAGTAGTAATTGCTTTAATAACAAAATTAGAACCTATATTATCGTTAAAGTAATCATTATAGAAGTCACTTAGATTATATATTGTTGAATCTAATTTTAGGTAGCTTTTGTCTTTTTGCACATCAGGTATAAAATAATATGTTTCCATACCGTCATCAAGCCATTCATCGCAGCCAAATGAGCTTGAAACATTATTTGAATTACCGTCTATAGTAACTCCTATGGCGCATTCATCATAAGGCAACTCGCTGTTCACTTCAGAATTAATATAGCCACTGTAATCTACTGTTCCTCGGCTTAATTCTGTCCATTCTTTTTCATCTTCTACAGGGTTACCGCTTTCATCATCTATAGGAATTAAATATACCGTATAGTCAGCACCAACAGATGTAGTTTCAAATGTTACACTTTCTAGGTTTCCATATCTTTCTGTAAAGTTATACTTATTGATAAATGTCATTTTATTTACAGAATTATTGTCATCATATGATAAATTAAAATCATATGTAGCACCGTATTTTTCAACCTGGTACATCTTTGTATTATCATCTATTTTTATTAAATCTTTTATGGTATAAGGTGAACCCATAATTTCATTAAATAAATATGCATCTTCGTATGAAATCCAAAAATATCCGTCTAATTCATTATAATTTCCCCAGCTATTTTTACATAACCAAGCACCATTTTTGGAAGGGGTATGCCCATCAATAGTTTTTAATTTATCTTTATTATAATTGTCATCCCATCCAACAATAGATATAGCATGACCTTCAATTTCATATGTTTCAATCTCTTTATATCCAAATGCTCCGGTTCCATCAGCGGTAAAAAATTCATCGTTTGCTGAAAAGCTGGCTGTAACAGCACCGTAATCCATAATTGCTGTTTTTATAACATTATGGTTGTCAGGAAGCATAATAATAGATGTTACGCCGTATTCGATTTTTCCTTTTTGATCAACCTCTTCAAAGGTTTTGCCTGTTGCATACCCGTAAGGAATATCAATATCCAATTTTGCACCCTGCCATGAAGCAAGATACCCCATAGCTGCCATCGGAAAAGTACCATCATTAAGTGTTCTTATCCATCCGCTGCCGTCACTGCGGGTAGTAGCCCAAGCATCTAAATGCTCTTCAGACAAATCATAAGAACCAAAGTTATGTTTTAATAGAGCGCTTTCTAATGTTGACATAGCAGCAAAAGCCCAGCAGGTATTATGCAATTTTTGATTTTTAATAGAGGTAACATATCCCAAATCTACGCTGTTGTAACTTTCAGGGATAATATTTTTAGGTACAATAGTTTCCGAAGGTATTACGTTTTTTCTAAGTAACACACCAGGATTTTTTTTAGTTGCTTTTGAAGCTATTGTTAATTGTTTCTTGTTTTTGACAAATATGTGTTCTTCATCTGCAAATGCTGTAGTTGTTACAGAAAATGTAAGCAAAGAAACCAAACTTATGCATATTAATTTTTTAATTTTTTTCATATAAATCCCTCATTAATATTAAGATGTAATAATTATAACAATTTATTGATAAAAAGTAAACTAAAATTGTCTAATTACTTAAAATGTTTTATGTATTTTTTAAGTTGTAAAGTGTAAACTATATTAGAGCGTATTCGAAAAGAATAATACGTAAAATATTTTTATACAGTATTGAATACTTTCGATAAAACAAAGAAGGTGTAGTTTTGAATATTCGTACAGATTTAGCACTTGAGGCTAAAGAAATAGTAGGTAATTGCAGTGGCGGTGTGAAGCTAAGCTCACGAACATATTCAAATATGAAGGTAACAAAAATTCGCGTTACAACTCCTCAGGGTGCTAAAGAGCTTGGTAAAGAAATTGGCACATATATTACGGTGGAATTCCCAAGCTTATCATCAGTGTACAGCGAAACCGATACTCGTTTAGAAGTGATAGGCGAATATATACGAGAACTTTTACCGCAGGAAGGTACAATATTGGTTGTGGGTTTAGGAAACTTAAATATTACACCTGATGCATTAGGTCCTAAAAGTACTAATAAAATACTGGCTACAAGACATATAACGGGCAAGCTTGCAAAAGAAACAGGACTTGACAAGCTGCGTAGTGTGGCTGTAATTGCACCCGGTGTATTGGGACAAACAGGTGTAGAAACAGGTGAGCTTGTACTAAGTGTAGTGAAAAAAATAAAGCCAAAGGCAATAATAGCCATTGACGCTTTGGCGTCACGAAGATTAGAAAGACTTGGTTGTACCCTGCAAATATCTGATACAGGTATTTCACCCGGAGCAGGTGTAGGAAATAACAGGTGTGCAATAAATCAGCAAACAACAGGTGTTCCTGTAATAGCTGTTGGTATTCCTACAGTAGTTGATGCCCTAACTCTTGCCAGAGATATAATACCTGAATATGTTTTCGAAAATGATATTAAAAGCGAAATATATCCAAAAGGGCAGATGATGATTGTAACTCCAAGAGAAATAGATTTGCTTATTGACCGTGGAGCACAACTGATAAGCTTAGCTATAAATAGTGCTTTACACGAGAATTTTAATTTGGCTGACCTGATTTCATTAATTAATTAACTGCATTGAAATCATAAATAATCTTTGTAAGTCATATACATTTTATATGGAATACAAACAGGAGGCACAGCTGATGAAAAACTTAATTGGCAATCGCTTAACTAATTTATTTGCCGCAATACTTGCGTCTGTACTTTCGGTTATAGCGGTTGCCTGCACTTGCGTAAGGGTTAACCAGCTTAATGCAGGTTTGTCAATACAAATGTTGGCGTCTTCGCTATCCATGCCTCAAAGTGCGGTTACAGCAACAGTGGCGTCACCTGCTGTTTCATCACAAGTCAACACAGAATCTCCTACAGCTGCGCAAACACAACCTTCAACTAATGCAACCGAATATAAATCTGACAAAGAGATAACAGATGACGAAAGCCAATATACAGGTAAAAAATTTCCGGTAGTTGAACAGCAATTTGGCAGCTCGGGCGAAGAATATGACAACTTTTCCGTTAAAAATACAACTGATTATTCAATTGATTATCAAAGTCTTTTATCTTCAAATCTTGGATTTGAAATGTCAGACACAAAAGAGCCGCAGGTTTTAATTGTGCATACTCATACAACAGAATCATATTTAATTAACGACAACGGCTACTATTTTACTGACTATCCTTTCAGAACTAAAGACTATTCTAGAAACATGGTTGCAGTTGGAAAAGAAATAGTTTCTTCACTTGAAAAGAACGGAATTTCTGCCGTTCAGGCAACAGAAATACATGATGAGACCTACACAGGTTCATACGACAGAAGTGAACAGACTATATATAAATATATGGAAAAATATCCAAGTATTAAAGTTATTTTAGATATTCACAGAGATGCTGTGGGATATGATGACGAACGAGGTAAATATAAGCCTACCTTTACATATAATGGAAAAAAAGCGGCACAAATTATGATAATGAGCGGCTATGACCCTGACAATGCTTACGGATTAGGTCATTGGCAGGAAAATTTAACCTTTGCATTAAAGCTTCAGCAAAAAGCAGAATCAATGTATCCGGGTATGACACGACCGCTATACTTTGGTGACTTTGCCTATAATATGTTCATTAACAATGGTTCGTTGCTTATAGAGGTTGGTACAGAAACAAATACCTTGCAAGAAGCTAAATATACAGGTGAATTGTTGGGTAATGTTATTTCTTCAGTTTTAAATGAAAGTAAAAAGTGATATAATACATTATTATATCTGCATTTAAAATTACTAAATTGTAAAATTTTCGTATTTTGCTAGACAAAGAAAAAATAAGTATTATAATTAAAGAAAATGTATTTTAGCGTCAGAGCTAATCTAAAAAACAGCTGCTTTTTTATGCTGATATTGTTTTTATCTGATTTTAAATTAATTATTAAAAAATATTTCAAAAATAAAAGTTTAAAAAACAGTTAAAAACGGAATTTATAGTATATATTCAGCATAAAACAGTTTAGGAGAAGTTAGTATGAAAAGTAAGTTAAAAGCTTTTGTTCCTGCTGTGTTAATTTGTTCTTTTGTTATGGCTTTTTCAAGTGTCACAGTATATGCAGAGCCTGATGATTATTTGGATGATTTGTGGAACGATGTTTCAAGTGCCATAGACAATTTTACAAATAACGATTTATCACAGCCTGATATTACATCGCCCAGTGATGAACCATATACTCAGCCTGAATCGGATCCCTATTACGATGAACCTACAGAACCTGAATATACTACCGAGCCTCCAACTGAAACACCTACTGAAGAGTATGTTCCTATAGATGATGATAATTATCATGATGACTATGATTATTCATATATTTCACCTACCGAGGCTACTGAAGATTATTACGAGCCTGAGGTTTTAACAGAAACATATACTGATGCACCTTTTACCGACAGATTGTCATTGTCAGATGCAGGGCATGGCAATTTGTTTGTGGCGTTAGGTGTATGGGCATCAATAATTGTAGGTATTATTATTGTTATATCTATAGTAATTGCTACACATAACCGTAAAAAAGGAAATTTATAAAAAGGATGATAATAATGAAAATTGCAGTACCATACGAAAATGAAATGATATTTAGTCACTTTGGTAAAACAAAAGCATTTAAAATTTACGATATTGCTGACTTTAAAGTTGTAAGCACGCAAGTGATTTTTACCAATAGCGGAGGGCACAGTGCTCTATCGGAATTTTTAAAAGAAAATATGGTGAATTGTGTAATTTGCAGCGGAATAGGAGAGGGTGCAAAAAATATGCTGGATAGTTTTGGAATTGAAATTTATTCCGGCGTAAGTGGTTTGGCTGATGTGGCTGTAGAACAAATGCTGAATGGTACGTTAATTTATAATGTTGGGTCATTTTGTAATCATCATAGTGAAGCACATAGCTGCAGTGGAGAGTGCCACGGGTGCCATTAAATAAGCTTTAATTTGTTTGTTATAACCTATATACCTGTAATAGGGTGTATAGGTTGTTTTGTTTTAATTAAAGTTATTTAATGTATGAGTATTTATTTAAATTATAATCGTATTTTAAAATTTATAAAATACTCATATGATATTGACATTTCCCTGTAATATTTTGTATAGCAGCTTGCCGTAAAACAAATGCAAAGTTTACAAGCGTGCTTTGGGGTGCACAGGTTTTATAGTATTTGCATTAATTATAGAACAGATTTTACATATGGTAGTTTTAGATATGAGTGGTAATGCTATAAAAGATAATATTTGCTTATATGCTTTATATGGTTCTTTAGCGGCTGCTCTTTTTGAAGAAACAGGGCGTTTTATAATTATGAAATTTTTTATGAGAAAACTTCTTGAACGACAAAATACACTTTTATACGGTATTGGTCATGGTGGAATAGAAGCTATACTGCTTGAAGGTTTTACAAGTATTAGCAATAAGGTAGTGTTACTAATGATTAATACAGGTAAAATTGATACTGTAAAACACTATTTTATATCTCTTTTTCCGTTTTTACAATTTTAATAAGCTTGACAAATTTTATATATACTGTATAATACAGTATTGTATAATACAACTATGGAGGTGAATTATGTCTACGATCGATTTAATTATTTTAGGCTCATTATACCAAAGTCCTAAAAGTGCGTATGACTTACAAAAGCAAATTGAATCCCGAAACTTGTCAAGGTGGATAAAAATTGGTTCATTTACTGTTTACAAGAAAGTGGTTCAATACGAAAACAAAGGATATGTTGTTAGCGAAACTGTTAAGAACAGCAATATGCCCGAAAAAACAATGTACACAATAACACCAAAGGGAAAAGAAATCTTTAAAGAATTGATGACTAAATTTTCTTTAGCTGAAACAAGAGTATTTTTAGATTTTAATGCTGTTATTGTGAATATGGCATTGATTGACGAAAATTTTACAAATGAATGTATTGACAACATAAAAAACAGTATTAAAAACACCAAAATGCAGATTATGGAGCAACTACCCAAGCATAAAGACATTCCGTTATTTGGACGGACTATACTGGAACAACAATTTTTGCTGTTAGAAACACTGGAAAAATGGGAAGAAAATTTTGAAAAAGAATTGGCGAAAGAAAGGGAAGAAAAATGAACATGATGTATTTTGTATTTTTTAATTTGGTGATTTATTTACCATTCCACTTATTTGAGGAAGCTGTTGGTGATTTTCCTAAATGGATGTATGAGCATAAATGGTTGCCCCATCATATGACGCATGGGCACTGGATGGCGAACAATTTGTTTATTTACTACCCAATGCTTCTTATATCAGTTTTTTTATTTGTGTTTATCAATCAGTTCGTCTGTTTCGGAGTGGCAATTCTTATATGGGGAATCATAAATTTTGGCGACCATTTTTTCTATACAATCAAAGACAGAAAAATATCTCCGGGGTTGATAACTGGAATACTTTTTCTTGTTAATTCTATTTTAGGATTAACAAATTATTTTTTGTCAGATTTCTTTTCTGTATATCAGTTAATCATAGGAATTTTGATTGGTGGTGTGTTATTTGGTCTGCCTATAGGATTATCTATTGTTCTTTATCCGTTTTTTGACAAGTATTTTAAATAAATGCTTAAAATGTAACTGTCAATCATGCCCCGCGTTTTAATTTTCGTATAGGGTAGCAATTTTTTGTATTCTGCGTTTCATTTCGGCACGAATATATAACGGCTCTAAGCACTCACACTTATCACCAAAACCAAGAAGAATATCGTAGTAATATTCATTTTCTATAAAAGGAAAACTGACAATGTAATATTCTTCACAGTCTGGCGAAAAGTTTTCATAAGTGCAAAAATCAAGAACCCTATCCATGATAGATTTATGAATACGGATTTTGATTTTTGTTTGCATGGTTTCCAAAATTTCCTCAAAGTTTAAAATTGGTTTTTGATAATCCCGTGGTGTAAAAGTTCTCTCTAGTATTTGTAGATTTGACATACGAGATAGTCTGAACATGCGAAAATCATTTCTTTTGTGGCAATACCCACGCAAATACCAATGACTACTTTTTAATACGAGTTGATATGGCTCAACCGTTCGTACTGTTTTATTTCCGTGGTGGGCTATATATTCAAACGAAAGCAATTTGCTTTCATGCAAAGCTGCTTTAACCCTTTCTAAGTACAGTTGTATGTTTCCAATTCCCATCCACGGACTTAAATCTATACATATTTGATTTACTTTTAATTCAATATCTTTTGCTCTGTCAGCAGGGATAAAACTCTTTACTTTTGCAAGGGCATTTACAAGTTCATTACCTCGTATCATGTTGGAAAGGCTGGAAAGCCCCATCAAGATAGCGGAAATGTCAGCAGCCGAAAAGACCTTTTTATCAATCTTGTAGTTCTGCATGATTTCAAAGCCGCCGCCCACTCCCGATGTTGAATGAATAGGGATACCCGCCATGTTAATAGCATCTATATCGCGGTAGATTGTGCGAGGTGATACTTCAAACATATCGGCTAATTCTTGTGCGCCTATACGCTCTTTGTCAAGAAGTATCATTATAATGCTAACAAGCCTGTCAATTTTCATCTGAAAGCCGCCTTTTAATTATAATTGTTGCCATATAGTTGTCAACAATTATATGGTACAATAAAAAGGCAAACAAATCAATAAAACGATGAAAATGGAGGAAATTTATGTATACTATCTATGTTTACGTTCTTGATACTTTAGCCGACTGGGAACTGGGGTATGTTATTTCGGAGCTAAATTCTGGTCGATTTTTTAAAAAGGGTTCACAACGTGTTTTGCTCAAAACGGTTAGCAATTCTAAAGAACCCATCAAAACAATGGGCGGGCTGACAGTTATGCCCACTTGTTTAATTGATGATATTGTTGTAAGTGAAACAAGCGTGTTGCTTTTACCGGGTGCAGATACATGGAATGACCCAAAGCATGGAACTATTATTGAAAAAGCAGACGAATTCCTCACTGTAGGTGCAACAGTGTGTGCAATCTGTGGGGCTACTGCTGCACTTGCTAATTATGGGTTATTGGATAAGCGTCTGCATACCAGCAATGGACAGGGATTTCTTGAAATGGTTTCCCCCAGCTATAAAGGGCAAAGTTTTTATGTAGACAAGCCATCTGTAACAGATAATAACCTTATTACTGCAAGTTCCACCGGAGCTTTGTTGTGGGCGAAACAAATTATTGAGCATTTAGGTGTTTTCCAAAAAAACACATTGGAAGCGTGGTATAAATACTTTAGTACCGGTGAGCCTGAACATTTCTTTTCTCTCATGCAAACTTTGACGTCTGGCAATGAAAATTAAATTTCTTTAGCAGTTAGTAAAGCCAGCCGAGCCACTCAACGGCAAGATGAACGGGCTGCGCCCGCCGTTGACAGCCCGACTGTAGGCAATTAAGGGGCGACAGCACCACTTGCTGTCGCCCCTCGTTATTGGTGCCTTTAGGCGTGGAAATAAACCCCCAGTTCAACTGGGGGAAGATAAAAAGCTTTAGCAAAAGAAAACCTCCGAGTATAATAGGAATGTGTTTGGCGACGCATTACCTAAATACAGGGAGGAATTTCACAATGAC
>CABRLN010000028.1 GCA_902471875.1 uncultured Clostridium sp.
GTTGTCTTGACAATAGGCTTTATTTTTGCAGCTGCTAACTGGGCTATATCCCTTCTGTCAAATGGTGTAATTATATAGCTGTCGCCTTTTTCACCTTTATCACCCCGTGGGCCTTGCAACCCTTGCTCGCCTGTATCACCCTTGTCACCCTTGTCACCTTTGTCACCTTTGTCACCCTTAGCACCATTTTGAATTAAAAACGTACTTTGCGTGCCATTGGTATATGTGACAGTGTACGTGTCGGTAAGCCCTGACGTTTCTGTTTTTTCAACAGAAATAACACCCTTAAGTTTTGACAAATCTTCTTCTCCAAGCTGAGTAAGTAGTTGTTGAAAATCCTGCAAGGTTTCTTCAAGCAAACCAATATACTTGTTTTGAGTTTCATTTGGGATAGAAATGCCGCTGTGTATTTTAAAATTTATTACACTGCTATTAAAAATAACATTATTGTTGCACAAAACTAAAAGCTCTGCTTTTAACGTATTGGTGGCAGTTAATGCATTGGGAACGGCAAATGTAAAGTCCGAATTCATAATAGCACCAACTGTTACATTTCCATTTCCATCTTCAAGATTAATGGTATATATATAATTACTATCAATCAAATTTTCAGGCAATTTAAATACCAGTGTAGTTGCTAAATTGTCACCTGTGTAACCAATGGTATCGTCACTTGGAACCATTGTGCCGTCACCATAAACATTAATATAAATTCTCCTTAATTTTTCCATGACTTCCTCCTTAGATATACCGGAACATACATAAAAACTTACTATTTTTTACAGGGCAAAACATAAATTAATATATCCCGATATTATTTAATGCAGAGTATGTCTGCATTAAATAATCAAAACTACCGATAATTTGTCATAAAATATACAAGTTTGTACACATTTATTAAAAATTTTTTTATTTTATAATATGCAAAAGTATTTTTTACGCTACAAAAATAAACAAAAGTTTGTTTTTGCTATTGTATTTTACAAACAAATGTTTTATAATAACTTTAAACATTTGTTTGGAGCTGATTTTATGAACAAAACTATTCTTCACAGCGACTGCAACTGCTTTTATGCTTCAGTTGAATGTGCCCTTAACCCTTCACTAAAAGGCAAACCTATTGCCGTCAGCGGAAATCCTGAAAAACGCCATGGAATTATACTGACAAAAAGTGAAGAAGCAAAAAAGTTTGGAATAAAAACAGGCGAAGCTATATGGCAAGCTAAACAAAAATGTCCGCAGCTTATTTTACTACCACCAAACTTTAAAAAGTACATTGAGTTCTCACAAAAAATAAACGAAATTTACTATAGCTTTACAGATATGGTAGAACCGTTTGGATTGGACGAAGCTTGGCTTGACGTAACAGGAAGCAAAAATTTATTTGGAAACGGTACAGAAATTGCAAATAAAATAAGCAGCCGTATAAAAAAAGAACTTGATATAACCGTAAGTATTGGCGTAAGCTACAACAAAATTTTTGCTAAACTGGGCAGTGACTATAAAAAACCCGACGCAATAACACATATAAGCAAAAATAATTTTAAAGATATAGTGTGGAGCTTACCCGCAGAAAACCTGCTGTATGTGGGGTATGCAACCAAAAAAACTCTAAACAGGCTTGGCATTTTTACTATTGGTCAAATAGCAAATGCGCCATCAAATATTTTAAAAAGTCATTTGGGCAAGCGTGGTGAAATACTACATTCCTTTGCAAACGGCAATGACACATCAACAGTATCACTGTATAATGAAACATCGCCTGTTAAATCAATTGGTAACTCTACTACAGCAATAAGAGATTTAAAAAATCTAAACGATGTTAAAATAATTATGAGTGTACTTGCTGACAGTGTTGCAAGAAGGCTGCGTGAACAAGGTTTAACATGCAGTGTTATAAGCATTAGTATGCGTGACAGTAAGCTACATTCTTTTACAAGACAAAAAAAATTTCTAACCCCTACTGACATAACAGATGAAATTCTTAATACGGCTATAGAACTATTTAAGTCGAATTACACATGGAATTCACCTATACGAAGTTTGGGATTAAATGTAAGTGAGTTAAGTATAAATACAAGCGGCATACAGCTTAGTTTTTTTGAGGACAACATAAAAAGACTGCGAAAAGAAAAGCTTGACAAAACTACAGACGCCTTGAAAAACAAATTTGGAGATAACATTATTAATCCTGCAATTTTTTTAAAAGACAAGGCTTTGTCCGGTTTTAACCCTAAATCTATCAACAATGTATGTCCTGTTAAAATTTTTTAAGTTTTTTGTTACTAAACATATTCTTACAAAATATGTAAAAATATACATTAACAGTTTATTAATTGACTTTTACAATATATTTATGTAAACTAATAACTATATTAAATAATTGCGAAGGAAGTCTTATTATGAAAAAGTTTTTAGCTGTTATTTTTTCTGCAATAATCATTTCTGTAAGTGCTGTTGTATTAAGCGGTTGCGGCTGCAGCAAAACAGAAGATAATATATCCG
Source organism: uncultured Clostridium sp. (assembly GCA_902471875.1). Classification (GTDB taxonomy): domain Bacteria; phylum Bacillota; class Clostridia; order Oscillospirales; family Acutalibacteraceae; genus CAG-964. The sequence goes on from CABRLN010000028.1 coordinate 2,506, forward strand.
CCTCTCCTTCTACAGATGTTGTAGGAACTTGGGGTGAACGAAGTGACAATGTTGAGGTACAGTTTAACGATGACGGAACTTGCACTATTGGAGGAATAGTCGGTACATATCAAATAGATAAGGATAACAAATTAACTGTTACACCAAACAGTGATAACAGCAGTTCAAGCAACAGTACGTTAGTTTTTGAATATTACACGGGTGATGGTAACTCAAATAACAATATCACGTCTGTACCTGCAGACAAATGGGCAATATCAGACGGTAAACTGTATATAAATGGTTATCAGTACACTAAAGAAAATAATAATAGCAGTGGCTCATCAGGAAGTTCTGACAACAACTCGTCACAAAATAACAGTTCTTCAAGCAATCAAAATGCTTCATCAAATAATAACAACAGCTCATCCAATAAAAATCAAGCAGGAAATAATAACTCCTCCAGTAGCAACAGCTCATCAAACAGCTCCGGAAACAGTTCTTCTGGCAATAGCAGTTCTTCAAACAACAATTCATCAAGCAATTCAAACAGCAGTTCTTCAAGCACTCAGGGAGGATCATCTTCTCAATTGCAAGACGGTGAAGAAGACGATATATTAAACATTGTTGAAACTATAGACGATGATTATGATTGGTAAATATAAAACCAAAAATATTTAATGTAAATGTATGTTGAGTAGTAACAAACATTAAAATATTCACCATATGCTATTACCAATATTATTAATGTAATCATTTTGGTAATATAGTCATTATCTGCAAATGCTTTGATATAACTCTGTTTACTCAATTTAAGACAAATAAAAGCCGATTTACTACGAATGGTAATAAATCGGCTTTGTTTCAATTTAATTATTTTATGAACAAAATTTTGACTGTGTTTTATTATAAATGTTTACCAATAGTATTGCAAAGAAATAAGTAGCAACCGAGTAAACCACAAAATGAACAGAATTTGTGATTAATCTTACCGGTAAAATTGCCTCTACAGGGTAACCGTACACTATACACAGGCTGGCCGTGGTAATGCATACATTACACACAATAATGGCTATAAAGTTGGCTGCTATAGCCCTTAACCAAGTAACCGACTTTTTGTGCAGCAGCAACCCCATAATAACACCCCAAAGTACCTTTGCAAGCAATATTCCGGGGTTTATTCCTCCACCGCCTGAAGGATGAATAAACAGTGTTATAATATCACCGCAACCGCCAATAATTCCACCCCAAACAGGTCCCAACATATATGCAGCAAGGGTTACAGGAAGTGGTGAAAATGTAAATCTGTAAGAATCACCAATATTAATTTCAAACATACCAAGTACAACACGCAGTGCCATAAAAATAGCACCAAAGGCTACTGTTTGTACAGGTTTAAACTTAAAAATGTTTGGGGCTTGGTCAGCTTTTAACATTTTGTTCATAAAAATGTCCTCCTTAAAAAATTAAAAATACAGCTCTTTTAAACGGCGTTATAAAATGATTGACGCACATAAAAAAGCAAATGTGTGTCGATAAGGAGAACAAAAAAGGCGGAGATGCACACACATCTCCGCCGGGAATTCATTGTTGTACCTTATTCAACAGCGGGATGCAAAACCTGAACCGTAGGAGCAAACTCCATTCGTCCTGCCAACAACTCCCCGTTTGGCAAGCACTAAGCATTAAAGCAACGCTCAAGTTTCTACTCTGTATATCTAATACAATGGCGATTATAGCACAACACATAATTGTTGTCAATAAAAAGCTGTTTCAAAATACAGCATAATTTGACAATTTCGCACGCAGTTTATATTTTCCTAATATAAACCATTACCTCTTTTTCTTTAGACATTTCTAAAAGAATGTCTTTATATACCTCTTCCAAAACACAAAAAACAAAACAAAAACACCAATATTTTTAAGATTCTATAATGGTATTTTTAAAAAAATTTCACTAAACACCTCCTATAATATTTTATTGATTTAATATTACCACTAATTCAAGTAAAAAACAACATTATTTTTGATGATTTATCAAAAAAGTTTTATGCATTATATACAAACAGTAATTATTTTATATTTAGTACAAGGAGTAATATTATGATACTGCATATTAAACAAAAACTATTAAGTATTTTTTCAATCCTAATGTTTATAAGCACACTAAACTCCATTACAGCATCTGCTACAGAAAATACTACTCAGTCATCTGCTCAACCACATACAGGTGATCTTGAAGGAATTTTGGAAAATATAAACATTCCAATATTATGTGTTATAATTGGTTTTGCCTTAATAATATACGCATTTTTCTCACGAAAGTATTCAAACAAAATAAATGACACAGAAGAATATAATGAAAAATCTTACTTGCAATTTCATAAAGAAAATAAAGAAATTTCTAAAAATAGTATCAATTTGAATTATAATAAAAAACACATTAAAGATGATGATATTTTTTTTAATTAACTATATCAAAATAAACAACTATTTTTTACACGAAAGGATGTTACAACTATGGACAACATAACACGCAGAGATGCCGGAATGGCCTACATTACTGACGACTCGGTATTTAACGAAATGAAAAACACACGCAAATTAATACAGCAATTTAACAGTGCCGACTCATGTGACATTGAACAACAGAAAGCCATAATGAAAAAAATTTTAGGCAAAAGCGGCAAAAACTGCTTTATTAATCAACCTTTTCACTGCGATTACGGAAGCCATATTTCTGTTGGTGATAACTTTTATGCTAACTATAACTGTGTTATATTAGATGTTGCCAAAGTAGAAATTGGTGATAATGTATTTTTTGCACCAAACGTTGCAGTATATGCAGCAGGACATCCTGTACATCCTATTGCAAGAAATTCGCTTTACGAATACGGAATGCCCGTAAAAATAGGAAACAATGTCTGGATAGGCGGAAATACCGTAATTCTACCCGGTGTGACCATAGGAGATAATACAGTTATAGGCGCCGGAAGTGTTGTTACGAAAAATATTCCCTCTAATGTAATTGCTGCCGGAAATCCCTGTAAAATTATACGAAAAATAACCGACGATGACAAATACTATTATTTCAAAAAACAACGCTTTGATGATGAAGCTATGAAAAAAATATATGGTTGCGAAAAATAATACAAAACAGACCTATTATATTTTATTATAATCGCATAATATTAAGGCATATCTAAACAAAACTAAATAACTTATCATTTACACAAACATTATTTATTTTTTGGGTTTATTCCTCTCCGCTACAGTGAAATGTAAGGGTTATTTTTTAGATATGCCTAATTTTTAGATACAACTGAAATGATATATTTATCCTCTCAACACCTTTTCATTTTATTAATTAAAATAAAATGAAAAAAAGTGTTGACATCCATCGCAAAATATTATATAATATCAAATGTTCGGTAACAGTTGGTCAAGCGTATTGACTATGTGACTGTTTAATTTTGTTAAAAACAAGTTTTTCTTGTTTTTATATATTAGTGGGTTAAGCTATGTGCCCCCACCACGGTATCTCTCACCTTGTAAAAATAGAGAGTAAAATTAAATATGCGGGTGTGGCGGAATTGGCAGACGCGCTAGATTTAGGTTCTAGTGTCAGCAGACGTGGGGGTTCAAGTCCCTTCACCCGCACCACTTCAAAAAGCTCGATAAAATCGGGCTTTTTTTGTTAATCCAAAAACAAATTGGCAAACACATTGTCTTCTTGTAGCATTACATAAGCTTATGTGTCTGCCAATTATCATTATGTTATAAACGCTTTTTCAGTCAGATTGCTTTCCTTATCATAGCAATCTATGTGCTTTTGGATTTTTGCGTTGAATTTATTTTTGTATTCAGCTTTTTGTTTTTCTCTGTAATTCTAATTTCGTCTACAAGTACCTTTAGTTTGCGCACCAATTGTTCCGTCTTTGATTATCTGCTAAATAATATTTACACTTGATTTTAGCTTAGCGTTTATTTATTAGAGTTGACAAATAAAGTCATAGTGATATAATAAAAATACTACAGAGTAGAAACTGATGCGTTTTACTAAACATCGATTGAAATCAAGACATCCGTTTTTTATCGGAGTTTAGTATATAGTGTTTTCCAAACGGGGAGTTGTTGGAAAAACGAAAGGCATTTGCCTGCGGTTGAGGTTTTGCATCCCGCTGTTAGTCATTTTAACAATAACAAATTGTTGATTTATCGGGATAGCAGTAGCTATTCCGTTTTTTTATGTAAGGAGAATGGTTATGGTTGACCAAAAAAAAATTCAGAAAGCAATCACCCTGCTTTTAGAGGCTATTGGTGAAGACGTAAATAGAGAAGGTTTAGTTGAAACACCCGAGCGTGTTGCCAGAATGTATGCAGAACTAACTGCAGGCTATGATGATGATGCAAAAATTCACCTTAGCAAGGTTTTTACAGCCACAAATGCTGAGGTTGTACTTGAAAAAGATATTAACTTTCATTCCCTGTGTGAACATCATATATTGCCCTTTTTCGGTAAGGTTCACATTGCCTATATTCCTGACGGAAAAGTAGTAGGTATAAGCAAGCTTGCCCGTGTGGTGGAAGTTTTTGCAAGGCGGCTTCAAATTCAGGAACAGCTTACAAACCAAATTGCAAACGCTATAAGTCATGAGCTGTCCCCAAAGGGAGTGCTGGTTATTATTGAGGCTGAGCACACCTGTATGACAATGAGAGGTATTAAAAAAATTGGCAGTAAAACCATTACCATGTCTGCAAGAGGTGTTTTTAAAGACAACCTTGGTTTACAAAAAAATGTTCAGGAGTTAATTAATCTGTGATTAAAATTAATAATATTTTACAAAATACTACTTTTCTTAACCATATGGAAGAGATAATAAAAGCCGAAGAGCAAAGAATTTTTTGCAACCACCAAATCGACCATTTGCTTGATGTAGCCAGGATTATGTACATCAATAATCTCGAAAGCACGTTGAATATTAATAAAGAAATAATCTACGCTGCGGCCCTGCTTCACGACATTGGAAGAGGTACGGCATATAAAAAAGGCACAGATCACGCAATAGAAAGTGCAAATATAGCCAAGGATATTTTGCAGGAATGTGGTTTTAACAGAGAAGAAACAAAAAATATCCTCTTTGCCATTACCCATCACAATGATAATGTCAAGGGGCATGCTTTGTGCACTTTATTAAGAAAGGCTGACAAAGAAAGCCGCAACTGCTTTATGTGCTCTGCCTTTGAAGAGTGCAACTGGAGCGATGAAAAAAAGAACAAGAGAGTAACAGTATGATAATTGGAAATAAAGAATTTGACACAAAAAACAATGTGTACATTATGGGAATTTTAAATGTAACTCCCGACTCATTTTCTGACGGCGGAAACTTCAACAACATTGACAAAGCTTTGTTCCACACAGAAGAAATGCTTACACAGGGTGCAGATATTATTGATGTTGGCGGTGAATCCACCAGACCAAATCACACAAGAATTACTGACGAAGAAGAGATTGAAAGAGTCTATCCCATTTTGTCTGCTATTAAAAAACGTTTTGATGTTCCTCTTTCTTTAGACAGCTATAAAGGTCAGGTTGTTAAAGAAAACCTTTGCCATATTGACTTGGTAAACGACATTTGGGGACTAAAGTATGACGACAAAATGCCACAGATAGTAGCAGAGGCTAACATCCCATACTGCTTAATGCACAACAGAGCTAATCAAAACTATAGCAACTTCTTTGAAGATTTTATAGGTGACATAAATAAAAGCCTTGATATTGCCCATAACGCCGGCATAGCAAAGGAAAATATTATCCTTGACGGTGGTGTTGGCTTTGCAAAAAATTATCAGCAGAATTTGCAAATAATTAACCGCACAAATGAGCTTTGCCAGCTGGGGTATCCCGTTATGATAGCAACTTCAAGAAAATCTGTCATTGGTCTTACCCTTGACAAAAATGTTAAAAATCGTGTAGCAGGAACAGTTGCAACCACCGTTGTAGGGATAATGAAGGGGGCATCCTTTGTCAGAGTACACGATATTACAGAAAATTGTGATGCAATCAAAATGACAAAATCTATTTTGGAGGAGTGCAAATGGATAAAATAACCATAAGCGGCATTGAATTTTTTGCCTATCACGGTGTGCTTGAAAGTGAAAAGAAAAGCGGACAGCTTTTTACTGTTGACTGTAGTTTTGAAATTGACACCTCTCTTTGTAATGATAATTTAGATAGAACTGTAAACTATGCAGACGTAACTACAGAGATAGTGAGCTTTGCCACAGAGAACAGGTATGACCTTATTGAAACTCTATCCAATAACCTTGCAAAAGATATTTTGCTGAAATTTTCATTAATTAAAAATGTAACTATAACCATTCACAAACCAAACGCTCCTATTCCTGCAAGATTTGATGATATAAAGTTGAGTGTTACAAGGGGATGGAAAACCTGCTATCTGGCAATTGGTTCAAATCTTGGCAAACGTGAGGAACACCTTGACTTTGCCTGGAAAGAAGTTGAAAATCACAATGAAATCAGGGGAATTTGCAAATCTGATTACATAGAAACAAAACCCTATGGTGTTCTAGACCAGCCTGACTTTTTAAACGGTGCAATAAAAATAAAAACCATACTCACCCCCTATGAACTATTGGAATTTTGCAATAAAACAGAAAAGTTGTGTGGCAGAGTAAGAACAAGGCATTGGGGTGAAAGAACCCTTGATGTGGATATTTTAATGTATGATGATATTGTGCTTTTCACAGATGAACTGATAATTCCTCATCCTGAAATGCATAAAAGGGATTTTGTCCTAAAACCACTTTCACAAATTGAGCCCTATTTAGTACATCCAATATTAAAAAACAACATTCTTGAACTGCTGAAAGGGATTGAACAATGAAATGTATTGTTGCTGTAGATAACATCTTTGGTATTGGAAAAGGAAATGATTTGCTTTTTCATATTCCTGCTGATTTAAAAAAATTTAAAGAAATAACTACAGGCAAGGTTGTTGTTATGGGAAAAAATACTCTCCTGTCCTTGCCCAACAAACAACCCTTGCCCAACAGAACAAATATTGTTTTAAGTACTACGCTGCATAGGGATGACTGCGTAATATGTCCCTCTTTAACTGATCTTTGGAAAGTTCTTAATCCCTACAACAGTGATGATGTTATTGTTATTGGCGGAGAAAAAGTTTACAAACAACTACTCCACCACTGCACCACAGCCTATGTTACCAAAGTATGTGCACAAGAAAATGCCACCTGCTTTTTTCCTAACATTGACTTAATGGATAATTGGTACTTGACAAATAAAGGTCCAAAGCAAAGATATAATAATTTGGAGTATTATTTTTGCAAATACAAAAATAATGATGTTTTAGGTAAATAACGTAACTAAAATTTTATTTAAATCATCTTATGTTAGTTTCTTTAATTCTAACATAGGAAATTCTTTTTTCTTTAGGTTCTAATGTAAGCAGATGTGGGGACAATTCCCTTACTCGCACCACTAAAAAGCTCGATAAAATCGAGCTTTTTCTTGTTTAATAAAAAATATCCCGTCATACACAATCCTATTTCATAATGTGTATGACGTTCTTTTTACCTATGTTATGTAAATAATTTTTCTCTTTCCTTATGATTAAATTGGAATATCAAGTTATCATCTTATTTTCCATACACTACAATATGTTCAATAAATTTTTGAGTTAATATTTTGCACACTCTTTAAATCTATTACCATAATAAAATACTGCATTATCAAAATTATCAATTAATTTATTTTATATGTACAAGATTTTATCGTTTATTTATGTTTTTTATTATCTGTCAAAGCTTCCACAATTCATGAGCATATTCCAAAATTGTTCTGTCTGAGGAAAATTCACCTGCACGTGCTGTATTCAAAAAACATTTTCTGCCAAATGACATTCTATCGCTATAATCAATGTTTGCTCTAATCTTTGCATTTACGTAAGAATGCCAATCTAACAGTAAATAATAATTATCAGCCTTATGCCAACTTGTTCCATAAATAAGAGAATGGTGCAATTCTTTAAAGCTGCCTTCACCTGTTGCACCTCCATCGTCAAAAGTACCGTCAATAAGAGTGTCTATTACTTTTCTGATAACCACATCACTCTCATAAATTTTCTTTGGATTATATGCATTATTTTTCTCAAGTATATTAATATCTTCTACTTTTGCGCCAAAAACATATTCGTTCTCTTTATCTGCCTGCTGAATAATTTCAACATTTGCACCATCATATGTTCCTAATGTAACTGCACCATTCAGCATAAATTTCATATTTCCTGTACCAGAAGCTTCTGTACCTGCTGTAGATATTTGTTCAGAAATATCCGCTGCCGGATAAATTTTTTCGCCATAAGACACATTAAAGTTTGAAACAAAAACAACCTTAAGCTTATCATTAACTTCTTTATCATTGTTAATAAGTTCAGCAATCTCGTTAATATATTTAATAATTGCTTTTGCCCTTGCATAACCCGGAGCCGCCTTTGCACCAAAAATAAAAGCTGTAGGATTCCAGTTTTTTAATTCTCCGCTTTTAAGTTTGAAGTAAATATCCATAATAGAAAAAGCATTAAGGAGTTGTCTTTTGTATTCATGCATACGCTTAACCTGAATATCAAAAATGAAATTCGGGTCAACATATATGTTGTCATAACGCTGAATATAATTGGAAAGCTGTTTCTTTTTCTCATCTTTAATTGAGTTAAAGCAAATTATCATATCATCATCAATAATAGATTCAAGCTTACTTAACTCGCTTAAGTCTTTCAACCAACCACTTCCAATTTTATCTGTTATGAAGTTTGACAATTCCGGGTTACAAAGACCAAGCCAACGGCGTTGTGTAATGCCGTTTGTCTTATTCTGAAAACGTTCAGGGTACAATGCATACCAATCTCTTAGAACGTCATTTTTCAAAATTTCCGAATGAATCCAAGCAACTCCATTGATGTGACTTGATACATATGCTGCAAGCCTTGCCATATGGACAACACCGTCATCTATAATTTTCATATTATCAAACTGTATTTTAGAATGCTTATCTTTCTGAACAAACGGTTCCAAATCCGATACATCTGTATTCTGCATAGAAATATTAAATCCTTTTGACACAAGTTCATTTATAAGATGATTATTAATCATTTCAATATACTTATAAACTTCGGGAATAACATTCTGCATAAGTGAAATACTCCATTTTTCAAGAGCCTCTGACATAACTGTATGATTAGTATAATTGAATGTTTTCTGTGCAATTTTAAATGCGTCATCAAAGTTAAGCCCTTCCTCAACAAGAAGCCTTATTAGCTCAGGAATTGCAATAACAGGGTGTGTATCATTAAGTTGAATTGCAGCATGATGTGAAAATTTACTGAAATTATTACCGTAAATCATTTTATACCTTTTAATAACATCTTGAAGAGAAGCACTGCAAAAAAAGTATTGCTGTTTTAAACGAAGAATCTTTCCTTCATTTGAATTATCATTCGGGTACAAAACCTTAGAAATATTCTCAGCGGCATTTTTGTCTGCAACAGCTTGAATATAGTCGCCATCATTAAAGGCAAGAAAATTAAAATTACATTCTGCTTCAGCCTGCCATAACCTCAGGGTGTTAATATTTTCGGTACCATAACCAATAATTGCCATATCATAAGGTACAGCCTTTACTGTCTGATCTGCAAAATGGACAAGAACCGTGTCATCTTCGCAGCGTATACTCCATGGGTCATCAAATTTTTGCCAATCATCTGCTTCTTCCACCTGAAAACCATCTTTAATAAGCTGCTTAAACAGACCATATTTGTAACGAATTCCGTAACCATCTAAAGGAATATCGTGTGTGGCTGCACTGTCAAGAAAACAGGCCGCAAGACGTCCAAGTCCTCCATTTCCAAGAGCCGCATCATCAATTTCTTCAAGCTGATTAATGTCAATACCTTTTTCTGCTAGAAGATTTTTAATTTCGTCCAAAACGTCCATACAATAAAGATTATTATACATCATACGTCCCATAAGAAATTCAGCTGACAAATAATATGCACGGCGTGTTTTTGAATGTATTTTTTTTGATTTTTCCCATCTGTCATAAATTTCGGACATTATAACTCGCCCCAATATCAAATGCAATTCTGTAGGAGAAAGCTCCTCTATTTTTTTACAGTATTGACTTTTTGCAAATTCTTCAAGATTTGTCATTACTCTGTTTTTGTTCATTGATTATTTATCCTCCAGTCGGCTATACATACTAATCATTTTTCTTAATTTATCTGCCAGCTCTTTTGTAAGAACATCTTTTTCCATTCTCCAAAGCCAGTTTCCGCCTAAAGTAGAAGGCACATTAAATCTTGCTTCACTTCCAAGTCCTAAAATATCTTGCATTTGAATAATTGCATAGTTACTTACACTGGCATAGGCTGTACGAATAAGCCCCCAGTTAAGTCCTTCTTCTTCAGTAAGATTACAGTAATTTTTGGCAAACTGTACATCCTCCGTGCAGGCATGCTCAAACCAACCCATAACAGTGTCATTATCATGTGTTCCTGTATATACTACTGTATTTGGTACATAACAATGTGGCAAATGATTGCTGTCTCCTGCACTGTCAAACGCAAATTCCAAAACTTTCATTCCCGGATAACCTGAGGCTTCCATTAACTTATGCATACTATCAGTTACAAAACCTAAATCCTCAGCAATAATAGAAACATTTCCAAGTTTTTCTTTCATTAAAGAAAAAAATTCAATTCCAGGACCTTCCATCCAATCTCCTATAACAGCATTTTCTGCAGGATATGGAATGGCATAGTAGGCGTCAAATGCTCTAAAATGGTCAATTCGTGTAATATCAAATAATTTTTCTGCACTGGCTATGCGGTCAAACCACCATTTATAGTCAGTCTTTTTCAAGTAATTCCAGTCATACAACGGATTACCCCACAATTGTCCAAGCTTTGAAAAATAATCAGGAGGACAGCCTGCTACTCTAACAGGATTATATTGTTCGTCCAACCAAAATACATTTGGATTTGCCCAGACATCTGCACTGTCCATTGCTACATATATCGGCATATCCCCAATAAGCTTTATACCTAAATTATTTACATAGCTGCGAAAATTTTTCCATTGACTGTAAAAAAGAAATTGAACAAATTTCCAAAACTTAATATCATTTTCTAATTGCTTTTTATATTTTTTTATTGCCTGTGGTTTTCGTATGCGAATATCATTATCCGGCCATTTTGTCCAAGGCTGCATTTCAAAATAATTCTTTAATGCCATATATAAAGAATAATCTTCAAGCCAATTTTCGTTTTCAATAATAAATTGTTCAAATTTATTTTGACTGTAATTTGCAAATCGTTTAAAGGCAATACGCAATACAGCAAAACGGTTTTGATATATCTTTGCATAATTAACTTTGTCCGATTGATCCATCCAATCTTTATTATTTAAATCATCTTCTGTCAATAAACCATCTTCTATTAAAAAATCCAGGTCTATCATATATGGATTTCCTGCATAGTTAGAAAAAGATTGATAAGGAGAATCTCCGTAGCCTGTTGGACAAACAGGCAAAATTTGCCAAACAGTATTTCCCGAGGCTTTTAAAAAATCTGCAAATTTATATGCCTCTTCTCCAATTGTCCCTATCCCATAACGAGATGGTAATGCCGTAATAGGCATTAATATTCCTGCACATCTTGACATAAAGTTACCTCCATTATAATCATTTCTATTACATTTGTTAAAAAATGTATCATTTTATATTTTCTCCATTTACTTTATGTGAGTATGATTTTTTACACAGTAAAAGAGCATCTCCATTTTCAACAACAATCATGTCTTTTACTCCTATTAATACTACTTTCTTTTTATTTTCAGATATAACTAAATTGCCGCTTGACTGAATCATAGTTTCATTATCTGATAAAATGTTATTGTTTTTATCTTTTTTAAATACATCGTAAAAAGAATCAAAATTACCCATGTCGTTCCAGCCCAAATTTATTGGAACTACTGCAGCTTTTTCAGTTTTTTCCATTAACCCATAATCAATTGAAACACCTTCAGTAATTTTTTCAAATCCTTTTGTAATTTCAGATAAATTTTGAAATGCATTATAAATTTGTGGTGCATACTTTTTTACTTCTTTTATAAAAAGTGCAGAGTTAAATAAAAAAATTCCACTATTCCATAAATAGCCCTTTTCTATGTATTCACGAGCAAGCATTTCATTGGGTTTCTCCTTAAATTCCTTTACAGTAAAGCCATTATATTTACTTTCATCAGGACAAATATATCCATACTGTGTGTGCGGTGTACTTGGACAAATTCCAAATGTAACTATATATTCCTTTGCAAGTTTTTGAGTCTTTTTAATTTCCTTCACCCATTGATCTTGATTAGAATTTTTTTGATCTGACGGCAAAACCAGCACATTATCTTCTTCCTTGCAAGAGCATATTACCCCATAATATATAGACGGTAATGTATTTTTCTTTAAAGGTTCAATAAGTATATTTTCTGTTCGATAAGCTTCTTGAACTTCTTTTATTTGATGTATAACCATATCCTTATATTTTACATTTGTCAATATAAAAATATCTTTTATATCAGTAATTTTAGATGCCCATAAAAACACATCTTGCAACAGAGAAATATCCGAATTCATTAATTTTAAAAATTGCTTCGGACATTTTTCTGTACTAAGGGGCCATAATCTGCTTCCGCTGCCTCCTGCCAATATTAATACTTTCATTACCCTACCTCCTTATACTTGACATTTTAAATTTCTTATCCTAACCGATACTATTACTTTTATTTATTAATATAATTTTGATTTTTCATTAAACAATGATACAGACCAATGTTCAATATGTGAAACCGTTTCTTCAGGCTTTATAATCTGAAGCTTTCCCACAGACTCTATCTCCAACATATCCTTACAAGTATAAATTTCAATGTTAGAGCCGTAACTAGGATAATGTACATTGCATTCGGAAGAAAATTCTTTTTTAAACATCACCCCGTCAATTACATATCCTGCCCAACCGTCTTCACAAAAATATCCTATTTTAAATTCTCTGTCTTCTTCTGTAGCATGTACCAAAAAATAATCTTGTTTTATCTCAAATCGGCTGTCATTTAGTTGCGTATAAGGCCAAATAGATAATGCCGTATTTGCACTTAATCCGCTATGCTTTTTACATTGCGGCAATATACATACACCTCCCGGTCTTACTGCTGTAGATGCCCAAGGAGAGCATTTAATGGCAAATGCACCTTTGTTTGTCAGATAATATGTTACTGTTATTTTATCTTCAATAAATTCTATCACCATTTGTTTCTGCAAATTGGTCCATTTTTCAATTGGAGAAGTAAAAATAAACTTGTTACCCTCTTGCCTAAAATCAACTTGATTGTTATCTGGATAATATGTTCTTACATCTGTTTCAGGCGCTACCCATAATCTGTGTCCGCCAAATGCATGCCAGCCGTTATTTGCACCAAAGATATTCAATTTTTCTTCAGGTACCGAAACTTCATCTTTTACATCTTCAAAAAAAATATTTTCTTTGTCTTTAAAAAATAATCCTATAATACGCGGACCTTTATCAATCATTACCTGTAATTCTACATCATCGTTACACAGACTAACTACACGTCCCCATAATTCGTGTTGAATAATTTCACTTTTTATCAACATAATCGCCTCCTGCTATTTGTTAATTAAGTCTATAATCTTATTACAAAGATGTTTTGTGTCGTTTTTAATTGTATATAATTTATCAGTTTGAATTAGTGTTGCAGCCCTTTCTTTTAAAAGAGTATAATTAAGTTCTTTCAATTCATTCTGTTTTAACTTTACAGCCAATCTTCTTGAACAAAGTGTTTCAATTGTATTTGTGTCATCATCAACACCTTCTCTTTCAATCAAAAACAAATATCTGTGTGCAACCAAAGCTTCTGCTACCGAACTCCACCCGGCTTTGGACACTACCATATCTGCTGCTGCAATGTATGACTGGGTATCTTCTACATTATAAGGAATTTTTTGAAGAATATAATTTTTCTGCGAATCTTCATTAATACTTACCCCTTGTGTATAAAGAACTACACCCTTAAAATTAGTCAAACGTATAGGCGGCAAATTGGCCGATTGACCTAACGTAAGAAGAAGAATTTCAGGAAATCTTTCTAAACCGGTTTTTTTTGCGTACAACATTTTGCACTGTTCACGAATTTCATGAACACGTGATTTTAAAACAGGTCTTGAAACAATAAAATTACTTTCTTCTGTTCTTTTTTGCGGTGCTCCAGAAAATGCTAACGATAAATCATATTTTATGTAATAATATCCCAATGAATATAATTCTTTCATTTTTTGAATAATTTCTTCGTCTGCACCAATTCCCAAATATTGGTCAACCCAAGTAAAATTAGCAATACCAATTGTTTTTACAGATAAATTTTTGCCCACCAAAAATGCCAATGCAGATATGTCTGATACAATTAAAACAACATTACAAAATTTTAGTTTTTCTGCTTCTAATTCTGCAATTTGAGGGTAGCTGTTTAATAGCTTTTTTACTTCACTATTTGTTGTTTCTAAATTAACACACAGAGAATTTTCTTTATTAATTAAACCAACATCTGTCTTTTGAACACTATAACACACCCTGTTTGCATATTTGTGCAGGTATATTTTTGCATAAGAAATCTGCAATTCTCCGGAACATAAATATATATAATAAGACGTATGCTGCAATAAATACTCTATTAATGCCAAACTGCGGGTTAAATGTCCAAATCCATGAGAAGAGATATAAAATGCAATGCACTCTTTTTTATTCATACTGCCCAATTCTCCCTTACTTTTTACTATTTATAATGGCTTGTACCACCTGCTCTACCTCATCTCCTGTCATAGAACTGCTGCAAGGAATATTCAGAACACTACTTGAATAATCAAGGGCAACTTCAATATTATATGCCATATTGTGTACATACGGTTTTTGCCTATGAACCAAGCCCCAAACCGGTCGTGTCTGGATCTTTTGCTCCATTAATTTATCCATAAGCTGATCTCTGGATATGCCAAATTCCGGATCTACCTTTAAAGAATAAAACCAGTAATTAGGTCTGCAATTTGGGTTAAAAGGAAGTAATTTTACTCCTTTTACTCCTTCTAAAAATTTTGCATACAACACATAATTTCGTTTTCTTGAGGTAATAAATCCTTCTAATTGTTCCATCTGTGCAATTCCAACCGCTGCCTGTATGTTATTCATCAGATAATTATATCCTGCCTTATCATGAAAATATCTAAGTGGGTCATCCTTAGCCTGTGTACTTAAATACACCGCTTCTTTTGCCAAATCATCATCTTTTACTACTAAAGTTCCTCCGCTTCCGCATGTAATAATTTTATTAGAATTATAAGAAAATACACCGCAGTCACCTATAGTTCCGGCAAACCTTCCTTTATATTTTCCTGATGTATAATATGTTCCTAATGCCTGTGCGGCGTCTTCTATTACTTTAAGATGATATGTATCCGCAATTTGCATAATGGTTTCTATATCTGCCATATTACCAAAAACATGTGTAACAACAATTGCAGAAATCTTTTGATTTGTTTCTTTACAATACAAACCTTTTTCTGTAAAAGTACATTCCCTTTCACAAAACTGCCTTAGTTTCTTTGTGTCCATACTTCCATATAAATCACAGTCCATAAAAATAGGAACTGCACCTACATGTTTTACACAGTTTACAGAAGCAATAAATGTAAGAGTTGGTACAATAACAGCATCTCCCGGATTAATTCCCATCAAAATCATTGCCATGTGCAGGGCTGCTGTGGCATTTTGCATTGGAATAGCATTTTTAGCATCAACATATTTCTCAACTTTCTTCTTAAAATCACCTACAAACGGACCTGTAACAGATACCCATTGACTATCAATGGCTTGTGTAACATACTTTTTTTCATCACCTTTCAAACAAGGCTCAGATAACGGAATTTTAAATTGTGACATTTTTTCTTCTCCTTTCAAACATTATAATTCTACTTTTGTATTGTCAATATTTAATGCGACATTATCTATAATTTTCACATTTCCGGATTTATCTACTATTTTTATTCGCACATTTTTTTCTTTTTTTACTCCGTCAAAATACAAGACTGATTGACACAATGTTATTTTTATTTCTTCATAATCACCCTGAAGATATGCATTTGTTTCTCCGTCGTCATTATACCAAAGTGATGTACTTTCTGTTTCAGGATCAACAACAAGTATCTCATTCTTAAATATCATAACAGAACCCGATTTAATATATACCGGTATTCTATCAATACAGGAATTAACATAAATTTCTCCGGATTTTACAGGTTGAAGGGTATAAAAATCGAACCAATCTCCTTTAGGAAGATATACATATTTTTTATTTTCTTCATTAATACGTTTATAAATAGGAGCAACCAAAAGACTATCTCCAAAATAATACTGTTTGTTTATTTTCCATGCCTTTTCATCATCAGGATGCTCCATAAACATCGGCCGCATAATTGGAATGCCATTTTTATATGTCTGATAAGCCGCAGTATATATGTAAGGAAGCAAATTATCTCTAAGCTTTACAAGTTCTACAATCAGCTCAGTAGTTTTTCCTCCGTAACACCATGGTTCTCTTGGTGTCTTTTTACCATGTGTTCTAAACACCGGTGTAAAACACGCAAACTGCAACCAACGAATATACAGTTCTTCCTCCGGTAGTTTTAACTGGCTTAAAAAGCCTCCGGCATCACTGCCCCAATATGAAAAACCTGTTAAACCTGCATTAATTCCTATTGCAATCTGTTTTTCTAAATTAGTAAATGTAGAAGAACTGTCACCTGACCAAACAGATACATTATACTTAGCTGTACCGGTATATCCGCATCGGCTTAAAATAAACAAGCGATCATTTGGGCAAACCTTTTGAACTGCATTATAAATCAGCTTAATCCATTCATTTGCAAAATGAAGATGAAACTCTTCTTCCGGATATTGATTAAAATAGGTTTGCGGCGGAACATTTTCCGGTTCACCTAAATCCAGCCAAAATCCATCTAATCCCTTCTTTTTCATTTGGACATATTTTTCACCAATAATTTTGTCCGCATTCTCTGCAATAGGATTAATAATGGAACCATACAGTGAATCTTTACACCACCAATCACCCCAAATCATTGTGACTGGTTTTGTAACTTCTTTTATACGTTTAGCAAAAATTCCTGCATCATCAAATTCTGCATAATTTTTACAGTCTTTAGTATAATAAGGCTGAGAAATTGTTAACAGCTTTATATTTCTTTTCTTTAAATCATCACACATTTTTTCATAATTAGGAAAACGCTCTCTGTTCCAATCTAAATCGCCCATATATTTATACCAATGATAGTCAATTACAATAGCGCTTACAGGAAGATTGTATTGGTCAAACTTTTCAAGCAAATCATAAATTTCCTCTTCACTTTCATATCCAAATTTAGATTGTATATAACCAAAAGCCCATTTTGGAAGTAAAGAATTTGATTCAGAAAATGTATAAAACTTTGAGATTAATTTTCGCGGAGATGATTCCGAATACATATAACAGTCAAAGTACAGTTCTTTTGTTTTGTAATATACATTAAAAATTTCATCTGATACCTTTTCAAACTTTATTACATCATTACCATTTGCATTGTAATAAACAGCATATCCCTTTTTTGTAAAATAAAATGGAATATAAAGCAATTCCTGATTTCCTAAATCAGCCGTATGATATAATGTAAATTCGTGATTTTCTAACGATATGGTATCCGACGCTTCTCCCATACCAAAAAACATTTCCTGATTAAAATAAGTACGTTTTTCTTTAAGGGTTTGAATTAATCCTACACGATCCCACTCAGATTCAATGGCAACAAAGGCACCATTTTTATCATATACAATTTCTAACTCTGACCGATAAATTATTTTTCTATCTGCTGTAAATAAGGAATATCCGTTACTTTCTTTTTTTACCCAAAATTCTCCTATACAAAATTCTTCAGAATCTTTTATTTCCACCAATTTTGCAGGCTTATGGATTTTAAATGGGTTTTCTGTATATTCCTCATTTGCAACATTACACTTAATGCACAAATAATTATCTTCTGTTAAATAAAATTCTATAAAAATCCCATTTTCAGTTTGAAAACAAACACTAGTATTCATGTTGTTACCTCCTATACACTATTGTGCTCTACCATACAATTCTGTTAATTCTGCCAATTTTTTTGCACTGCGCAGATTTAAATCTTTCTCTAAATAACGCCACTTCCAACTTTTGCCTAACGTACCGGGATAGTTCATACGTCCCTCTTCCCCCAACTCAAGAATATCCTGAAGAGGAATAATGGCAACACTTGCAACCGAAGACAACAGAAGGCGAATCATTTCCCAACAAATATCTTCCTTTGTACACTTTTTATGAATATAGTTTTCAAAGTTTTCTATTTCACTTGAATCTATACTTTCATCTTCAAACCACTGTTTAACTGTCATAGTGTCATGTGTACCGGTATATACTATTGAATTTGGCAAATAATTATGCGGTAAAAATTCAGGATGATAACCTGAAGTATTCTTGTTTTTAAATCCTAATTGCAAAATCCTCATACCCGGTAATGAAAAAGAGTCCCGTAAATCTTCCAAATCTTTATCAACATTTCCCAAGTCTTCCACAATAATAGGCATGTCTTGTATATTCTTCTGAAAGCTTTTCAACAAATCCATTCCAGGTGCAGAAAAATATTCTCCATTTGCCGCACTAGCATTTCGGGCCGGTATAGCATAATAACTGCTAAAACCTTTAAAATGGTCAATACGCAAGTAGTCCACCATTTTTAATGTAAACTGTACTCTTTTATTCCACCAATCAAAATTTGTGTCTTTATGCGCTTTCCAGTTATACAGCGGATTACCCCAAATTTGTCCGTTTTTTGCAAAATAATCAGGTGGAACTCCGGCTACATTTTTGCACCGCAAATCTTCATCTAAATCAAATAATTTCGGTGATGACCACACATCTGCACTTTCATAATCCACATAAATCGGAATATCTCCTATAATTTTAATCCCGTTATTATTTGCATATTGTTTCAGTGCTTTCCATTGTTTGAAAAACAAAAATTGTATAAATTTAGACGACTCATATATATCAAAATATTCTGCACATAAGTGTTTCAAAGCATCAGGATTTCTTTTTTTTATATCTGAATCCCAAGCAGACCAATTCTGCGTACCAAACCTTTTTGCTGCAACTTTAAAAGCAGCATAATCATCTAACCAATATTGATTTTCTTTTATAAAAGTTTGGTACTCTTTATTTAGCAACGTGTTTTGCGGTAATTCTTTAAACTTTTTATATGCTGTCATAAGCAATTTGTACTTTAGCACCTTCACAGCTTCATAATTTACTTCTTTATGTAAATAATCAGTTTCAAAGGGTAAGTCGTCAAAAGAAAGAAGACCAGCATCCATAAGTTGTTCTATACTAATCATTAACCAATTTCCTGCAAAAGCAGAACAACATTTATAAGGCGAATTTTCTTCCCCAATTTCGCCTGTCGGCAAAATCTGCCAGTACATTTGTTTTGCACGTTTTAGAAAATTAACAAATTTATATGCCTCTTTTCCTAAATCACCAATTCCAAATAACCCTGGTAAAGAAGTAATATGTAACAGTACTCCACTGCCTCTTTTTAATTTTGTTTCCATTGAATTCACTCCTTTATCACTACATCGAAATATCTTCTACCAAATTCTTTGCCCAGTCACCTTTTTTAACTTTTCTTAAACCAAGTATTAAGCGTACCACCTCTTCCAAGGAAATCATAAAATAAACCCAGTATATTGGAAAATGAAACAACATAACGCTTATGAAAGCAATTGGCACACCAATACACCACATACCGATAATATCTAAAAACAAAATATAACGAGTATTGCCGCCGCTTTGTATAATGCCCTGGCCTATAACCATATTTAACACTCGTACACATAAAAACAATGCGGCAACCAAAACTAAATTATGACTTATTTCAAAAACAACATCATTAATATTATATATACTAAGATACCAATTAGATGATACGGCTAATATTACAGCAATAATCAGTGTTAATATTGTAGAAATTTTTAAAATTCGTACCGCATATTTTTTTGCAACATCAATTTCCTTGCCTCCCAGTTTTACTCCCAAAATAATGGCGGTAGCACTGCTTATACCATTAAACAGCCCAATAGAAAAACCCTGTAAAGGAAACATAATGGATATTGCTGCCATTTCGTCTGTACCCATATTACCGTATAAGCTGGAATATATTGTATCTGATGATACAAAAACCACATTCAGAATAAAAAGAGGCCAAATTGATTTTAAGCACCGCTTAATAAAAGTAACATCCAGTTTATTTCTAAATACGTCAAGTATGTTAAATCTTACATCTGACTTAATATGAACAACAGTAATAAGTATAACTGTTTCTACAACACGTGCCACTACAGTAGCATATGCTGCTCCATATACACCCATTGGTTCTAAACCAAACTTGCCAAAAATAAGTATGTAATTTAACATAGTATTCAAAACAATGGAAATAATTCCTGTAATCATCGGTACTTTTACCCGACAGGTACTCCGTAACAGTGTAGCATATATATTTGTTAATAATACAGGCAATGCACTTATAAGATAAATCTTTTGTACTACCGCCCCCTGTTCAATTACATTGGAATCAGCAGAAAACACTCGTATGCTTTGTTGCGGAAAAATAGCTACAAGCAAAAAAAATGCAGCAAATACAATTCCACCCATAAAAATTGGTAGCTTTAATGTTTTTACAATGTTGGACATTTCTTTTTTACCCCAAAATTGTGCAATAAAAATTCCCACTCCGCCGGTAATTGCTACCACTAAGTATTGATATACAATAAAAAATTTATTTCCAATTGCTATAGACGAAATTGCTTGTTCTCCCAGTTGTCCTACCATCATCTGGTCAATAATAGTAAGTGCCGACTGAATAAGACTTTGCAGCGTAATAGGAAATGCTATCTTCAATAACATTTTATAAAACGATTCCGTTTGGGAAGCTCGAATATTTTGACTCATTTTTAACACTTTCCTTTCTACATTTTACATATGAAATATTTTAAGCAAAAATCAAAGCAAAATATTCTGCTTTTCCGCCCAACAAATTGTTTTTTTCAATCCTTCATATAACGGTACAGGGGACAAATTTGGCATAATCTTTCGCATTTTATCTACACATAAACATTTGCGGCTGTATCCTTCCGGTTTTGTTGAATCCCAGATAATCTCACCTTTATAATCGATTAATTCAGCAATCATACTAACCAATTCTTTAATACTTGTTTCTATGCCTGTACCAATATTCAGCGGTTCTAAATCATCATATAAAAATGTCGAATCTATAATTGCTTGTGCAATGTCACCTATATACATAAATTCCCTTGTTGAATTACCTGTTCCCCAAACTGTAATTGATTTTTCTTCGTATGTCTTCGCTTTATATATTTTTTTAATCAACGAAGGTATAACATGGCAATTTTTAGAAGCAAAATGATCACCTTCACCATAGGCGTTTGTAGGAATCAAATATGAAAAATCCATTCCGTATTGCATATTATAAGCAAGGCATTGCTGATAAAGCCCACGTTTTGCAATACCATAAGAAGCGTTTGTTTTTTCAGGATATCCATTCCAAAAATCTGATTCCTTAAAAGGAATTTTTGCATTTTCGGGGTATGAGCAACCAGTTCCAACTATAATTAATTTCTTCACATTAAAAAGTCTGCACTGTTCTAACAATAGTGTTCCCATAAGAGTATTCTCAAAATAATAACTTCCCGGGTGTGTTCTTATATCTTCAATTCCACCAACCTTAGCAGCCAAATGAATAACAATATCAGGACAGCAAATTTCAAATAAATTTTGAATATCATCCATTCGTAATAAATTAAATTCCTTGCTTTGTGAAACAAAAATATGGCTGCATCTTCTTTGCTTTAACCTTGATACAACGTGTGACCCTACAAAGCCTGTTCCTCCTGTTACTAAAACTCTTTTACCTTCTACATTCATACTCTAACTTACCTCATACTTTTTTCTATTAATTTCAAATCATTGTCAACCATACAAGAAACCAATTGCTTAAAATTATATTGTTTCTCCCAATTTAGTACCTTTTTCGCTTTAGAACAATCACCAATAAGCAATTCTACCTCTGCAGGCCTATATAAATTGGCATCTACTTTGACCAATACTTTTCCTGTATTTTCATCATATCCTATTTCTTTATCTTCCTCTCCTTTCCACTGTATATTTATACCAACACAGCGAAACGCTTCTTCAGCAAATTCTCTTACCGAATGCATTTCACCTGTTGAAATTATATAATCGTCAGGATTGCCTTGTTGCAAAATAAGCCACATAGCATAAACATAATCTTTTGAATGACCCCAGTCCCTTTTCGCATTTAAATTACCCAAAGACAGTACATCTTCACAACCATGATATATTTTAGCAACCGTATGTGTTATTTTTCTTGTTACAAACTCTAAACCTCTTCTTGGTGATTCATGGTTGAACAAAATACCGCAGCTTACAAACATCCCATAACTTTCACGAAAGTTCTTAGCAATCCAATGTCCATATAATTTTGAAACCCCATATGGACTGCGTGGATAAAACGGTGTTGTTTCTTTTTGAGGTATTTCCTGAACTAAACCAAACAATTCACTTGTAGAAGCCTGATAAACACGTGCATTTGGCTTTACTGTACGTACAGCTTCAAGCAGCAAGGTTACACCTGCCCCGTTAACATCATTAGTATATATAGGCTGTGTCCAAGATACACCCACAAAGGATTGTGCTGCTAAATTATATATTTCATCAGGATTGCTTATTTGTACAGCTTTTATCAGAGAGGATAAGTCACTCATATCTCCATAAATAAGGTGAATTTTATCAATTAAATGACCTATATTTCCATAATCATTGGTACTTTTTCTTCTAAAAAGTCCATATACTTCATAACCTTTTTCTAGCAACAATTCTGCTAAATAAGATCCATCCTGTCCTGTAATTCCTGTAATTAATGCTTTTTTCATGATATTTTTCTCCTTTTCTTTTTATATTAAATGTGTGAAAGTAAACACTCACAATTTCCTATTATGGTAATTTCCTTCTCTCCTGCTGTAATAAACATAGTGTCGCCTTTCTGAACCTCCAAAGTGCAATGTTTGCCTTTCATTAATCCACAACCGTCTATTACTGTAACGGCTAAGAATGACTGAGAGGTTACATGTAAAATACATTGCTTTATTACTTCATATTTTTCTGTAACAAAGTACTTATTACTTAGTAAACATTGTCTTTTATATCCTCTTGATACTTCTTCCGGTATTGTTTGTATTTCTGCGTTCTGCATATGAAAATTAAGAACCTGAAAAGCCTTATTAAGGTGAAGCTCCCTTTGATTTCCAAACTCATCTGTACGATTATAATCATAAACTCTATATGTACAATTGGAATTTTGCTGAATTTCATAAACCAACACTCCCGGACCAAGTGCATGTATAATACCGGGTGCTATATAAATTACATTTCCTTTTTGTATTCGGACTTTATTTAATAAGTCTGTAAACGTCCCCTTATTCAGCTTTTGTTCAATCTCTTTTTGGGTTACATTTTTTTTAAAACCATAATAGATAAAAGCATCTTCTTCACAATCTATCACATACCACATCTCTGCTTTACCATATTCATTTTCATTTTTTAATGCGTATGAATCATCCGGATGCACTTGGATAGATAACGCTTGCTGTGCATCAATTAACTTAATTAACAATGGAAACTTTTCACACTGCAAGCATTTTTGTCCTAAAATGCTTTGGTCAGCTTTTTGCAAAAAATCAACAAAGTTTACTCCTTTCAGTACCCCGCTTGCTATTTCGCAAACCCCCTGCTCATGAGAAGACAACTCCCATGTCTCTGCAACTGTCTCGGTATTTGCGGATTTATGATAATCCTGTATCAGCTTTTTGCCTCCCCATATATATTTTTTACATACAGGTTTTAGCTTAAATATATCTTCATTTAATTCTAAGGGAGATGTACAAGCAGTTTTATTCACATCATCACATCCTTTACTGCCAAAACAAAATCATTTTTTAATTGCCGTAATTTCTTTTCTGCATCAACCGCATCTTTTCCCTGTACACCAAAATACATTTTTATTTTGGGTTCTGTGCCTGAAGGTCTTACACAGCACCAAGCACAATTTTCCAACTCAAAATATAAAACATCTGAAGGTGGAAGCTGTAATTTTTCTGATTTTCCTGTTGAAATTTGTGTTCGAATTCCCTTTCTATAATCTCTAATTGCTGTAACACGGAAGTTATGAATATAACTTGTTGCCTTATCGTAAAGTTTTTTCACTAAACTCTTTAAATCAATATCCTCAGATAAATTAATAGATGTTTGTGACTCTTTATAATATCCATACATTTCATAAAGCGTCTGCATGTAATCTAACAATGTCATTCCCTTACTTTTGTAAAATGCAGCTATTTCGCATAATATTGCTGTTGCTGTAACCGCATCTTTATCACGAACATATATATCAGACAAGCTTCCGTAGCTTTCCTCCATACCAAACTCAAAGTGATATTTTTTACTGCTTTCAAACTGCTTTATTTTTTCGCCAATATACTTAAAGCCGGTTAATACTTCAAATAAAGTTAATCCATACTGCTTTGCAACTTTATCAATCATATTGGTTGTAACAATAGTTTTTACCACTGCTCCGTTAGAAGAAAGCGTTCCTTTTTCTTTTCTTTTTGAAAAAAGATATTCTGCCATTAGAACACCCATCATATCACCTGTAAACCGAACATAATCTACACTGTTTGCTTCTTTTACATACAATCCAACCCTGTCTGCATCAGGGTCTGTTGCCAACACAATATCTGCATCTACGTTTTTAGCCAATTGCAATGCCATATTAAATGCTTCCGGTTCTTCAGGATTTGGTACCTGCACTGTTGGAAAGTTTCCGTTAGGTTCTTTTTGCTCCGGCACAACATATACATTTTTATAGCCAATTGACTTTAAAAGTGGAATAACAAATCTTCCACCTGTACCATGTAGCGGTGTATAAACTATTTTCAAGTCCTGCTTTGCCTTGCTGATATGTGCTGTATCTATCATTTTGCTTTTAATTTCTTCTAAATAAGATAATTCTACTTCATCAGGGACAGTTAAATATAATCCGCACGACCTTGCTTCTTCCAATCCAATCGTTTTTATATGCTGATAATTATTAATTTCTGTAATGCTGCTCAAAATCTGTCGGTCTGTCGGTGAAACAATTTGTGCACCGTCTGCTCCATACACTTTATAACCATTGTATTGAGCCGGATTATGACTGGCAGTAATAACAATTCCTATTGAACAATGTAGATACCTTACTGCATAAGACAAAACAGGTGTTGGTGTTTCGGCTGAAAAACAATACACACATATGCCATTTGCAGCCAAACAAAGCGCTGCTTCCTGTGCAAATTCAAAAGACATATTTCTGGAATCATATGCAATTACAGCAAATTTATCTTTTTTATTTAGTTTCATCCAATTGGCAAGTCCTTGTGTCGTTTTTCTTATTGTGTATTTATTTAATCTTTTTGTGCCAAGACCAATTATTCCCCGTAACCCACCTGTACCAAATGTTAATTCATCTGAAAAACATTCTTTTATTGCTTTCGTGTCTTGCTCCATTTCACGCAATTTTTTTCTGTCTGATAAATCAAAATAATCGTTTGTACACCATTCTTCATATTTCTCCATATAATTCATATAATCTCCTCCTTCAGTTTAAAGTATTAACTGTACAGTAGGTAACCTATAATATCTACCGCATAATTTTCCAATAAAAAATCTAAAACCTATTTTAATATTAATGAATATAATATTTTTACAAAAAACAGATAATTTTACTTACGGAAGTCAATAATTTATGAATATGTTCTTTTATAATCTACCAGTTTTTCAAAAGCATAAAAAATTGCTTTTGACTCTTTATCACTCATTTTACAAAGTTCTTGAAAAAAGGCAGATGTAGCATAATCCTGAAATATTCTGTCCTCATTTCTTAACAAGTAATCAGCTGATACATTAAAAATATTACATAAAGAAATTATTTTCTCTATATGTGGATAACAAATTCCTTGTTCATAATTTTTATATTGAGTAGATGAAATCATTAATTTTTCGGCCATTTGGTCTTGTGTATACCCTGCTTGATTTCTTAACCGTTTTAAGTTTTTACCAAATTCGTTCATAAAAATATCACCATCTTTTTACATAATTAAATTCTAACAATTTTAACCCAATTAAAATTAATATCTTTTAACAATACCCATTTATAAAAACACCACCATTTTTTACAAAATTAAAATTTTAATATCTTAATACAATTATAACTTACTTTTTTCGACAATTAAATAAAGCAATACTGGTAGTTGTATAAATTTCACTTGATAAAAATAGCCTAATATGCTAAAATATATAATATTATTTTAATAAATAGTTCTGTAATTTTATTAAAGCAAGTCTAATTATATTAAATACATCTTACCGAATTTAGGAGGAAGCCCTATGGAGAATAAAAAAATAGTCCAAGATTTTTTTCGCTACGGATACGATGAACATGACTATTGCAAAGTTCGAGAATTGTTATTTTCAAAATACTATGATCACAGCCCTGCAAGTGCCAGAAATCCAGAAGATGCAGTACATGTTTTAAACATATTAGAAAAAGCCTTTGACTCTATTCACGTTACAGTATGCGACCTTATTGAAGAAGGAAATCTGGTTGCCGGTCGGTTTGTTTTTTCCGGTATTCATGTTGGTGAATATATGGGGTTAAAACCTACATTTCGACAAGTTGAATGGGAGTTTCTAGAAAACTTCCGTGTAGAAAATGGCATTATAACTGAAAGTTGGGGATACTGGCCTGACATGGAAATTATTAATAAGTTATCTGTAAAATAAAAAAGCCGAAGAATTTGTAATAAGTACAAGTTCTTCGGCTTTTAGTATGTAGTTTCTTGGTTAAGTATTATTTCAGTATGCCTTACAATTGATAAATATATTTTCTTCAATTATAATCAACTATAAAAACAACTGATAAATCCATCTTCAAAATTTTCTTGATAGTTATCTGAATTGGTAAAATATCCGCTAAATTCATCAGCATGGATTTTCACCGTATTTCTGTGCTTCATTAATTAATTAAAAATAGACGAACAACCGTATAGATCCATTCCTATCAAAACACATCTATGTTTTTACCTTTCTAATATTTATTTAACTTTTGACACTCTATTTTATAATCATGCTGCATATCCAAGTTCTTTCAACCAATCTACAATGTCCGGCTCTGCATCCTGCATGTTTTCACAGGAAACAGTAAAACTATCTTGCTAATGTCATAATGAATTCTATAGAAGCATTTTTAAAGCTATTTCTGATACAACACATAAAGAATTTAGAAATATAAAAATAGAATTTGTTGTGTTGTAATATCAATTTCATTATCATTAATACTCTTTAACTAAATGTAACTGAATTGTGTAAATCACAATATCGTTATACAAACAGCAAAAAGCCGCATAAACAAGCCGTTTTCAGCTTATTTATGCGGTTTCTGATTGGCTCCCCCAACTGGGCTCGAACCAGTGACATCATGATTAACAGTCATGCGCTCTACCGACTGAGCTATGGAGGAATATCGGTAAGGTGTACTTACACTTCTTTGTTATGCATAAAATGTTCACACAAGGTAAAAAGATTGCACTAACAAAATAGACAAAACAAATTAGAAAATACACAAATGTTGGCGTCTTCCTATTTTCCCGGGCCGTCACCAACCAAGTATCTTCGGCACTACTGAGCTTAACTTCTGTGTTCGGGATGGGAACAGGTGGATCCTCAGCGTCATCAACACCAACTTTGTCTTGTAGGTTTCCCTACATATATATTTATCACACTTTTGTGTGTAAATATTCATATTAAATTAAATTTTTTAGTCTCTCATGGTGACTCGACCAAGCGTTCATGCTTGACTGCTCGCACTACCGTGCTCACAACTTTTCACTAAAAACATTTCACTGAAATGTTTTCTTTACGTTCAAAGCCCTCTCGGGTTCGATTCACTCATTTGTAAATCACTTTTAATTTACGAAGACATCTAATTTAGTCTCTCATGGTGACTCGTGGGGGAATCGAACCCCCGTTGCCGGCGTGAGAGGCCGGAGTCTTAACCGCTTGACCAACGAGCCATCTACTCGAGGTCAAAGGTGACTTCTCTTCTTCCATTGCCTCGGTTGTGGTGCACCATCAGGGACTCGAACCCGGGACACCCTGATTAAGAGTCAGGTGCTCTACCAACTGAGCTAATGGTGCATATATTATGCAGTGCTCTTTTCTGCACCCTGAAAACTGAATAAAGAAAAAGCAAAACAGAGAGATTTCAAAACTAAACCAATCAACTTATGGTCAAGCTTCCGACCTATTAGTACTGCCAAGCTGAATGCCTCACGACACTTACACACGCAGCCTATCAA